>JAYVCF010000001.1:0-5943 GCA_043750095.1 Deltaproteobacteria bacterium
GAGTACCTCCGTCCGGAAATGCGGATGGCATTTCCGAAGTTCAGTACTGGCGCTGCTCGTCGGTTGCACCGCCGCGGTATCCTCCGTCGCCGCGGCGCCCGACGACCTGCTCCGTGCAAGCGCGCGTGACGACAAGGGTGATCGCGTACGGCCTACGGCACATGGGGGATGGGCTCCGCCGGGCGGTCCCGGATGTCGAAGCGAAGCACCGCGTCGAATGACTCGAGACCGGCAGGATGGTTGACGTAGTGCATGGGTACCGCGACCTCGTCGCGTGTCACCCACGCGACCTCCGCGGGGTCCAGCCACCACCCGGTGTTGCACTCGTCCGGCGTAGGCAGGAGCACGTATCGTCGCGAACCGTCCGCGAGCGACGTTACGACGACGGCGGTGATCGTGCCCGTCGGGTCGGGCCCGATGTTCGCGTACAGACCGTCGCCTACGGTGCCGAGGTACTCGTCGCCCACGAGATCGGTGCGCAGCAAGCGCGCGTCGAGCGGGCCGGTCTCGGCGTACGGTGCCGCCCAGAGCTCGTTGAGCGCCGAGGTCGCGCCGGTCGGGTCGTTCGCTCCCGCGCGCCACGCGATCCATGTCCCCTCGGAGCGCACGCTGAAGGTGTGTGTGCCCGTGGGAGCGCGGTATAGCTCGACCTCGCCTCCGCCGAGGGTCGCAGCGTGGATGCCGCGCGCGCCCGCAGCGTCGCCCCAGTTCCACATCACGACGTGCCCGACGACGACGGGGTACGCGCCGTGGCCGACGAGTCCGCCGCGTGGAGGCTCCGCGACGATGATCGCGCCTGCCGGTGTCATCGCCGCGAACGTCGTCGCGCTCGTGCTCGGCGTTTCGAGGAACGAGCCCGCCGGGATCTCGGCCGCGGTGGAACGCCAGACCGGGCCCAGCAACGTCGCGAGGTTCGCCCAGGACGCAACTGCAACGCGCTCGGTCGCCGGGCCGGTCGCAGGCGCGATGTAGTCGTCCACCGCGACTCCGTCGGCGCTCAGCGCGAGGCTCGGAGCGCACGCATGCATTCCAACGAGTCGTATCCGCCAGGCCGCCATCACACGCGTACCACGGGTGACGACCAGGTAGTCTTCGACGATCGCTCCGCGCGCTGCGAAGTGCCACTCGAGGGTGCCGCGCTCGTCGTTGCCGCCGTTGACTCCGACGACTCGGTCGAGCGGAGCGGGAGCCCAGTCGATGACCGTCATCTGGCAATCGGGTAGCGCGCCGGCGCAGGGCTCCCAGTGGAACGCCATCGCGCCCTCGGGATGGAGCGCGGCTGCCACATCGCATTCCGCGCCGTAGCCTGCGACGCTCCGCCAGTCCGGATCGATGCCGGGCGATGCGTCGAGCACCGTCGCGTCGATCGCGCCATCGCGTGGCGTCGCGCACGACGCATCGGACGCCGCGTCGACGAACGACGGCGAATCGACGCCCGCGTCGTGGCCCAAGTCGACCCTGGTGTCCGTGCCGCCATCGACGCCCGCGTCGACGCCGACGTCGAGCGCCCCAGCGCCGCTGCAAGCGACGAGTGCCGCGCTCAGCACGACCGTCTTGGCTCGGGCCCGCATTCAGGACACGTCGCGCGTGCAATCGTCGTCACCGTCGTGCGCGCCATGCTCCTGAGGTGTGTAAGCGACGACCTGCTCGGTGCCAGCGCGCGTGACGACGAAGGTGATCGCGTACGCAGTCGCGTAGGTGGAGTCCGAGAGCAGGCGCCCATCCCCGCGACCGACCTCTCGCACTCGGATGTCGTGCTCCTCGTGGTCGTGGGCATGCCGCATGGGCGGTGGAGCCTCGATCGAGACGAGGATGTGGCGTTCGCGCGGGCCGCTGGCAGCGAGATAGAGGCGTCCGTCCTGCGCGGCGCCGAGCGCGAACAGCGTCGAGCGACCCAGCCGCGGCCAGCTCGCGACGACGCGCGTCGCGCCGTCGTTGGGATCGATCGCGACCAGGCGCGCGAGCGCGGGATCACGGCGGCGCGCCGGGGCGACCTCGTCGAGGACGAAGAGGCGGTCGCTCATCGCGTCGTAGGTCGCGGCGAGCAGCGTCCCGAGCCTGACGCGCCCGAGCGGTAGCGTCCGCCGCGCGTAGCCATCGACGAGCGGCGCGTCGATATCGACGACCTGCACGCTGCGGCCGATCACGAAGAGCTCGCCGCGCATGGCCGAGAGCACGAGCACCGGGCTCACCGCCGGAGCGAGCGCCCGTGCGAGCGGCGCCGCGAAGCACTGCTGGGAGTTACATGCGGGCGGTGGACAATTGGGACCGCCTGGACACTCGGGTCGGTAGTCAACCGGCGTGTAGCCATATTGCGTGAGCCGCAGCACCTCCGGGATCTGCCCAGCATCGGGCGAGCTTGCGATCAGGCGCAGGGTGCGATCGGGGCGGATCATCGCCGCCGGCTCCGCGGCGTGGGTCCACACGAGATCGCTCGCGCCGAACGCCGGCTGGCTCGGATAGACCGCGCTCGCGTCGATCGATCCCTGGCTGCTCATGGTCGCCGAGAAGACATGAAGCCCAGGGCCCATGTGGATCCACGCGGGGTAGCCGAGGCACGGGATCTGCCCGTTGCGCACGCAGTCGGGGATCGGCCAGAGGTGCCGGAGCGAGCCCTCCGGCGGCAGTGCGAACAGCCGTGCGGGCGCCATCGGGCCGGACTCGTAGTGGCTCTCGAGCTCCTCGATCGCGCCACCGGCGGGTGCAGTATTCGTCCAGACGACGCCCGGGAACACTGGGTCGGTGAGCACGCCACCCGTGGAGCGCGGCGGGTCAAGGTAGAGGTCAGCCCAGCGCGGGACGTCCGTCTGCCAGAGGGCCCAGTCGTAGCTACCATCGACCGTCACCGGCGTTCCGGTCCCGAGCTCGACGTAGAAGTGGTACCTCGGGAAGAAGTCGGTCGCGGTGGTCAGAGTGGGGTGACGCCACGGCGGGGTCGGGACACCCGCAGGCGGTCGATGTGCACTGTCGTAGTCAGCGGTGATGAACCCGTGCGCGACGGTGTCCGTACCCGGCGGTCCCGTCGGAGTCCCGGCGCCTGGGAGCGTGGATGCGACCACGCAACCGCCGAAGGCTGCGGTCGCGCACTGGCGCCGGGAGCCGAGGTCGTCGGCCACAGCGGGGAACGTGCACCGGCAGTACCTGAACGCGGTCGCGAGCGCCGACGGATTCCGGATCGCTGCGCTGTGCATGATCCCCTGCACGTGTATCCGATCGGACACGAAGAACTGCGTCGGTGTCGGGCTCCCGACGGGTCCGACCGAGAACGTCTGGGTGCTGCCGAGGTCGAATGCGGTCCGGCCGCACGGGTTCGGGTCGCACGCATCGCCGACCGGCCGCGACATACTCGTCGCACAGCCGCTGCCGACGATCGATCGATCGCAGGCCCCGCTGGCGAGCTCGACGTCGACGTTGCAGTTGCTCTGGCTCGGATTGTAAGTGCTGACGTCGCCGTCGCGCGCGGCGGGGCAATTGTCGCACGCATCGCCCACGCCATCGCCGTCGCCATCGACTTGCGCCGGATCCCGGAAGAACGGGCATAGATCGCAGGCGTCGCCGACGCCGTCCTGGTCGCTGTCGGCCTGATCCGGATCGGGGTCGTTCGGGCAGTCGTCGTGGGAGCGAAGCGGGTCCGCGTCGGTGCCGTCGAGGCCGTCCCCGTCCGGATCCGCGCGATCCGGTGTGCACCCAGGAGGGAGACACATTGGTCGATCGGCTGGCCCGACGTAGATGCGTCCCAGGGTGCCGTATCCGGGAACGCTGACGAAGCCATCCGCCCCCATGACGTCGTGGAAGAAGCACTCGACGTCGGCATCCCATCCCAAACGGGGCGCGTTCCGAGCACGTCTGGGTTGTGGGCGGTGCCCGCGTCGTCGGGGCCGGCGTCGAGAAATGGGCTCGTCGGATGCCCGCGCGTGACCAGCGCGACCAGCGAGATCGGCCCGAGCTCCGGATCGCCGGCGTAGAATGAGCCCCCCGAGTCCGAGAGCTCGATGCCCAGCGTCTCCGCTCCGTGCGGCGCGAAGATGGTATACGCGCCGTCCGTCGGCAGGAAGCCGTGGAGCGGATTCGGGTCCACGATGGGGGCCACGCTGTCGAAGTCGACCAGCGCGTAGACGCGCCCGAGCGCCGGCTCCAGGGGCCCGAACGCACGGTCGACCCAGCGCACGACCGCCGGCCCTCCCGCAGTCGGCGCCACGTCGGTCGGCGTCGCGAGCGTGGCCGGCGTCGCGTCGATCGTCGTGCCCGTTGCAGCGCGATCGTCCGCACGGCGATCGAGCACCAGCAGGGTCCAGTCGAGGCTCGTGCGATGTCGCGTCGGGTTGAGCGCCATGTCGTCGCATGTCGGCCCCGGGAGCCCGCAGGTCATGGTGGCGGCATCGGCGAGCACGCCGGGATGAACGAAGCAGCCGATCACCTCCGCGCGTTGCCGCGGGACAAACGTACCGAACATGTCGAAGGGCCAGGCCTGGCCGAAGGCCACGGCCGTCGGATGGCCGCAATGCGCGGTTGTGGCGATCACGCGCGGTGCGATGAGGATCCCGCCGCAGTTCGAGGTCGTCCGCACGACCGCGTTCCGGCGCGAGAGCGAGACCGAGCCAGGTGGCGCGGTGTCCAGCGCGACGGCGTCCACGGGGCGCCACAGCAAGTCCTCTCTAATCGCGCCGGACGCCCGAGCGTCCTCGCACCCCATCGCGCTGGCCAGCCCACCGAGCAAGAACGCGACGTGTAGCCCCGCGACCCCGAGCGACCAAACGACTCGCCGCATCGCGCCCTCCTGTTCGACTCGGGATCAGTGTCCGGCTCGCCGGATGGTGGTGTCAACCACACCTCCCGATCTCTTGCGGGTCCACGGGGCGGATTGCGTTCGTGATGCTCATCTCGACAGAACGACACCAAGCGAGAACACGTCGGCTCGGCGCTCGAGCTCACGGCGCGCGCTCTGGTCAGTGACGCCGACAAACCCCTCGATCCTGGCTCCCGCGAACGCGGCGACGGACGACTTCGGGGCGGCAGCGGTCGTGCGCGCCCAACCTCAGCGGCTCGTCACGCGCACGCTCGCGCTCGCCCGCACCTCTCGCGCATACTCGCGGCATGGTCCACGCCTGGCATGATCTCCCCAATCCCGAGCACGACCTCGAGAACGGGTTCAACGTCGTCATCGAGATCCCCAAGGGCAGCAAGGTCAAGTACGAGCTCGACAAGCCGTCGGGCATGCTGCGTGTGGATCGCGTCCTCTACAGCGCCGTGCACTACCCGGCGAACTACGGGTTCTTGCCGCGCAGCTACTGCGACGACGGCGATCCGCTCGACGTGCTCGTGCTCGGCAACGAGTCGGTGCATCCGCTCTCGATCATGCGCGCGCGCGCCATCGGCGTGATGCGCATGCTCGACGAGGGGAAAGGCGACGACAAGATCATCGCGGTGCACGTCCACGATCCCGCGTTCGAGCAGTACAAGGACCTCGACGAGATCCCCAAGCACACCTGGCGCGAGATCCAGCGGTTCTTCCAGGACTACAAGATCCTCGAGGCCAAGAGCGTGCGCGTCGACGACATGGTGGGCGCCGACGAGGCGAACGCCGTGGTGCGTACGGCGCTTCGGCTCTATCAGGAGCAAGAGAACAAGCTGCGGGGCTGGGGCTGATCTCGTCGCGTTCGCGCCTACTCCTCAGTCGCGCGCGCCAGAACCAAGCGTCTCGTTCGTTCGCCGAGACGAAAGCCGGCGGACTCCAATTGGTCGAGGACCGGGCGCACCGCAGCGAGGTGACCCTGCTCCTTCGCGCGCAACAGCACTGCGAGCGTTCCGGCGAGATCGATCCCAAGCAGGGCCGCGTGCCTACGTGCGAGTCGATCGTCCAAGAGCAGCAGAGAGCCCGCGCGCTCGGCGGCGAGGGCGATCGCCGCGCGCTCGCCGGGGCCGAGCGCGGTGACCATCCGCAGG
>JAYVCF010000002.1:0-16812 GCA_043750095.1 Deltaproteobacteria bacterium
CGTTGGTGAGGATGCGAACGTCCACGCCGCGCGATGCCGCCGTGGTCAGCGCCATGAAGATCGCGCGGTCGGGTACGAAGTAGGGCGTCGTGATCCAGACGCGCGACTGCGCCGCGGCGATGGCGGCGAAGTAGAGGCGATGAATGCGCTCGAGCGTCTGATCCGGACCGCTCTCGACGACTTGCATCGTGGTCGTGCCCACGGCGCTCAGCGTCGGAACGTAGCGGTCAGCGACGAGGTCCTCGCGCGTGGCGAAGAACCAGTCCTCCGCGAACACCGCGGCAATCTGCGCGACGGACGGGCCTTCCACGCGCAGGTGCACGTCGCGCCAGGAGACGAAGCGGTCGCTGACGTTGATGCCGCCGCAGAATCCGATGCGTCCGTCGACCACCACGAGCTTGCGGTGGTTGCGGAGGTTGATCGTGGCGGCCTTGCGGATGGGATCGAGCGGAAAGAACGCGGCCGAGCGACCGCCCTTCCTTCGCAGGGTGCGCAGACGCGGCCCGAGCCCGGCGGAGCCGAACCCGTCGTAGAGCAAGCGCACCTCGACGCCGCGATCGCGCGCCGCTTCGAGCGCATGCACGATGCGCGAGCCCGCGTCGTCGGCGCGGAACACGTAGTACTGCAGGTGAACGTGATCGCGCGCGCCCTCGATGGCGGCGACGAGCGCGTCGTACGTCTTCGGTGCGCCGACGAGCACCTCGACCGTGTTGCCGGTGAGCACGTCCGCGCGCCCCATGCTCGCCGCGAGGCGCATCACGCCGCGAAGCTGGACGGGCGCGGCGTCGATCACCGTCTTGCGCTCCGCGAGCGACACCTGGCCCGTCACGCGATCGAGCAGGCGCGTCCGCAGCGGCTGGTTCACGACCTTGCGCGTGCGCACCGGCCGGCGAATGCGATCACGCCCGAGGTACCAGAAGAGAACGATCCCGAGCGCCGGGAACGCGAGCAGCACGAAGATCCACGCGAACGTCGAGGCAGGCTCCTTCCTCCGGAGCAGCACGAGCGGGATGAACGCGATCGAGAGCACCTCCGCCGCCGTGACGAGGAGCGACGCAGCCGTCGACCAACTGAGTGCGGGCATCCGCGCTCAGCTTCGCACACGACGTCTCGCGAGGTCGTACTCCCCGCCCGCGGACGACTCCGGTCGAGATCGTGCTCAGTGCTGTCGCTGGACGAACGCGAGGCGCCCGCGCGCGTCGGCGGCTTCTGCGGCGCTCGGCGCGGCGCGGATGAACGCTTGGTACTCGCTCGCTGCGTCGGTCCACGCCTGCCGCGCGGCGAGCATGTTCGCCAGCAAATAGTGGCTCGCTGCGTAGTCCGGATCGCTCGCGAGCAGAGCGCGCAGGCGCTGCTCGGCCTCCGGATGCGAGCCCGCGGCGAACTCGGCGAGCGCGAGCTCGGCAGTGATGGCCGGTGGCGCGGGTGTCTCGTCGGCCTGGATCGCCTCGTTGAGCGCGCGCACCGCCATCGCAGGGTCGCCCGCGCGACGCAGGCCGCTTCCGATCGCGGAGAGCGTGGCGCGATCGTCGTCCGCGAGGGGAAGCGCGCGGCGCAGCTCGATCAGCGCCTGCGCTCGGTCGCCGCTACGCAAGAGCATGAGCCCGAGCTGGGTCCGACACGTGGGCTCGCGCGGCGCGAGGCGCATCACCGTGCGGTACTCGGTCGCCGCGCCCGCGTCGTCGCCCGCGTCTTCGAGCGCGAGGCCGAGGTTCAAGTGCGCCGACGCGAAGCCGGGGCGGATCTCGATCGCGTGACGGAGCATCGCGATGCCGTCGTCGAGCCGATCGGTGTCGCGCAAGAGCGTGCCGAGATTGTTCATCGCCTCGGTGAACTCGGGGTTCGCCCGAAGCGCCGAGCGATACGCCTCTTCAGCCGCCGGAACATCGTCGAGCATCTCGCGCGCGAGACCGAGATCGAGCCAGGCACGGAGATCCTCCGGATGCGCGGCCACCACCGCCTCGAGCATCCCGCGCGCCTCGCGAGGCCGGCCCTCCGCGAGCGTGTTCTCGGCCTCGGTCACCTCGGGCGAGGCCGGCGGCGCTGCGGCGGCCTCGGCCTCGTCCTCGAACATGATCCCTTCGCCGCCGTCGGAGGTCGCGTCACCGCCCGACGTCGTGTCCGATCGCGACGAACCATGCGAGGTCGGCGTGCACGCGAGCGCGAGGAGCGCGAAGACGATCAGCCGGGGCCCGATGATCATGCCGCAGGCTGTACGCTGCTGGGGCTCGGCTGTGCAAGCGCCTCGATCGCACGCACGAGCGACGCGCGGATCGACTCGATCGCCGTCGGCTCCATGATCTTTCCGCCGTCCGCGCCCGACACGTAGAACACGTCGGCGACGCGCTCGCCCTCGGTGGACACCTTCGAGAGCGCGATGGAGAGCCCTGCCTCGTGCAGCGCGCGCGCGATCGCGTGCAAGAGCGCGAAGCGGTCCAGCGTGAACACGTCGATGACCGTGAAGCGCGGCGAGACGTCGTTGTCGATCAGGATCTCGGTCTTCACCGCGGGCCGCTTGCGCTCGGCCCAGGACGGCGTGGTGGGCCGACGCGCGAGCACATCGGCGAGCGGCAGCGTCCCGCCCAGCAGGCCCTCGAGATCGCGCGCGACGCGTGCGACCGTAGCCTCTTCGAGCGGCGTGCTGTCGCCCGCGCCGTGGCGGCGCACCTGGAACACGTCGAACGCCTCGGCGCCCGTCGCGCGCTGACGCGTGTAGATGTGCGCGCTCTGGATGGCGAGACGGTTGCCCGCGAGCACGGCGGCGATGTCGGCCAGCAGGCCGCGTCGGTCGTCGGCGACCACGACGAGCTCCGCATCGCCCTCGAGCGCGCCCGCGTGATGCGTGGCGGCCACGTGAACGCGAAGCTCGCCGCGCGCGCGTGCGATGACCGCGTGCTCTGGTGCGAGGGCGAGCCCGTGCGTGACGAGGTAGCGGTCCGGCATCTCGGCGATGAACGCGAGCGTCGCCTCCCCTCCGCTTGCCCCTTCGTACGTCGCGCGGGCCTGTGCGCGCAGCTGTGCCGCGCGGGAGGGCGGCGTGGTCCCGGCCGCGGCCGCTTCGATCGCCGAGCGCGCGACCAGAAACAAGTCGTCGAGCATCCGCGCCTTCCACGAGGAGAGCGCCGTCGGGCTCGTGGTACCGAGGTCCACCAGCGTGAGGAGATAGAGGTCGCGCAGGCGCTCGACGGTCCCGATGGCGTCCACGATCTCGCGCAGCGTGGCGGGGTCGCTCGTGTCGCGACGCATGGCCCAGTGATAGAGGCGCAAGTGGTCGCGTACGAGCCACTCCACGTGCGCGGCGTCCTCTTCGGAGAGGCCGAGCCGAAGCGCGGCGGGCTTGGCCAGCTCCGCGCCGATGACCGAGTGATCGCGACCGCGGCCCTTGCCGACGTCGTGGAGCAGAACCCCGACGAAGAGCGCGACACGCGAGGGCGCCTCGCTCGCGAGCTGCGTGGCGAGCGGGAGCTCTTCCGCCTGGTCGCCGCGCAGCACCGCGCGCAGCCGATCGACGGCCGCGATCGAGTGAACGTCCACGGTGTACACGTGATAGATGTCGTGCTGCACGCGGCCGGTGACGGGCTCGAACTCGGGCAGCATCGCCAGCATCAGGCCGACCTCGTGGAGCTCGCCGAGGATCGAGCCAGAGCGCGTGGAGCCAGGTCGCGGCGGTGCCTCGGCGCTCGTCGAGAGCAGCTCGAGGAAGATCTCACGCGCCTCCGTGCTCTCGCGAAGACGTGCGCACCAGGCGAGATCCGCGGCGACGCGCGCCACCGCTTCGCGCGCGAACCCGTAGGCGGGCAAGCCACGACGCATCACCTGACGGTAGAGGCGTAGCGCGAGCGCCGGATCGGACGCGAGCGTCTCGGAGTCCTTGAAGGTGATGCGCGCGTCGAACACCAGCGTGCCGTCGCCGTTGTCGTCGCTGCGCGCGCGCTCGCGTCGCTCGGGCTGCACCGCCGCCTCGAGCACGCGCTCCCCCACCTGCTCGACCGCGCGCGCGTGGCGGTAGTAGCCCTGCATGAAGCGCTCGACGCCGAGCATGCCGGGCGCGCTCGCGCTCGCGTCGTCGGTGTAGCCGAGGCGCACGGCCACCTCTTCTTGGTCCTCGAACGTGAGCCGATCCTGACGTCGGCCCGCGCGCAGGTGCAGCTCCTGGCGGATCGTCCAGAGCGCCTCGCGCGCCGCCGTGAGCGCTTCCGCCTCGCGGCTCACGAGCAGGCTCGCGCGCACGGCTTCTTCGGGAGTCTTCGCGCCCTTTCGGATCTGCGTCGCCCACAACACGATGTCGAGATCACGCAGGCCGCCGCAGCCGTGCTTCACGTCGGGCTCGAGCAGGTAGCGCGAGCCGCCGAAGCGCTCGTGACGCGTGATGCGCTCCGCGATCAGCTTCTCGACGATCTCCGTCCCGCCGGGGTCGAAGACCTGTCGGCGCGCGCCGCGCAAGAGATCCTCGACGAGGCCCGCATCGCCGGCCACGCGGCGGACGTCGAGCAGCATCGTCGCGGTTCGGAGATCGTCGCGCGCGAGCAGCAGCGTGCCCTCGACCTCTCGCACCGCGTGGCCGATCTCGAGGCCGAGATCCCAGAGCGGATAGAGGAGCGCCTCGGCCACCTGCGCCGCGCGCGGATCATCGGCCCGCTCCGTCAGCACGATCAGATCGAGATCGCTCGATAGCCCGAGATGCCCGCGCCCGTAGCCGCCCACTGCGGCCAGGGCGAGGCGCGCCTTCTGTCCCCGCGAGCGCAGCGTCGCGTCGGCCGCGCAGAAGAGCGCCGAGAGCATGCCGTCGACGATGCGTGCGTGTGCGCTCGCGACGGAGAGCCCGCTCTCGCCTGCGCGAACGCGCGCCGCGAGCGCGGCACGATGCCGATCGCGATACTCCTGGCACACCGCTCCGAGCATCGGAGCGAGTGCCGTCAGGTCGAGCTCGGGACGAGCAGCACCATCGGCCATGCGCAATGTCGGAAGGTGGTTCGCGCTCGGCAATCGAGCAAGCGGTCGACGCACGCGCGGGCAGCTCAGGAGCAGTAGCCGGGCGCAGTGCAGGTCCCGGCAGCACAGTGGCCGTCGATGCAGTCGGCAGGCTCGCTGCAGCTGCCGCCCGTCTCGTGGACGGCGGCGCAGACCGACATCGCGTTGCAGTGAAACCTCTCCGCGCAGCGCGATCCGACGAGCTCCGTCGCGCACGCTTGCCCAGCCGTGGGCAGAGCGGCGCAGGTTCCATCGAGGTGACCTGTCGCGAGATTGGCGCCCTGGCAGAACGCGCCCGCGGCGCACGGATCCGGCAGGGCGAGGTGACACGCCGCGCCGATCGCGAGCCCGCCGGCAGCACACACTTGGCTCGTCGCGCTCATCACGACGCACGAGAGCCCCGGCATGCAGAGTCGACCCTCACCCACGTTGCACGCCGCGCCGATCGGCGTGCTGAACACGCTGCTCACCGAGCGGCACATGCCGGCCATCATCGCGGAGCCGCCGGAGCAGATGAGCCCGCCCGCGCAGTCGATCCCCGTCGCGCCCTGGCAGCTCGCGCCCTCGCCTCCCGGCGCGGAGCAGTGCGCGCTGGTGCAGTGAAGGCCGTCGGCGCAGACGCTGTCACGCGTGCACGCGACGCCCGCACCGCCCCGCGGCTGGCAGCTCCCGGGGCACGCCGTGTCGGCCGCGCAGTACGCCTCGCCCATGCACTCTTCGTCGAGCGCGCACGCCCCTCCGATCGCGACATGACCGACGAAGAGCCGCTGACAAGCCGCCGGCGGGCGGCTCTGCACGATGGCGCAGCCGAGCGCCTGCATCGCCGCCATGCACGCAGCCGACTGCGTCCCGTCGTAGCTCAGCGTGCCCATCGCGATCGCGGCCTGGTAGCGGGGCAGCGCGCCGTTGGTCCACTGCGCCTCGGCCTGGCGCTCGCACCCAGCGAGGCTCGACGTGTTCGTGAGCAGCTCGGCGACGGTCGCGCCGTAGCAGCTCTCGAGCAGCGGACAGAGCGTGCTCGCATACACGTTGGCCTCCATCTCGATCGGCACGTTCGTCGCGGGGGCGTCGGCAGATGTGCCTGCATCGTCACCGATCGTGGTCGCCGTCCCGCAGGCGGTGGCGAGCATCAGGGCCAGTCCGAGGACGACTGCGCAGCGAACATGCATGGCCAAGGCTCCTTCGATTCGGATGGCCCGAGGATCGCACGTCCGCGGACGGAGCGCGCGGACGAAACCGACCCGGACGTGAGGGCGTCGTGGATCCAGCTCTCAGTTCTCCGGGGCCGATACGCGGCCCCCTCCACTCCGAGTAAATCGGAGTGGAGCCTCCCCCTCGTATCGCGTCGCGCGAGATCGCGACCGATTTTCGGTCACGCTCTCAGTCCGGAGGAGCGGCGTAGCGCGCGATCCCCTCGGCGATGCCGCCTGCGATGGCGTCGCGGTAGCGCTCGGTACGAAGCGCGTCCGCCTCGTCCGGCCGCGTGAGGAACGAGGCCTCGAGCAGCACCGCTGGCATCGTCGCGCCTACCAGCACGTAGAACATCGCCGAGCGCACGCCGCGATCGTAGAGGCGCGGCAGCACGTGACGCCCCGCCGACAACGTCGTGTGGTGGATGCGCTCGGCCAGCACCGACGACGCCGCGCCCTGCTCGCCGCGCTCGAGGCCGGCGAGGATCCGTTCGAGCTCCGTCACGTCGCCCTCGGTCGTGCCGTTCTCGCGCGCCGCGAGCCGCCGCGCCTGTCGATCGTTGGTGGTGTCGAGCACGAACGTGGTGATGCCGCCGTGATCCACGGGCTCCCACGCGGCGTTCAGGTGGATCGAGACGAAGAGGTCCGCGCCGATCGCGTTGGCCATCGCGGTGCGCTGCTCGAGCGAGACGAAGGTATCGTTCTCGCGCGTCAGCACCACGCGGATGTCGGGGCGACGACGCAGCAACGCATCGCGCGTGCGCATCGCGAGATCGAGCGTGAGGTCCGACTCGCGCAGGCGGAACGCGCGCGCGCCGAAGTCGTCGCCGCCGTGGCCCGGGTCGAGGAGCACGAGGTGGACGGGGTGGCGCGACGTCGATGCCATGGAGGGTGCGTTCGGATCGGGACGCGAGACGTCGACCACGAGCCGTACGGGATCGGGCAGCACGTACACGTGCGGCGTCGCGTCTTCTTCGAGATCGAGCGTGACGCGAACGCCCGCGACGTCGGAGGTCGTGCGGACGCGCGTGAGCCCGGCGGCGTCGACCGAGAGCGTCGCCTCGACACCCGGACCGAGCGCAGCGCCCTCGAGCGCGAGCACGACGCGGCGCGGAACGCTGCCCTCCGCCGCACGATCGTCGCGCGTGAGGCGGGCGCTCCGATCGAGCGCGATCACCACACGGGCCAGCGGGGGCGCGTGGGCCGCGTCGGGACGGGCGGCGGTCGCGGTGACGGCGGTCACGATCGCCGCCTCCGCACTCGGTCCGGGATCGCGATGCGCATCGGTAGCCCCGTGCCCGCGATCGACGAGCGCGGCGAGCGGGTCGCGCGCCGCGGGCTCATCGGGCGCACCGCACCCGACGAGCACCGACGCCACGAGGGCGATTGCCCGTAGCCGCCGCGCCGCATCTCGGATAGAAACGTCGGGCCGAGAGCGCCACGACCGGGAGGGTTCACCGTGAGCGAGACATCGACCTACCAAGACCGCGCGACTGCCCGGGTGTACCGCGACGCGACGGAGATGGTGAACGACTACATCCGCCGCTTCGGTGGCTCCGTGGGCGTCGAGCTCGATCCGCTCGACGAGGACGGGTACACGGACGTGCGGCGGGGGTCTGCGACGATCGGTATCAACGTGCTCGGGGAGCACGGCATTCTCCTTTTCCTCTCGCGGATCATGCCGGTCCCCCGCGAAGGTAGGGAAGCCTTCTACCGAAGGCTCCTGGAGCTCAACTTTCTGGTCACCAGCGACGCGAGCTTCGCGATCGACAAGGACAAAGACGCCGTTTATTTGCGGGCGCTTCGCCGGCTGAGCGGCCTCGACTACGAAGAGTTCGAGGACCTGCTGCACACCATGGCCAGCGTCGCCGACGAGTGGGACGACCGGCTCGCGCAGCTCTTCGGCAGCGATAAAGCCTAGTCGCGCCCAAGCTCGGGGGCGTTTTTTCGCTCTTTCGCAGAGCATGTTACGCTGCAAGAGAGCGAAGCAATGACGACCCCTTCCGACACGGGTGCGGGAAACGCGGCGCCCGCCGCGAGCGGATCCACCGAAGAAGACGGTGCTTGGGCCGCCGAGACGGACTTCGATAGCCTCGAGAAAGAGGCGTCGAAGATCTTCGCGGTCTGGGAGTCGACGCCGGGCACCGTGGCACCGACGAATGCGGGTCCAGCCGCGCCGGCTGCGCCCGACGCGAAGCCAGACGCGAAGGAAGCGTGGACGGCGGCGCCTGCGCCCGTGGTCGCAGCAGCTGCAGCCGCCCCGGCCGCGCCCGCTCCGGCGTTGGTCGTGGTGCCCGACGTGCCCGCGGTCGTGGTCGCCGCCGCGCCCGCAACTCCGGCGCTCGTGATCACGGCGTCCGCGATCGCTCCGCCTGCGGCCGTCGCACACACCGCGGCGGCGCCGGTCGTCCCGGCGGCAGCGGTCGCGGCGGCACCGGTCGCGCCCGCAGCGCTTCCCGATCTGCCTGCGGTCGCTCCCGTCCGTCCCTCGCAGCGCCCTCCGCGCGCCGTGGTCGCCGTGGCGCCGCAGGTCGTCGAGAAGCCGTTCGAGTATCGAGACGATCCGCCCGTCCTGCCGAGCGCGCCGCCGTACGGAATGATCGCCGTCGCAGCGATGACGCTGATCGGCGTCCTCGGGATGGGTGGCTGGTACATGAGCCGCACCTCCGGTCCACCGCCGACGACGTGGGCGCCGGTTCAGCACGTCACGCCGCCGAGCCCCGTCGGTAGCGCGCCGGCGTCGATCGTGGTCGCGACCGAGCCCGCCGTGGTCGCTCCTGTCGCGCCGGTCGTCGCCGAGCCCGCGCCGACGGCAGCGGTCGCGACGATCGCGCCTCCTTCTGCGGTCGCCGCGCCCGCGCCGCCGCCGGTCATCGCGCCCGCCGTCGTGGTGCCCCCGCCCGCACCGATCGCCGTCGCGGCTCCGCCTGCGCCACCGCCCGTACCGACGCATCGTCTTCGCGTCACCGTCACGCCGTCCGACGCGCGGCTCACCCTCGACGGCGCGCCCGTCATGAGCCCGCTCGATCGCCGCATCGAGGGCGGCACGCACACGCTCGTCGCAGCGCGCGACGGCTATGAGACGGCCACGCAGTCGGTCGACGGAAGCCACGACCGCACCGTTCAGGTGCGCCTCCACGCCATCGCCCCGCCGCCTCCGCCGCCGGTCGCGCACCGCGCGGGATCCTCCGCGAGCACGCCGCGCCTGGCTTCGCGCGTCGCGCACCCCCCGCGCCCTCCGGCGACCCACGCACCGGCCGGCGGACGCCGAACCGGCCGGAGTGGTTCGAGCACGCTCGTCACCGAGTCGCCGTACTGAGTCGTCGTCGGGGTCGTCGGCGGGATCGTCGCGTCTTCGACGCCTCCCATCGAGATCGACAGCACGGCACGATCCGGGGCATCTTCGCCCCGTGATTCCGCTGACCGTGCTCGTGGTCGTGCCGGACGCCGTGCGCGGAGAGCGCATCGCGCGCGCAGTCGTCGCGGCGGGTCATGCGCCGGTCGTGCTGACCGACGGTGAGCGCGCGATCGATCGCTTCGTGCAAGAGCCAGCCGACGTGATCATCGCCGAGTACTTCCTGCCGGGACGCGACGGGGCGACCACGATCGAGTCGATCCGCTGGGCGCCGGGCGGGCGGCAAGTGCACGCGGTGCTCATCGCGGAAGAAGAGCCCGAGACGGCCGCGCTGGCGACCATCGGAGCGCGCATCGATGCGGTCGCGACGTTCGTGGGCGAGCCACCGCTCGGCAAGCTCACCGAGATCCTCCGCTCGCTCGATCGCAAGCCTCCGCACGATCCGCGCGCGACGCGCCCGGGCGAGCTGCCGCCGGCGCCGCTCTCGTTTCTCGATCGCACCACCTCGATCTTGAAGAGCGAGGTCGGGCACGATCTCTTCAACGAGGCGGAAGAAGAGAGCACGGTCCGGGCGTCGGCCTCCGTCGCGCGACAGATCCTCGAGGCGCATCGCATCAAGACCGCGGAGTCCGCCGCGCGCCCCGCCGACGTGGACGCCTCACGCGAGTCCCCGAAGAACGACGAGACGCGCCTCGCCAAGCGCCATTCCGCCGCGCAGCCCGCGCCGCCCTTCCACGATCCGGCGGCCGTCGCCGAAGGCGTGCGCGTGCGGGAGGCTGTGCGCGACAGCGGTCCGACGACGGACGCCGTGGAGGGTCGCTTCGAGAGCACGGCGTTCCCTGCGCTCTTGGTGCGCCTGGCCGAGGCGCGCGTCACGGGCGCGCTCGTGTGCACGGCCGAAGACGAGCCACGCGGCACGGTGACCGGCGATGCGCCGATGAAGATGGTCTACTTGCGCGGCGGCGTGCCGCTGCACGTTCGATCGAACTTGATCGACGAGTGTCTCGGCCAGCTGCTCCTGCGAAAGAAGCGCATCGGCGCGGCCACGCTCGACGAGTCCGTGCGTCGCATGAAGCTCGGCCACGGCCTGCAGGGTGAGATCCTGATCGACATGGGTGCGCTCTCGCCGCTCGAGGTCTCGGAGATGCTCGCCGAACAAGCGCGAGAGAAGCTCTTCGATCTCTTCGGATGGCGGCGCGGCGCGTACCGCATGACGGCGGGCGAGCCACCGAAAGACGCGACGCCGCTCGAGCTCGCGCTGCCCGAGATGGTCTACGAGGGCGTGTGCGCCGCGATGCCCTCGACGCGCTTGTCGGACCTGCTCACGCCCGTGATGGATCGCTACGTGGTGCCCGACTCGCAGCGCCTCGCGCGCTTCGCTCGCGTGCGATTGCCGGTGGAGCTGAAGGCGATCCTGGTGCGGATGGACGGCACGACGACGATGCGGCTGCTCCTCGCCATGGGGACCAAGCCGGCGGCGGTGGCGCAGCTCGTCTACTCGATGCACTGCCTCGGCGCGGTGCGCTTCGAGGACGGGCCACGCAAGCGTCTCTCCGAGCCACCGGGCGCGAACCACGCGTCGTCGCGCAGCGGACAGAAGCCGCTCTCGTCCTCCAGCGCTTCGCTGCCCGCCGCGCCGCAGTCCTCCGGCACCAAGGCGCTCTCGCGCAGCTCGGGCGCGCTGCCGATCGCGCCGCCGCTGACGCAGAGCTGGGACGACGACTCCACCACGCCGCAGCTCGACGAAGATGAGCTTCGCGCGCTGACCGCGCCCCGGCCCGCACCGGCACCCGCACCGGCACCCGCGCCTGCCGCATCGGTCTCGTCGGGCGTCGTCCCCACCGACGAGGTCGTCGATCGTCTCTTCGAGGCGGAGCGCCACTTCCGCCGCGGAAATCGTGCCCTCGAGCGCGAGCGCTTTCAGGAAGCGCTGACGGCGTTCGAACAGGCCGTCGCGCTCTGCCCCGAGGAAGGCGAGTTCACGGCGTACGTCGCCTGGGCCCGCCACTGCAACGCGCCTCATCAGCAGGAAGCCACCGATCGTGCGCTCGCGGAGCTCGAGCGAGCCGCCAAGCTCGCCCCGGCGCTCTTCGTCGTCAGCCTTCTTCGCGCGCGCGTGCTCACCCACGCGGGCCGCAACGCCGACGCGCACGAAGCATATGCGCGCGTGCTCGCGCTCGAACCTTCGAGCGAAGAGGCGCGCGTGGCCCTGGTACGATTGGGAGGCTCATGAACTACCTGTTGGGCTGTCGCTCATGACCCGCGTCCTCGCACTCGACGTCGGCGGCACGAACGTCCGCTTCGCGATCGCGACGGTAGAGCCGCACTCCGTCGCGCTCGGCGAGCACGCGCACGGCGCGGGTCGCGACTTCAAGACCTTCGAAGATGCGCTCCTGGCCAAGCGCGACTGGTTCACCGCGCATGCGGTCGAGCGCATCTCCATCGCCGTCGCGGGCCCCGTCAGCCACGGCGTCTGCAAGATGACGAACCTCGGCTGGACCATCGATGCCGCGGCGATCGCGCGGGCGGTGGGCCTTCCCACGCGCGTGCTCAACGACTTCGAGGGCATCGCGCTCGGCGTCCGCTACGTGCCCGCCGATCAGCGCGTCACGCTGCTCGAGGGCGTTCCCGATCCGGTCGCGCCGGTCGCGATCCTCGGCGCCGGCACCGGGCTCGGCCAGGCGCTGCTCCTGCACACCGAGGAGGGCGATCAGGTGCTGCCGACGGAGGGCGGACACGCGACGCTCGCGCCCAGCGACGACGAGGACTCGCGCTTCATCGCGTTCATGCGCAAGAAGCTGTCGGGCGGTCACGTCTCGGTGGAGCGCGCGCTCTCGGGCTCAGGGCTCGCCGCCATCGTCGAGTGGATGGAAGCGGATGGCATCGGCGCGCCCGGCGATGCGCTGCGCGCCGCGATGAAGGCCGGCGATCCGGCAGCGGCGATCGGCATCGCGGGCACCAAGGGGACCGATCCGGTCGCGCGCTCGGCCGTCGATCGCTTCGTGCGCTTCTACGGCGCCGAGGCGGGCAACCTCGCGCTCAAGACCATCGCGCGCGGCGGCGTGTACGTCGCGGGCGGGATCGCTCCGAAGATGATCGGCCGCATTCAGGAGGGATTCGCGCGCGCGTTCCTCGACAAGGGCCGCATGCGGCCGCTGCTCGAGTCGATCCCCGTGCACGTGATCATGGACGGCGACGTGGGCCTGCGCGGCGCGGCCGCCGCGAGCTGAGCCAGACGCTCAGGCCGGCAGGCCCGGGGCGGGAAAGCTCTTGGTCATCTCGAGGACCTCGCCGTGCACGCGGTCGATCACCTTCTGTTCCGCGGGCGCCTCGATCACGTCGGCCATCCACGAAGCGATCTTCTTCATCTCGCTCGGGCCCATGCCGCGCGAGGTGGTCGCGGGCGTGCCGATGCGGATGCCGCTCGGATCGAAGGGCTTGCGCTTGTCGAAGGGCACCGAGTTGTAGTTGGTGACGATGCCCGCGTGCTCGAGCGCGACGGCGGCGATCTTGCCCGACACGTTCTTGCTCGTGAGATCGCAGAGCACCAGGTGCGTGTCGGTCCCGCCCGTGACGAGCGTGATGCCGCGCGAGAGCAGGCCCTCGGCGAGCGTCTTGGCGTTCGTGACCACGTTCGCCGCGTAGGTCGCGAAGCTGGGCTCGAGCGCCTCCTTGGCGGCGACGGCGAGCGCGGCGATCGCGCTTCCGTGAGGCCCACCCTGCAGGCCCGGGAACACGGCCTTGTCGATCGCCGCTGCATGCGCTGCATCGCAGAGGATCATCCCGCCGCGCGGACCGCGCAGCGTCTTGTGCGTGGTGCTCGTCACGATCGGCGCGAGGCCGACGGGGCTCGGGTGCGCCTTGCCGGCGATGAGACCCGAGACGTGCGCGACGTCGGCGACGAGGATGGCGCCGACCTCCTTCGCGATCTCGGCGAACGCGGCGTAGTCGATGTGTCGCGGATACGCCGTCGTGCCGCACCAGACGATCTTCGGCCGGTGCTCACGACACAGCGCGCGCACCTGATCGATGTCGATGCGGTGGTCGCTCTCGCGCACGCCGTACTGATGCGCGTCGAAGTAGCTCCCGGTGATCGAGACCTTCCAGCCGTGCGTGAGGTGGCCACCGGCCGGAAGCCCGAGGCCGACCGTCTTGTCGCCGGGCTTACAGAACGCGTAGTGCACCGCGAGGTTGGCGGGCGAGCCCGAGTACGGCTGCACGTTCACGTGATCGGCGCCGAACAGGCGCTTGAGGCGCACGATCGCCATCGTCTCGATCGCGTCGATGTTGTGCTGCCCCTGGTAGTAGCGCTTGCCTGCGTAGCCCTCGCTGTACTTGTTGTTCAGCACCGTGCCGCCCGCTTCCAGCACGGCGCGCGAGGCGTAGTTCTCACTGGCGATGAGCCGCACGACGTCGCGCTGCCGCTTCTCTTCGTGCTGGATGAGCGCAGCGATCTCGGGATCGACCTGTGCGAGCGTGGGTTCCATGCGTGCGCCTCCTCTTCGGTGAACCGGCGCTACATAGCAGAAACGCGCCTAGGGCAATACGCGCAGCGAGCCCTTCACCACGCCGTAGCCGCCCGCCGTGCGCAGCTCCCGCGCGACCTCGGCCGGGCTTCGCTTGCCGTCGAGCAGATCGCGGTACGCGCGCACGATCCTCCGCACGTCGTCGGGCTCCTCACGCACGAGCTCGATGCGGAACCGCCGAACGCCGGCGCCGCGCAGCGCGGGCACGAGGCTCGCTGCGCTCTGCGCGGCCGCGTGGAACACCGTGTTGCGACAGCCGACGTCGGCCTCGAGCGGGTGATCCATCCCCGTTCGATCGCGCAGCGCGAGCTTGTGCGTGTCGCAGGGCCGGCCGCAGGTGCGATGATCGCTTCCGGTGCTGAGCGTGGCGGCGATCACGCAGTGCTCCATGTGAAAGAGCGGCATCGGATGGTGCACCACGACCTCGGCCCATGCGCCGAGCGGCCCCGAGACGAGCGCGACGAGCTGAGCCTCGTCGAGATCGAACGAGGGCGTGAACGCCGAGAGCCCGCGGCGGAGCACCTCGCTCGCGGCGACGCGGTTGGTGACGTTGAGCGAGAAGTCACCGATCGCCGGCGGTGCGTCCTTCGGGGCCGATGCGAGCTCGTGGAGCGCACCGAGGCTCCGCACCAGCGTCGCCGAGGGGGAGAGGCCGCGAAGGAAGCGTTCGATCTTCTCTTCGCCAGGCTTGCGAATGCGCGGCGGCGCCGTGGTCACGTGCACGCCCGCCGCGAGCAGCTCGCGCGCGGCCTCGCCGGTGCCGACCAGCTCGAGGAAATCGAGGACCACGCCCGATGCGCCGGCTTCCACCGCGGCGCGCGCCTGCACGACGTTGCGACAGAGCACGAAGAGCCCGGGCGGCGGCGGAGCGCGATCGGGCGGCATCGCGCGCGCGAGCAGATCGACGCTGCTCGTGGACGTCGTGGGGCGCGTGACGCCCCGCATCTGCGCCTCGAGCGAGGCCACGAGCTCTCGACGCGCGCGGTTGATGGACGCGGGCGCGATCCGCGCGGCGCCTTCGACCTCGAGGGCCACGTCCCGAAGCTCGAAGGGCGTCTCCCCCAGCCGATCGAGCTTCTCGCGCAGCATCGTGGCATCGAGCGGGCTTCGGTCGGCAAGGAGCAGGTCGGCGTCGAGCGTCACCCGGGCGCTCACGCCGCGCTCCGTGGTCGCGTCCAGCGTCGGCCGCTCCCCGATCACGCCGCTCATGCGAACGTCGATCGGAACGCGAGCGCGCGCGAAGTCGAGCGCCGCCTTCGTCGCCCGCGGATCGTTGGTGCGAAACACGCGCCGCCCGACGCCGACCTCGCCGATCGCCTTCTCGGGCCCGAGCCAGACCAGAACGCTCTCGCTCTCGCTCTCGCTCTCGCTCTCGCTCTCGCTCTCGCTCTCGCTCTCGCTCTCGCTCTCGCTCTCGCTCTCGCTCTCGATCGCCCACACGCGACCGCCGATCTCGCCCTCGCCGCCGAACCCGCCCTCGACGAGGATCCCGTCGCCCAGCTCGATCCTCCGCGACGTCCGCACCGCCACGTACGCGCGCCCGCGAACCACGCGGCGGCCGAGCGCCTCGCCCACGACGAGGCCGTGGTGATCACACGTGCGCCCGTCGACGAGACGCTGGTGATCGACGCCCTCGAAGAAGCCCGTCCCCGAGCCGCGCGTGAACGTCTGGAGCGCGAGCTCGCGCATCTCCGTGCTCGGCGCCGCGCCGCGACCCAGCGCCGCGGCGATCGCCGCGCGATAGAGCTTCGTCGTCGCGGCCACGTACGCAGGACCCTTGAGACGTCCCTCGATCTTGAGCGACGAGATGCCGAGCGCGACCAGCTCGGGCACCACCGTGCTCGCCTCGAGATCCTCGGGCGAGAGTAGGTATGCCTTCTCTCCGAGATCGCGGAGCGCTCCGTCGACCACCAGCTCGTACGGAAGCCGACAGGCCTGCGCGCACGCGCCGCGGTTCGCGCTGCGCCCCCCGATCGCCTCGCTCGTGAGGCACTGGCCCGAGTACGCGATGCAGAGCGCGCCGTGCACGAACACCTCGAGCTCCACGCTCGAGCTCGCGCGGATCACGCGGATGTCGTCGAGCGAGAGCTCGCGCGCGAGGATCACGCGCGTCGCCCCGAGCGAGTGTGCCAGCTCCACGCTCGCCGCATCGGTGCACGTCATCTGCGTCGAGGCATGGATGGGCAGGGACGGCGCGATCTCTCGCACGATGCGCGCGACGCCGAGATCCTGGACGATGACCGCGTCGACGCCGGCATCGGCGCAGGCGCGCACCGCGGCTTCGAGACGAGGCAGCTCGTCGTCGAACACGAGCGTGTTGAGCGTCACGTACCCGCGAACGCCGTGCGCATGGAGATAGGAGAGCGTCTCGCCGAGCTCCGCCGTGTCGAAGTTCGTGGCGCGCGCGCGGGCGTTGAAGCCCGGAATTCCGAAGTAGACGGCATCGGCGCCGGCCTGCACCGCGGCCTCCATGGAGGCGCGATCGCCGGCGGGCGCGAGGACTTCGGGGCGGCGCGGCATCGGGCGGAGCAACGTAGCAGGTCGCGGGATGAGCTCGATCGGCCAGAGATGACTCGCGCCGTACGATTCGGTGAAGCATCCCGTGGCACCGGACATGAACCGCCATAGGGGAGTCCCCGCGGCTCCTCTCGCCAACGCTCGAGCCTCGCACCGGGAGCTGCGCACCATGAAGTTGACGCTGAGATTGGGCTCGATCGTCGCCGCCACGCTGGCGCTCCTGTTCGCCGCGGGGGCGATGGCGCCGACGGCC
>JAYVCF010000003.1:0-8487 GCA_043750095.1 Deltaproteobacteria bacterium
CAGCGTCGAGCGCGCACGCGGCGTCGATCGTGCCGAGCGGCGCCGGACCGTGACATGCCGCGAGGGCGACCGACGCGAGGACGACGTTCGACGGGCGCAGCACGAGGTGACGCCCATTCACGCCGCATGCCGTCCGGGTTCTCGCGTGCGTTTCGTACCCGGCCGTTGCTCCGAGTCACAGCGTGCGCACCCAACACGCCAAGCGGCGCAGCGCGACGACACTCGATGCGCGTCAGCCGTCGACATTGCGCTGCGAGCTTGGTCCGCATGAGCTCCGACGAAGCTGGGCTTCGTCACCTCGCGTAACGAGTGCTTCTAGAAAAGGCTCGGGTTCGTCACCTCGCGCAACGAGTGCTTCTAGACGAGGCTCGGGTTCGTCACCGAGCACAGCGAGTGCTCCTGGACCAGGCTCGGGTTCGTCACCGAGCACAGCGAGTGCTCGCTTCGAAGCTCGGCCTCGATTTCGAGCACTCGAGGTGCTCGCCCCACGCAACGGTCTCGGAGAGCGTCCGATAAGCAGGCAGACAGCGGATTTCCCGCGTCTGGAGAGCCCGAACATGAAGCCCCCCGAGCTAGGCCCGATCGACTTCGACCCCCATGCACCGCAGCCGCTCGACCTCGTGATGGACGAGCTGATGGCGCTCGATGCTCGCACGCTGCTCCCGGTCAACCTCGACGTGACGTCGGCTGCCGTCGTGGTGCTCGGCGCCGTGCCCGAGATCCAGAAGCAACGCATGGCGCTGGTCGCACTCGTCGGCGAAGTGATGGTGGAGCCCATCGACCGCCTCGAGCTCATCGCGCGGGCCGCGCTGCAGGCGCACGCACGGCATCGCGCGATCGAGAGCGGCGCCGACATCGCTCCGCTCGTCGCCCTCGTGACCGACCGCCGCGATCTGCTTCGGGCCGAGGTCCGTTCGCTGATCGCGCGCAAGCTCCTGCCACCCGGCGTGGCCGAAGAGCTAGCGCAGGCGCACGGTCACAAGAACGTGTCGTTCGACGTGCTGCAGCTCGCCGCCGCGCTTCGCGAGACCTGGGATGCGGTGAAAGACAAGACCGGACTCACGATCGACGAAGTCGTCGAGGCCGAGGCGGCCGCGAATCAGCTCATGACCGCAGTGGGCTTACGCGGACAAGGCGCGCGCGCGCCGTCGGCCGATGTTCGGCAGCGCGCGTTCACGCTGCTCGTCGAGAGGTACGACGACGCGCGGCGACTGATCGCGTTTCTCCGGTGGAAGCACCGCGACGCCGATCGCATCGCGCCGTCGTGCTTCCAGTCACGGGGCCGGCGGCGCGGAAAATCGACGGCGCATGCCGAGGCTGCGCAGCAGTCCGAGACCGCTGTGCACACGGAGACAGTGCACGCGAGCGTGCTCGGGCTGCCGGGCGGGTCGCCGTTCGTGACGGGCGAGGCAGCAGGGTGAGGAGGCGGAGTCGGCGCCGGAGCTACGCGGCGTCGATCGCGACTTGGCGGCGCGCTCCGGGCTCACCGTCTTGCGACCCTTCTCCACGTCCACCCGCGAGCTTCTCGAGCAGCTTCGTCGCCGCGCTCTTGGTCCTTCGTACGTTGCCCATCGTCGCTCCTGACGTACGCCCGGTAGCTGAACACGTCGGGGCAAGGCGCGAGTGTCAGCTGCCCGCGAGGATCTTCGTGCGAGTGCGCGCATCGCGATCCATCCCGCGCTTCTTCGCGCGCTCGCGCTCGACCTCTCGGTTGCGCGGGGCGGCGCGTGTCTCGAGCTCGTCGAGGAGCAGGCGTCGCGTGATCGCGGTGATCTCGTCCACCGCGCGATCGAACGCGGGCTTGTTCGCGTCGGTCGGCTTCACGAAGCCGCTGACCTTGCGGACGTACTGCAGGGCCGACGCGCGCATCTCGTCGTCCGTCGCGGGCGGCTCGAAGTGGAAGAGCAGCTTGATGTTGCGGCACATGCCCGCAGCGTAGCCGAACCGATCAGGGCTGCGGAGCTGCGATCACGCGATTCCGGCTTCGGAGAGGGCGCGATCGAGGAGATCCGTGACACCGAGATCCGACGCCCAGCGCGAGAGATGGCTGCGGTCCAGCGCGCCCTGCTGCAGCTTCAGCACACCGAGGATGTCTTCCCACTGTCGCTGCGAGGCTCGGCCTCCGAGCCGATACCATTCGAGCTTGTAGAGCACGACGTCCTCGGCCGTTGTGATCGGGAAGGCGCGATCCGTGTCCGCCCCGATCGGCTCGTGGACCACCCGCGCGAAGGCCGCGCGATCGAAGGCGCGGTCCTTCAGGACGAACACGTCGATCTTCATCATCGTCTCGAGATGGATGAAGTTGAACGAATCGCGTAGGCGGATCGCATCGAGCATCATCGACGCGTCGGCGTAGTACGCGGCCTCGAGACGGCGCACGAGCGGCGCCACGTGCTCAATCCGGAGATCGGCCACCAGATCGACGTCGATCGAGCTTCGCGCGACGCCGAGGGCCGAGCTCGCGACGGATCCACCGATGCGATATCGAACGCCGACCGCGTCGAACGCGTCCGCGACGGGATCGAGCGCCGCGCGGAGCTCGTCCGTCACGGCACGCCGAGACGACGCCGGAGCGCGTCGGCGATCGCCGGGCCGTAGTGGTTCTCCACCCAGAGCAGGCGCACGCCGCGCTCGTCGAGCTCCGGATGCGCTCGCGCGATCGCACGGCGTGAGCCGCGGATCATCGACGTCGAGAGTCGGATCGCGAGCTCGGCGCGTCGCGCTGGCGTCGCGCGGCGCATCAGGTCGAGATGTACGGTCTCGACCGACCGAGGAGTGTCCGACGCCATCCCATCGAGCCTAGCAGGCGGTGGCGGGCCAGACGCGCTCGATGATCGCGGCGCGAGATCACGGCTGCGGTAGCGGATCAGCAGGCGGAGCGGGCGGCGGTTCGCTGAGGTCCACCCAGCGGAGGTGTCCGGCTTCGATCCACGCGAGGCGCTGCGCGCTCGGGCTCACCGCGACGTCGACGCTGATTCCTTCGGCGTGCGTGAACACGGACGGCATCACGAGCGCGGGCGCGGAGCCGCGTCGGTAGAGGACGAGCCCGACGCTGGTGGCGAACGCCCACGCGCTCGCGTCTGCGGTCGCGTGACCTGGCGCGATGGGGGCGGGAGCGGGCTCGCCGTCGGCGAGCGTCGTCGGTGGGCCGAGCGAGCTACCCGCGACGTCGAGAGGAACGAGCACGAGCGATCCCTCGCGCGCGACCAGCGCTCCTTGCGGCGCCCAGCCGAGCGCACGCCAGCCGCCGGTGTCGCGCCGCTGCGAGAGGGTGAGGCCCGCGTCCGTCGCTCCCGTGGGTGCGAGTTCGTTGCACACCGCGCCGGCGGGGGGAGGGCGCGCCTCGATCAGCCCGTACGTGTGCGCGTCGCTGGGTGAGTCGAGAGGACCGAACACGGGGCGCACGACGAGCGAGACGCCCCCGCAGGTGCGCTCGATCTCTGCGATCGCATGCGTGCGCGCCGCGTCGACGATCGACACGTCGTGCGCATCGTTCGGCG
Organism: Deltaproteobacteria bacterium; assembly: GCA_043750095.1. Taxonomy (GTDB): domain Bacteria; phylum Myxococcota_A; class Polyangia; order Polyangiales; family Sandaracinaceae; genus JBBSAT01. Next base: position 3,501 of record JAYVCF010000003.1, read on the forward strand.
CCGAGGTGCCGTCGGCGAGCGAGATCACGCGCGCGCCGTCGCCGCGCACGAGGACGCGATCTTCGGCGAGGAACGCGAGCGAGGAGAGCCGCGGCACGTCGGCGCTCGAGACCGCGTGCGCCTCCGGTCCCTCGTGGGTCGTCGGATGCAACACGCCCGCCATGACCGAGAGCGCCTCGAGCGCGAGGGTGCGATCGGTCTCGCGCACGGTCGCATCCGATCGGCCGAGCGCGACCACCGCCGACAGTGCGTCAGGCAGATGACCTCGATGCGCCTCGGCAGCGGCTGCGATGGCGAGCGCGCGCCCGAGCCCGGCGGAGGCACCGCACGCGATGCCCGTCTCGTCGTCGATGGCGAGGCGCGCCGACGAACCGCAGAGCGCGTCGTGAACCAGCACGGCCGTGCGCGTGGCGGCGAGCGCGCGATCGGGATGGCGGCGCAGCGCGATGCGGGCTTCGTTCGCACGTGCCGCGACGGACGCCTCCGGCTCGGCGGTGTCGCGCGAGAGGCCGGCGGCGCGATCCAGCCACGCGAGATCGACATCGGCGCTCTCGCCGCTTGGTTCGTGCAGCGAGACGTGCACGACGACATCCGCGTGGCCGTCGTCGTCACGATCTTCGCTGCGTGCCGTGATCGTCTCGCCGCTGGCGGGGGCGAACACCAACGTCTCGAGGACGCGCGGCGCGATCGAGGCGCGCACGAGCACGATGCGCTGCTCGACCGCCGCGTTGCAGGTGCGCTCGATGCGGACTGCGACCAGGTCGGCCGAGAACGAGAGCAGCCGCGCGGAAGCGATCGTGGTGGGCCCGCAGACGCCGGCGATCGCGACCGGCGCCGAGAACGTCAGGCCGTTCGGGGTCCGCGTCGCGGCACTCAGCGAGATGGCGCCGTCCGGCCCGCTCGCGACGAAGAGAACGTCGCGGTCGCCGTCGGAGTCGAGGTCGGTGGCGAACGTGGCCCGGACCTGCGCGCCCTCGATGACGATCGGCGTCTCGTCGACGCGAACCTCGGCGCCTTCGGGCCACTCGCGCGGCGCGTCGGCGGAGGAGGCCGACTCCGGCGATGCCGTCCTCGCCTCGGGGTGAGGTGTGGCGAGGCCGAAGGGAACGGCCGGCCCGTCGTCGCCGCACGCGAGGGTGAGCGAGAGCGAGGCGAGCACGAGCACGGCGGAGACACGCACGCCGACGTTGTACCGCGCGTGTGCGGGCTCGCACGCGCTCCGTCGGTCGAGATTCCCATTTTCCCGACGCGCGGATACGGTCGCCCGCGATGTTGGGACGGGGTACGCGCCGCTGGGTGTGGATCGCGATCGCGCTCTGGGCGATGGCGGGACCCGCGCGGGCGCAGAGCGAAGATGCGGGCGTGCCGAGCGGAGACGCGGCGGTGCCCGTGGACAGCGAGAGCGAGAGCGCCGCAGCGACGACGACCACGACCACGACCACGACGACGACCACGACGACCGCCGCCACCGACGACGAAGTGCCCCCGGTCGAAGCCGACGGCGAAGGCCTCATCTTCAACATGCACGTGGGCCCCGGCGAGTATCAGCTCCGCGGCAACGCCATCAGCGACATCCCGCTTCAGCCCGCGGGCCCGCGCGCCGCGGGCGAGGCCCCCGTCGGTCCCAACCTCGGTCAAAATTACTTCGCCGAGCAGTGGCTGCGCGCCGGCTTCTCGATGACGCTCTCCGATCATCGCGACGCCAGCCACACGCCCGTTCCGTTCCTGACGCTGTTCGGGCAGATGGATCTGCTCTGGGGCGTCGCGTTCGGAGAGCTCGCGCAGGGCACGTCGCCCGCAGCCTATCCGCGCGATCAATACGGCTATCCCGGCGTCCGCTTTCGCCAGCTCTATCTCGAGTGGCGCTCGCCCGTCGGCCTGTTTCGCGTCGGTCAGATGACGTTCAGCTGGGGCCTCGGCATCGTCGCCAACGACGGTCAGACCCCGCAGCCCTTCGGTGACTATCGCTTCGGCTCGCTCGTGCGCCGCATCCTCTTCGCGACGCGGCCGCTGGGAGAGAACACGCCGTTCACCGTCGCGCTCGCGGGCGACTGGGTCGCCTGGGATCTCGTCGCCGATGCACAGCGTCCCTGCCTTCGGCCCACGCCCAGCTCGTTTCCGAACACGTCCGCGTGTGGCGACACCGCCTTCCAAGGCGTGCTCGCAGCCTACTACGGCGAAGGCGACAACCAGGTCGGCGGCTACGTCGCGTACCGAACGCAGCACAACTACGCGAACGACTTCCTCGACGTGTTCGCGCTCGATCTCTTCGCGCGCTGGCACTTCGACGAGCCCACGGGCGGCCGGTTCTTCTTCGCCATCGAGGCCGCCTACTTCCGCGGCGCGACGTCGCTCACGCGCACGGTCACGCGGCCGCTCGCCAACGTCGAGCAGTTCCTCGGCGTCATCCAGCTCGGGCGCCGTCACCGCGACATCGATCTGATCTTCGAGGGCGGCTACGCGAGCGGGGACTCGAACACCGAGGACAACACGGAGCGTCGCGGCTCGTTCAACCCCGATCATCGCGTGGGCCTCGTGCTCTTCCCCGAGGTGATCGCGATGCAGACCGCGCGCTCGGCGTTCCTCGCGCAGGATCCCGACACCTTCGGCCGCCCGCAGCCGGGCGCGCAGCTCATCCCCACCAACGGCGGCGTCGCGGGCGCGTTCTACCTCTTTCCTTACTTGATCTGGCGCCCCCTCGACTGGCTCGACGTCCGCTTCGGCGGCGTGCTCGGCTGGGCCTCGAGCGACGTCGTCGATCCGTATCGCCAGCGCGCCGAGTCGCGATCGGTGAACTACCGCGGCGGTGATCCCGCGCGTCGCGATCTCGGCCTCGAGCTGGACGCGGCGATCCGAGGGCACTGGCAGCTCACCACCTGGCTCCAGCTGCAGGCCGGCCTCGAGGGCGGCATTCTCTTTCCGGGCCGCGCGTTCGACGACGAGCGCGGTCAGACGATGGGCGACGTGGGCATGGCTCGCGTCCGCCTCGGGCTCGTGTTTTGATGCGACTACGAGGCCAGCCGATGCGCACGAACCTCGCCCGCTTGCTCGTGGTCTCGTCGATGTGCGTCGCGGTGTTCGCCTGCGACGGTGGCGGGCTTCCGCTGACGCTCGGTCGCCCGCCCGCCGGCACGGGCCCCGTGGTGCGCTGGGATCTGAGCGCTCGGCCGCTTCCGGAGATCCCGCTCCCGAACGACGTCGCGACGTGGCCGGATCCGACTTCGCCCACGGGCCGCCGCATCAACGCCAGCTTCGTCGCACCGACCTCGCTCGAGGCCCGCGTGCGCGCCGAGTTCGGCGACATGGATGGGTGGGGTACGTACGCGCCCATGAGCGTCGCCTTCGATGCGCCGCTCGATCTCGAGAACCTCATCGATCGACAGGGCGGCAGCCGCTTCAGCGAGGCCGACTTCGCGCGCCACGCCGTCTACATCGTCGACCTCGTGACCGGCGTCCCCGTGCCCATCGACATCGACGGCGGGAACTTCCACTACATCACCGATCGCACGAGCCGCTACTACCCCAACGATCCGCGCGCCCTCGAGGCGCAGATTCTGCTCGAGAGCGTCGAAGAAGATCTCGACGGCGACGGCGTGTTGGATCCGGGCGAGGACACCGACTTCGACGGCGTGCTCGATCATCCGAACACGCTCACGGGCGCGCGCTACGCCACGCCGGAAGACACCTACGATCACATGGTGTTCTTCTGGGAGCGGGAGACGAACACGCTGCTGCTCCGCCCCATCCTGCCGCTGCGTGAGCGCCACGAGTACGCCGTGGTGCTGACCGATCGCCTGGTGGGCGAGACGGGGCAGTCGGTGCGCTCGCCCTTCGGTGCCGTGCATCACGTCTCGCAGCTCGGCGCGATCGGAAGACTGCCCGCGCTCTTCGCGCGGCATCCGGAGATCTACGGCGACCTCGCGACGCGTGGCCTCGATGGTGTCGCGTTCGCTTGGTCCTTCACCACGCAGACGGTGACGCAGGATCTCGTCGAGCTGCGCGACGGCCTCTACGGCCGCGGACGCTTCGCGTTCCTCGCCGATCAATTTCCGCCCGACCTCTTCGTCGTGCCCTCGCGGGGTCCGGCCTCGCGCATGCACTGCGACCCCGGGACGCCCAACCTCGTGAGCGTGCCCTTCGAGGTCTTGCGCGAGCCGCTCCGTACGCTCGCGACGGCGGCCCTCGGCGTGGACGAGGCTGGCGTCAACGCGCTGCTCGCGACGTACGACAACGTCGATCACGTGGTGATCGGCTTCTACGAGACGCCCTTCCTCGCGGGTGATCCGCGCGATCCGCGCGCCGACGATCACTGGTCGCTCGACTCGCTCACCGCGCAGACGCCGATCCACCGCGATCTGGTCCCGGTGATCATCGTGGTGCCGAAGGAAGACGCGACCCATCACCAACCTTTCCCCGTCGCGTTCTACGGACACGGGTACACCGGCGCGAACATCGAGGCCCTCGGCTTCGCGGGCGAGATCGCACGCAACGGTGTCGCGACGGTGGCGATCGACGCGGTCGGTCACGGCCTCGCGCTCACCACCTCGCTCCAGCACGTGGCCGAGGTGCTCTTCGGCACGAGCTGCATCGGCCCGATGGGCCGCATGTTGGCGGTCGACCGCACGGTGGATCTGGATCACGACCCGCTGCACCAGCCGGATCCCGGTGGCGACTTCTGGAGCGCGTACCTCTTCCACACGCGCGACGTCGTGCGGCAGAGCGTGCTCGATCACATCCAGATCCTGCGCATCCTCCGGCAGTTCGGCGGCCAAGCACCTGGCGGACCGCGCACGACACCCGCACACACGTTCACGCCGCTGATGGGCGAACCGATCGTGACGAACGGCGACGTCACTGGCGACGGCGTCGCTGATCCCGCGGGCGACTTCGACGGCAACGGCACCCCGGACGTCGGCGGCTGGGACAACGCGTACCACGCGTGGGGCGAGTCGCTCGGCGCCTTCATCGCTCCGATCCTCGGCGGCGT
>JAYVCF010000004.1:0-9247 GCA_043750095.1 Deltaproteobacteria bacterium
GGAACGCCCTTCGCTCGAAAGTACGCGAGTGAGCCGAAGAAGCCGCCGAGGAAGCCGCCGTACGCGACGAGACCGCCCGCCCGCAGGTTGAACCACGACGCTGCCGAGGAGAACTCGTCGGGGTTGGTGAGGATGTAGAGCAGGCGCGAGCCGACGATCGCCGACACCGCGGCGACGATGAAGCCGTTCGCGAGCACGTCCTTGTTCATTCCGTCGCGCTCGCCGAGCCACATCACGACGTACCAGGCGGCGATCATCGAGGTGCCCAGCATCACGCCGTACGAGAAGATGGGCTGAGCGCCCCAGGGCGTCGGGATCTCGAAGAGGATCGGATGCATCGCGAGACCTTATGTCTTTGGGATCACGAGCCCGTCAAGGAGCGGCGAGCGCGAGCAGGGCAACACGAGCCGGCGGCGCGAGCGGCGGCGTGAGCGGCGCGTCGAGACAGCGGCGCGCAAACGCACGCGTGTGCTCGTCCTTCTTCGCGTAGAGCCGATCGAGCTCGACGCCGAGCTCCTTGGGCTTGGCCTTCCAAGAGCGGAACACCGCCTCCAGCGAGGTCGGGAGCGCGCCGCGCGAGACGGCGTGCCAGACGGCGAAGGGAAACTGCGATCCGAACACGGGCTCCTCGTTCGGTGGCAGATCGAACACCGCGAGCACCATGTCCTCGATCAGCGCGCGGCCCTCTTCGCTCGATACATCGACGCTGCCGGCTCCCACGACGACCTCGATGAATCGCTCCGTGAGGAAGACCTCCCAACCCATGGGGAGATCTTCGTCGTCGTCCTGGTCTTCGAGACACTCGCGCGCGCGGTCGACGTCGATCGCGAGCACGGCCAGGTGCACGTAGGGCACGCCGTAGAGCTGCGCGAGAGCGCGGTCCATGATGGTCGGCCGGCCGAGGGCTTCCTTCGCGGGATCGATCGTGGGGAGGCGGCGTGACACGGCGCGAAGATATACACCGACACGCGCGAGGCATGGCGAGTTCGAAGGACGTGTCTATGCTGCGAGCCGTGCGTCCGTTCGCGGCTCTCCTCTGTGTCTCGGCGTTTCTGCCGATGGGCATCGCGATCGCGCAAGACGCGCCGCCACCCGGCACACCGCACGAAGAGCGGCCGACGACCGACGAGGCACAGCGCGCCGAGCTCGCGGGACACGATCATGCCGCCGCCGCGACGGAGGCGCGCGAGGGCGCCACGCACGACACGGCCGACGAGCACGTGCCCGGCATTCTCGACGACGCGGATCATCCCGAGCGCGGCGCCGCGCACCACCGAACGCACGTGACGGCCGATGTCTTTCCCGAGACACACCCGCACACGACGCCCGTCGATCCAGATCCAGAGCTCGAGGAAGAGCCGGTGATCCCGCCGCCCGAGCCCGAGTGGCGTCTTCGTCTCGGCGTGGGTGCGACCGCCGCGACCGGAGGCGGGCCCCTCCTCTCGTTCCGCCTCACGCAGGAGCTCGAGTGGATGCCCCACGACGTGGCGCCGATTCTCTTCTCGCTCACCGGTGGTCAGCTCATCGGCGACTTCACGGTGATCGGGTTCGGCGGCGCACGGGTCGGGCTCTACGGCCTCTTCTGTCAGGACCGAATCGTGACCTGCATGGGCACGGTCGCACTTCGTGCCGGTGTGATCGGCGGAAACTCGGGCGTCTCGTTCGACCTGGGCGGCGACGGCGACGGCCGATTTCGTTTCGACGGCGTCGAGCTCGGCGTGCGCGTCGGCTTCTTCGTGTACCAGGGCAGCACGTTCGTCGATCTCCTGGGCCTCGTCGGCGCCGCGTTCTGACCCGAGCCGGATGGCGACCCAAAGGCGTCGAGCCGGATGGCGACCCAAAGGCGTCGAGCCGGATGATCGGCGTGCGTGTATCCTCGCGCGTCATGCACGCTCGGAGCTCTTCACGGGTCGTCGTCGTCATCGTCGTCGCGCTGAGCTGCTCTGCGATCGCGGGCTGTGAGGGCAGCAACGCTCCGCCGAGCCAGTGTCACGCCACGCCGACCGCGGACGGCTGTCCGCTGCCGGCCGAGCCGACGTATGCGGGTCCGAGTGCGTCGATCGAAGTGATCCGCGACGACATGGGGGTGCCCCATCTCTACGCCGCGAACGACGCGGACGCGTTCTTCGCGAGCGGCTACCTGCAGGCGACCGACCGCTTGTTCGAGATGGACCTCACCCGTCGCCGCGCGCTCGGTCGTCGGGCCGAGGTGCTCGGCGCAGGCGCGTACGACGACGACCGCACCATCCGCATGTTCGACATCGCGCGCTGGGCAGAGCTCTCGCGACGCGCGGTGTTGCTCGACCATCCCGACCTCTATCGCCTCCTCGTCGCGTGGTGCGCCGGCGTGAACCGTCGCATCGACGAGATCGCCGCGGGCAGCGCGCCGCGTCCGTACGGCTTCGGAGCCGCCGAGCTCGACTACACGCCCGAGCACTGGTCGCCCTTCGACGCGCAGGCGGTGGGCACGCTGATCCTCTTCGGCAACGCCGAGCAGATCGAGTTCGACGCGCTCGAGAGCATCTTGCATCGCCTGCTGCCCGAGCTCGAGACGAGTCTCCCGTTCCTGGCGCCGCTCGAGCCGGTGCACACGCTCCCACCGGAAGAGCGACCCATGGGCGGGCACGTCTCGCCGCTCCGCTCGCCGATCGGCCCCATCACGCCGCCGAGCGAGCCCGCGGATCTCGCCCAGCGCATGACGGATTTCTTCGCGCACTTCCGCACGATCCCCCTCGGCGCGAGCAACAACTGGGCAGTCGACGGCGCGCACACCGCGAACGGGCGGCCGCTGCTCGCGGGCGATCCGCACCAGGGTCTGCAGTCGCCCTCGCTGATGTGGACGCATCACATGAACAGCGCCGAGCACGGCGGCGCGCTCGATGTCATCGGCTTCAGCTTCGTCGGCACTCCGTCGATCGAGCTCGGCCACAACGCGCACATCGCGTGGGCGGCCACCACCACCTACCCGGACTGGAACGATCTCTGGGGCGTGCACGTCCACGGGACGAGCCCGAGCCGCACCGTGTCCTATGGCGGGCACGAGTACGCGCTCGTGGAGCGCCGCGAAGAGATCCGCGTGCACGGTGAGCCCGAGCCGCGTGTCCTGATCGTCGAGGACGTGCCGGAGATCCCGGCCGTGCTCATTCCCGACTCGTTCTTCCCCATCCCGCTCTACCCGGGCCGTCGCGTGCTGATGCGCTGGGCCGGCATGCAGCCGAGCAGCGACATCGTCGGCTTCCACGGGTTCGACGTCGCCACCAGCACCGCCGACTTCGAGGCGGCCGTCGATCTCTGTCACCTCGGCGCGTTCAACTGGGTGGGCGCCGACGCGCACGGCATCACGTATCGCTCGGCTCCATGGGTGCCGATCCGCGCCGGCCAGCTCAGCGAGACGCGCGCGCCCTATCGGATCCTCGACGGCGACGACGTCGGCTCTCTGTGGACGGGCAGCTACCTCACGAGCGCGCAGCTGCCGCACAGCCACGGCGGGACACGCGGATGGATCGCCACCGCCAACGACGAGCCCTACGGCCTCATGGACGACGGCTCGATCGTCGGTGACCCGCTCTACTTCGGTGTGTTCTTCGACCCCGGCACGCGCGCTCAGCGCATCGAGAACGAGATCGCGCGCTACGTCACGCGCGGCAACGTCACCCGCGACGACATGGTCGCGCTGCAGGACGACACGTACCTGCTCCTCACGGAGAACTTCTTGCCGCCACTCTTCGCGGCATGGGACGGCCGGGCCACCGACACCTCGATCGCGGCGTTCGCGGGCCGCGCCGATCTGGCGGCGTTGGTCGAGGGCTTGCGTGTGTGGGATCACCGGATGGAGCGCGGCTCGGCCGACGCGGTGGTCTTCAACGCGTTCATGTTCGAGCTGGCGCGTGAGGTTCTCGCCGACGACATGGGCCCGCTCTTCGATCCGATCATGGGTCAGAGCCCCACGTACATCATGAAGCTGCTCGCCCAAGCGGTCGCAGACACGACGGGCGGCGGCGCGGCGCTCTTCGAGTCCGGACGCACCTTCTCGTTCGTGCGCGCGCTCGACAGCGTCGCGACGTACCTGACCACGCGCTTCGGCACGACCAATCGCAGCGCGTACACATGGGAGATGATCCACGGCACGCGCATCGACGCGATCTGGGGACCGAGCGGCAGCCCGCTCGACGGCGGATGGCTGCCGACCGACGGCTCGCTCGGGACGATCAACGTGGCCGAGTCGGGCTTCTTCGACAGCATGCACGTGCCGCACGCGCGACTCGATGCGACGGGCGGATCGATCTTCCGGCTCGCCGTGGAGTTCCGCGCCGACGGAACGCCAGACGCGGTGGTGAACATCCCGCGTGGCGTCTCGGGCGATCCTTCGAGCCCGCATTTCGCCGATCTCCAGGCCGACTGGCAGGTGAGTCACTCGCGTCCGCTCGCGTTCCTGCGCGCCGACGTCGAAGCGCACGCCGAGGAGCGCTTCACGATCCCCGCAGCGCACTAGCGTGCGATGAAGCTGTCCGAGCCCGAGCTCCGCACGTTCGTCGTGGTGGCCGACGCGTTCTTTCCGACGCTCGGTGGAAGCGCGCCGATCGATCGGCTCTCGGCAGGCGGGCTCGGTGTCGATCGTCGGCTACCCGAACTCGCGTCGCGCATGCCGACCGAGACGCTCATCGCGGTGCGCGCGATGCTCGCGCTCTTCCGTAGCCGAGCGGGCGGGATGCTGCTCTTCGGCTCGCCGCGCGCGTTCGTTCGCATGAGCGGCGTCGAGCAAGAGAGCGCGCTCTTGCGCATGGCGACGAGCGACACCGCGTTCGCTCGCCAGACGTTCAAGGTGATGAAGAGCCTCACGGCGACGCTGCTCGGCTGGCCGAGCGTGACCGAGAGCGCGTCGCCGCTTCATGACGCGATCGGCTATCCGGGACCGCTCGGACCGCCGCCGGTAGCGCCGCGACGCCTGAAGCCGATCACGATCGAGCGGCCGACGACGTGGACCTGCGACGTGGTGGTGATCGGCTCGGGCGCGGGCGGAGGAACCGCCGCTGCCGTGCTCAGCAAGGCGGGCCTCGACGTCGTGGTGCTCGAGCGCGGCGCCTACAAGAACGAGAGCGACTTCACCCACCGACAAGACGACGCTGATCGCGATCTCTACGACCTGCGCGCCACGAGCGACGTCGGCTTCACGATCGTGCAGGGCAAGTGCGTCGGCGGCGGGACGCTCGTGAACTACGCCACGTCGCTGCGCGTCCCCGAGTCGATCCGTGCGGAGTGGGATCGCGTCGCCGGCTTCACGAACGTGTTCTCCGGCGCAGAGCTCGAGGCCTCGCTGCGCGTCGTCGAGGAGCGGATCTCGGTCAACGATCGCAGCGCGACGCCGTGGTTCCGCGATCGCGTGCTCGAGGCCGGCTGCAAGAAGCTCGGCTGGGACGTGTCGGCGCTGCCGCGTGACGTGTTGGGCTGCGCCGAGGACGAGCGCTGCGGCTACTGCAACTTCGGATGTCGCCTGGGCGCGAAGCAGTCGACGATGCGCACCTGGCTCGAGGATGCGACGAGGGCCGGTGCGCGTCTGGTCGCCGAGGCCAAGGCGCTGAAGATCGTCCGCGACGCGGGCCGCGCCGTCGGCGTTCGGGCGAGCGTGTCCACACCCGCGAGCGACAAGCGCGTGCCACTCACCGTGTTCGGGCGGGCGGTGGTGGTCGCATGCGGCGCGACGTTCACGCCGACGCTCCTCGCACGCAGCGGGCTCACGCTCCCCGCGATCGGTCGACACTTCCACCTGCATCCCGTGACCGGCGTCTGGGGTCGCTTCGACGGCGAGCGCGCCGACCCCTGGGGCGGTGTGATGCAGGCGCGCATCAGCCAGCAGTTCGCCGATCTCGACGGCGAGGGCTACGGCGTGCGGCTCGAGTCGGGCGCCATCCATCCGGTCGAGCTCATGGCGCTCATGCCCTGGGGCGGCGCGGTGGACTACAAGCGCGCCGTCGAGCGCTACCGCGAGTGGGCCGTGATCGCCGTGCTCCTGCGCGACCGGAGCGAGGGCGCCATCCACACGCCGCGCTTCGGCCCGGTGCGCTGGGACTATTCACTCACGCACGCGGACGAGAAGCACGTGCGCGAGGGCATCCGACGATCGGCCGAGCTCTACGCGGCGATGGGTGCGAGCGAGATTCGCGCCGTCACGCAGGTCCCCGTCGCGTGGCGACCGGCCGGCGGAGAGCGGCTCTCGTCGTGGATGGATCGCCTCGACGCCGTGGGCTACGGCTCGTGCCAGACGACATACGCGAGCTTCCATCCTCAGGGCAGCGCGCGCATGGGCATCGATCGACGCGCCAGCGTCTGCGACGAGGACGGCGCGGTGCACGACACGCCGGGCCTCTACATCATGGACGGCTCCTGCTTTCCCACCGCGAGCGGCGTGAACCCGATGCTCACGATCGAGGCCCTCGCGCACCGCAGCGCGAGCCGCCTCGCCGCCCGCCTCACGTGAGCGGCTCGTGACGCGACTCGCGCTGGCGATCGGCGGGGTCGCCATCGGGTTTGCCGCGATCTTCTTTCGGCTGGCAGCGCCGACGGATCCGCTGCTGGCCTCGGCGCTGCGGCTCGCGATCGCGGGGCTCGTGCTCTCGCCCCTCTCCGTCCGCGCGGTCCGCGATGGGACACTCACGCCGCGCGCGATGAAGACGGCGGCGCTCGGCGGTCTGCTCTACGCGATCCACTTCGGCGCGTGGGTCGCGTCGCTCGATCGAACCACGGTCGCAGCGTCGGTGACCATCGTGACCGCGACGCCGCTGCTCCTGGCGCTGATCGCCATCGTGCGTGGGCGCGATCGACCGAGTCGCCGCACGTTCGTCGCGGCTGCGGTGGCGGCGATCGGCGCGCTGATCATCGGCTTCGGGGATGCCACGGAGTCGGGCTGGGGCGCCGTCTCCGGAGACTTGCTGGCGCTCCTCGGTGCGCTCGCGATGGCGGTGTACCTCTTGATGGTTCGAGATCTCGGCAAGGTCCCCGCCTTCGCGTTCTCGGGCATCGCGGCGCTCTCGGGCGCGGCGGCGCTCGGCATCGCGATCCTGGTCCTCTCTCCCTTCACCACGTTCACACCACCCGACGAGCAAGCGTTCCTGTTCATCACGCTCGCGGCCCTGATTCCGCAAGTGATCGGCCACGGCGCTCTCACGTGGGCGCTCGAGCGCGCGACGCCCACCGAGGTCGGGCTCGCGACCGCGATCGAGCCTGTGCTCTCGACGCTGCTGGCGTGGTGGGTCTTCGCGGAGCGTCCGACGACGCTCGTCGGTGCCGGCGCCGCACTGACGCTGGTCGCGGTCACGCTCGGAGTCGCGGTAAAAACTGGCGAAATCGAGGTGTCGCGTTAGAGTAACGCGGATGTGTCATCGGGGTGACGTCGCGCACGATCCCCTCATGAGATGAGCAAACCCGCACGACATGACGACGGCACTCCGCACCTAGCTCAGCCGAGCATGGCGCCAGAGCCTCGCCCGACCGACGCGGCGCACGCGGTTCGGATCTCGACCGGAGTGCCCGGCTCGCCGGGCCGACACAATTGTGTCGCGTCCGCTCCGCGGACGACTCCGGCCGAGATCGCCAAGCGGGCGCTCGCACCCGCACCGCTTCCGAGCGGGCTCGCCGAAGCGGACCACGCGCCCGACGCGGCCGATCCCGATCACGACGACGAGCCGGCACCGCGGCCGAGCGACATCGGCTCGTTCCTCACGAGCCTCTCGCGCCCGCCGGAGTCGCCCGCGTTCCGCGTCCACGACCGAACGCACCTCGAGTTCGCGATCGACTACAAGGTCCCCACCGACCACAGGCACGAGACGTTCGAGTGGGAAGCGTACTTCTTCGCGCCCGAGAGCCTCCGTCTCGACAGCCGCACGTACAACAAGGATGACGTTTACGAAGACCTGCAGACGTACGTGCGCTTCGCCGTGCCCGACTGCTCGTTCCACGCACTGCTCGAGGCGCCGCTGACGAGCCTGCGCGCCGCGCTCGCCAAGAAGGACGACACCGACGGCGCGATGCGCGAGCTGCGCCTGTTCGCGTGTCAGGTGCGCGCGGCGGGCGAGGAGACGCGACGCCGCATCGCCACGGGCTTCGAGAGTGGCGCGGACAAGGCGCGCTGGACGATCGCAGCCGAGCGCTTCGTCGACGACGCGCGCAAGGTCGCCCATGGCTTCCGCGAGATCGTCGCCTGCTGCGAGGGCTGCCCCGATCCGCTCGCGACGGCGGTCGCCTGGATCGACGAGGATCTCTCGCGCCTGCTCGAGGCGCTCATCGGCGGTCTCGCGCTCCAGCTGCGCGAGAACGGCGCGAGCGAGAGCGTGGTGGCGCAAGCAGAGAGCCTCGCGGTCGAAGAAGCGCGCTACCGCGACCGCGAAGGGCTCGAGGGCGTCGGTCGCATCGGCATGCCGCGCCGCCGCGTCGAGCAGATCGAGTTCCGTCGGCACGTGCTCAAGCGCTTCACCTCGTCGGTGCTCTGGCTCTCGCCCGAGGTCCGCCCCGCCGCCGAGTGGGTGACGCACGTGCTGAACGCGCTCGCCGCGGCGCTCTCGATGTCGTTCGCGGTGGTGGCGGCGCTCTGGAACGGAAACGACGCGACAGGCGTCGGCATGATGCGGTGGGCGCTCGTCGCCATCGTCGCGTACGCGATGAAGGATCGCATCAAGGCGCTGCTCCAGGCCCGATTCGCGGCCGTCGTCTCGCGCAACTTCCCCGACCGCAGCTGGAAGATCCACGACCGTGAGCGGAAGCTCGAGCTCGGCGAGATGGAAGAGCAGTCGGGCTTCGTCGCGTTCAACAGCCTTCCGGCCGACGTGCTCGCCATCCGCCGCGAGACGCGGCTTCATTCGTTCGAGGAGCGCGCGCGTCCCGAGACGGTGCTCTTCCACAAGAAGTCGGTGGTGCTGCACCGCGATCGGATCGCGGCGGCGGATCCGCGCTTCGAGGCGCTGACCGAGATCCTCCGGCTCGACGTGCGTCGCTGGCTCGTCCACACCGACGACCCGAAGCGCCGGTTCGTGTTCGCCGATCCCGACGCGGGCGTCATCGGCACGGCGACCGCGCCGCGCGTCTACAACATCGCCGTGATCTATCGGCTGCGGCGCGAGGGCGACGATGCTCCTTGGCATCGCGTGCGCGTCGTCGTGAGCCGCAAGGGCATCCGCCGCCTCGACACGATCCGCTGAAGGCTCGCTCTCGACCGGAGTCGTCCGCTTCGCGGACGCGACACAATTGGGTCGGCCCG
>JAYVCF010000005.1:0-12165 GCA_043750095.1 Deltaproteobacteria bacterium
CAGCGCAGTCGTGGCGCGTGCCGCCGCGCCCGCTCCTCCGGGCTGAAGCCCTCCGTTCGCGGACGCCTTCGGTGTCTAGAGAACCTCGACGACGATCGCGGTGATGTTGTCGCGGCCGCCGCGCGTGTTCGCGAGCTCGATGAGCGCCTTGGCGACGATGTCGACCGGCCCCTCCATGATGCCGCCGATCTCGTCGTCGACGAGGTAGCCGTGCAGGCCATCGGAGCAGATCAAGAAGCGGTCGCCAGGCGCGACCTCGAACGTGCTGGTGTCGACCTGCACGTAGTCGCGGCTCCCCACGGCGCGCGTGATGACGTTCTTGTGCGGTGATCGCTCGGCCTCCGCGGCCGAGATGATCCCCTGCTTGAGCTGCCATGCGACGAGCGTGTGGTCCTCGGTCAGCCTCTCGGCGCTCGCCCCGCGGACGCGGTACACGCGGCTGTCGCCGACCTGAGCGACCACGCCCATCCCCTCGCAGAGAAGCAGTGCGGACAGGGTGGTGCCCATCCCGCGCTGCTCGGGCTCGTTCTCGGCGATCGCGAAGACCATGTACGTGGCGGCCTGGATGGCGGCTTCCAGCGTGCGCGAGAGGCGACGCAGGGTCTCGGGGGCTCGATCCCCGGCCGCGACAGCCTGGGCGATGGCGCGATCACGGCGGACCATGGCGATGACGGTGTCGACGGCCTCACGGCTCGCGACCTCGCCGGCAGCGTGTCCGCCCATCCCGTCGGCCACGACGTAGAGGCCGAGCTCTTCATCGACGCCGTATGCGTCTTCGTTCGAAACGCGGCGGCGACCGATATCCGTGACCCCACATGCGACTCGCTTCACGGACCACCCACGATGCCGCAGCGTACTTGTGCGTTGTGTCGCATCGCAAGCGCGATGGTTCCCCACCGACGAACCGACCCCGCGTAGGATGTTCGCCCCGGAGGTTCCGTGCGCCCATCGTGCTTCGCGACCCTGCTCGTCCTGGCCGCTGGCTGCGGTACCCCAACGATCAGCCCCGACGACGGCGGGACCGACACGGGACCTCCCCGTGACAGTGGCCAAGACACCGGGCCGGCGGTGCCCGTCTCGACGTCGCACTGCACCTACGAGCCGATCGCGGCGACCGCACACAGCGGCGGGACCGTGGCCGATCAGCCGATCTACGCCGGCATCGGCGAGTCGGTCCTCCACGTGCCGGTCGGCGTGACGCTCGGAGGCTACGCATCGCGAGCCGAGGGCGCGGGCAACGACGGGTTCATCGACGCGAGGCGCACCGAGATCGCGGGCGCGTTCGCAGCCTCGGTCGGGATCGAGACCGCGCCGCGCGCACGCGCGTTGGCGATCTCGACGGGCTGCACCGGCGTGCCGGCCGCCACCGACGCGTGCGGCGACACGGTGCTCTTGCTGAAGGCCGACATCACCATCGGCTACCAGGGGATCGTCCACGAGCTGGAGCGTCGGCTGGGCGCCGACTTCGCCGGCCACATCGTGGTCGCGACCAGCCACTCGCACGGCTCGTTCGCGAACTACACGGGCCACGGTGGCATGCAGGTCGCGTTCGGTCCGTTCCGTCGCTCGATCTTCGATGGGATCGTGGACGACCTCGAGGCGGTCGCCCGACACGCGCTCTCGACGCGAGCTCCCGCGCGCATCGGCTTCGCGCACGACGGCAGCTTCGACCTCGACAACCGCGTGAACCGCGATCGTCGCGGCGAGAACGACGTGCTCGCCGGCGGCTCGTTCGACGATCACGATCTCTTCGTGATCCGCGTGGACACCTACGATCCGAGCATGCCGAGCCTGCCGAGCGTGCCGCTCGCGGTCGTGCCGGTCTTCGGCATTCACGGCACGATCCTGGGCGGCGACAACGTGCTCGTCGCGACGGACGCGCCGGGCGGCATCGAGCGCGTGCTCGAGGAGCACTTCGATCGTCCCGTGCTGGTGATGCATCTGCAGGGAGCCGGCGGCGACGTCTCGCCCGTGGGGCTCGAGACCGGCACGCAGTGCCCGGCGGGCTCGGTGCTCTGCCACGACTACATGCGCGAAGAGTCCGTCGGCTGGAACGCGCTCGACGCCATCGTCGCGGCGTACACGTCCGCGGGCACCGGCATGCTCGAGCACGCGCCGATGGAGATGGTCACGCGCTCGATCGAGCGTGGTCCCGACTGGACGCGCTTCACGGTGCGCAGCGGCGCGCTCTCGTACGCGCCTTGGGACGGGCACACGCCGGCCGATCGGCACGTCGTGGACGCCACGGGGGCGCTGATCTCGCCCATCGACGAGTTCAACGCGCCCTACGGTGCGGCGCTCTGCGGGGGCCAGACGGGGCCCAACGCCGCGCCCTACGTCCCGACGGCTCAGATCCCGGGCACGGCTCGCCTCGCGGGGTGGCCCTACGCCTCGTGCAATCGCGTGGAGGCGGTCCAGCACCTTCTCTCGACGGTGCTCTCGCTCGATCTCGGCACGCGCGCGCCCATCTGCGACTCGACGCGCACCACGATCAGCGCTCTCCACATCGGCGACTGGTACATGAGCGTGCTGCCGGGTGAGCCCATCACGCTCGCGGCCAATCACATGCGCGACATCGTGACCAGCGTCCCGCACGATCACCACATCGTCGTGGGATACGCGCAGGACAACAACGGCTACATCCTGATGGCGGAGGACTGGATCCTCGGCGGCTACGAGCCGACGATCACGTTCTGGGGACCGCTCGATGGCGAGATGGTCCTCGAGCAGGTCGCGCAGCTCTTCCCGCTGCTCGCCACGCCCGAGCGCGAGAACGCGGCGATGGGCGAGACGCACGTGCAGGTTCCCTCGCCGCCCGAGGACGGCATCCATCGCGACGCGACGCCGATGGCAGGGACCGTCCCGGCGAGCGTGCCGAGCTACCTCGCGACGCGCCTGCTCCCCGCGCTGCCGACCTCGGTGCAGCCGCCCGCGATGATCCACCGCTTCGAGAGCGCCTTCTTCACGTGGATCGGCGCCGACCCGCTCGACGGCACGCCCGAGGTCAGCATCGAGATGCGGCGCTCGGACGGAACGTTCGCGCCGCTCATGCGGCACAGCGGACGCGTGGTCGCGGACGGCGACTTTCTCCTCTCGCACACGCCGGAGCCGCTCAACCACGACGCGAGCTTCACACCGCGCACGCACTACTGGACCGTCGAGTGGCAGGCGGTCCCCGCGCTCGGTCAGGTCGGCTTCGAGGCCACGTCCACGCGCGCCCGGCTCCCGCTCGGTACGTATCGCATCGTCGTGGTCGGTCCGAGCTACACGCTGCACTCGAGCGAGTTCCAGGTCATCGCGGGCGCGCTCGAGCTGACGCGCACGGGCGGCACGGGGACGATGATCGAGCTGAACGCCGGCTACCACGCGCCGGGTGGTTTCCGCATGCTCGACGAGCAGACGGGCGCCACGCAGCTCGCGCCCATCCGCGGCGGGACCGTGGACATCGCCATCACGAGGGCGGGCGGGACCACCACCATGAGCGGTGTCGCCGTCAGCATGAGCGGGCACATCGTGTTCGACGCGGGCGCGGGCGCGACGTCGATCCGGGTCACCGACCCGTACGGCAACACGGGCACGCTCACTCCCTAGAGCGCCGGCGCTCGCTCAGTACAGAAACGTGGCCGAGATGGTCGTGTCGAGCGCGCGCATCTTGTCGACCAGCGCGGCGGACACCTTGCGGTCGTCCTCGAGGTCCATCAGCAGGTAGCCGATCGCGGGATCGGTCGCGAGCACCTGCGCGACGACGTTGGCCTCGGCCTCCGACACGATCCGGTTCACGTCGCGCAGGACGCCGGGCACGTTGCGGTGCACGTGGGCGATGCGGTGCACGCCCGCGCGTCGCGGCATCTCCGCGTGCGGGAAGCTCACCGAGCCCGTCGTCGTTCCGTTCTCGAGGAACTTGATGAGGGAGCCCGACACCTCGTGGCCGATGGCGACCTGCGCCTCCGACGTGGAGCCGCCGATGTGCGGCGTGAGGATCACGTTGGGCAGCTCTTGTAGCTCGCTCTGGAACGGATCCGTGTTGCCCTCGGGCTCGTGGGGGAACACGTCCACCGCGGCGCCTCCGACATGTCCCGAGCGCAGCGCCTCGGCGAGCGCAGGGATCACGACGACGGTCCCGCGGCTCGCGTTGAGCAGGCACGCGCCCTTCTTCATCTTGGCGAGCTCGGCCGCGCCGATCATGTCCTTCGTCTCGCGCGTCTCGGGGACGTGCAGCGTGACGAAGTCCGCCTCGGCGAGCAGCGCGTCGAGCTTGACGGCCGATCGGTTGTTGCCCATCGGCAGGCGCGCGGCGATGTCGTGGAACACCACGTTCATGCCCATCGACTCGGCGAGCACGCCGATCTGCCGACCGATGTGGCCGTAGCCCACGATGCCGAGCGTCTTGCCGCGCACCTCGTTCGAGCCCACGGCGCTCTTGGTCCAGACGCCGCGATGCATCTCGCGGTTCCGATCGCCGAGCCGCCGCGAGAGCATCACGATCTCGGCCAGGATCATCTCGGCCACGCTGCGCGTGTTCGAGAAGGGCGCGTTGAACACCGCGATGCCCGCCTTGGTGGCCTCGTCGAGCGCGATCTGGTTGGTGCCGATGCAGAACGCGCCGAAGACGCGCACCGACTCGCGCGCCGCCTCGACGACCTTCTTGGTGATGTGCGTCTTGCTGCGGATGCCGAGGCCCACGATGCCGCGGACCGCCTTCACCAGGTCGGCCTCGGAGAGCGCCTTCGGCAGCAGCTCCACCTCGAAGCCCTCGGCCTCGAGGTTCTTCTTGGCGTCGACGTGAATGTTCTCGAGAAGAAGGATCCGTCCGTTGCTCACGGCACCGCCTATAGCGGGTTAGGAGCTGGAGATCACGCCGCGATCGACGTCGCGTCGAGCGCGGCGACCGAGACACGCACGCTCGAGCCGAGCTGCTCGCGGAGGATCTCGCCGAGCGCGCGCTGGGCGAGCTCGCCGCGGACGTCGGACGCAGCCAGGACGAGGCTGCCACCACCGCCCGACGCGACGACCTGAGCCGCGCTGCGTGCGATCTCGGCGCGTGCGCCGATGCGCGCGAAGTCGTGGACCGGGCCGGCGACGAGGACGACGCGCTGGAGGCCGACGCCCTCGCTGACCTGGCTGCGAACGCGGGCGACGAAGCGCGACGTGGACTCGCCATCGAGCTGGCGTAGGACGCGGCCGGCGATCCCGGAAGCATCTGCTCCGGACTCGACGACGACCAACGTGCTCTGACTGAGGGGGCCCATATAGAATCTCTCCCGGTGCCTAAGCAACGCGCGTGCCTAGCAACGCATTTCATCCGGTTCGCGAATTAACGACGTTTCTTCCGCCGAAAAGTTCTGAGTGACGCGCAAAGTGGCAACACTGATCGCCACTGTTGAGACATTCGCGTCAGCCTGACGCGACGCGTCAGCGGGGTGACGGCGCGCTTGGTACGCGGCTCGGGAGGCTCCATGACCATTGACCCGCTCCTGGACCACGGCAGAACCCGAACATGGACGAGCGGACGCAGCGCCTGATCGAGACGGTCCGCACGTCGATCGTGGGCGACGACGAGGTCATCTCGGGCCCCTTCGGCCCCCGGCGCGTGACCTACGCGGACTACACCGCGTCGGGTCGCTCGCTCGGGTTCATCGAGGACTTTCTCCGCGCCGAAGTGCTGCCGCGCTACGCGAACACCCACACGGAGTCGAGCGGCACCGGCCTACAGACCACGCGCTTCCGAGAAGACGCGCGCCGCATCATCGCCGCTGCGTGCGGGGCCGACGCCGAGGACGCGGTGGTCTTCTGCGGATCGGGGGCGACCTCGGCGATCCACAAGCTCGTCGACGTCCTCAACCTGCGCGTCCCGCGCGATCTCGATCAGCGCTGGAAGCTGACGGACCAGATCCCGAGAGAGGCGCGGCCGGTCGTGTTCATCGGGCCCTTCGAGCATCACTCGAACGAGCTCCCGTGGCGCGAGTCGATCGCCGACGTGGTGACGATCCACGAAGACAGCGACGGGCACGTCGATCTCGCGCAGCTCGAGGTCGAGCTCGTGAAGTACGCGAGCCGCCCGCTGCGCATCGGGAGCTTCTCGGCCGCGTCGAACGTCACGGGGATCGCCACCGACACGAACGCGGTCGCCTCGCTCTTGCATCGGCACGGCGCGCTCTCGTTCTGGGACTACGCGGCGGCCGCGCCCTACGTCGAGATGTCGATGCGCGCGCCCGCGTCCGATCCGCTGGCGTACAAGGACGCGATCTTCATCTCGCCGCACAAGTTCATCGGCGGGCCGGGGACGCCGGGCGTGCTCGTGGCCAAGCGCGCGCTCTTCACCAACCGCGTGCCTGCCATGCCGGGCGGCGGCACCGTGAAGTACGTGAACGAGGTCGAGCACCGCTACGCCGACGTCGTCGAGCACCGCGAGGAGGGCGGCACGCCCGCGATCGTCGAGTCGATCCGCGCGGGCTTGGTGTTCCAGCTCAAGCAAGCCATCGGCACCACGGCCATCCGCGAGCGCGAGGAGAGCTTCATCCGGCGCGCCATCGCGCGCTGGCAGAGCGTGCCGAACCTCGAGATCCTCGGGAACCCCGACGCCGATCGTCTCTCGATCGTGTCGTTCGTGGTGCGACACGGCGCGCGCTACGTGCATCACAACTTCGTCGCGCAGCTGCTCAACGATCTCTTCGGCGTGCAGGCGCGAGCGGGCTGCGCCTGCGCCGGACCGTACGGACATCGGCTGCTGGGCATCGATCTCGAGCGGAGCCGATCGTTCGAGCGCGAGATCATGCGCGGCTGCGAGGGCATCAAGCCCGGCTGGGTGCGCGTGAACTTCAACTACTTCATCAGCGAGACGGTGTTCGCGTACATCCTCGATGCGGTCGAGCTCGTCGCGCGCGAGGGCTGGAAGATGCTCCCGCAGTACGACTTCCACGCCGAGAGCGGCCGCTGGACGCACCGGAGCCATCCGGCGATGCCGCTCATGACGCTCGACGACGTGCGCTACGCGTCGGGCAAGCTCGAGTACCGATCGCGGCACCAGACCGAGCCCGAGTGGGTGCTCGCCGGATACGTCGAGGAGGCGCGCAAGCTCGTCGCCAAGGCGGGAAGCGAATCGACACCGGAGCCCGAGGCGCACGTGTCGGACGACTTCGAGGAGCTGCGCTGGTTCCCGTTCCCGAGCGAGGCCGCGCGCGAGCTCGGTGCGAGCCGCGTCATCGGCCGCGGGCTCTGAGGCTTCCGCCTCGCCGCGGCGCGTGATACGAGCAACGCCTCTCGATGCGGCCGCTCGCCATCACGGGGATCGGGTTCGTCACGCCGGTCGGCCTCGACCTCGCGGCGTTTCGCGCGGCGTTCGACGATCCTGCCGCGGCGCGAATCAAGGCGTTCTCGGGGCCGGTGACGGCGATCGCGATCGAGAAGTTTCCGGGCGCGCACGTGGCCGAGGTCGCGGGCTTCGATGCCGCCGCGCACCTCGGTGACAAGGGGCATCGCAACTTCGACCGGCTGACGAAGCTGCTCATCGTGGCGGCCAAGCGCGCGCTCGAGGACGCGGGGCTCAAGAAGGACGGCGCGTTCGTCGGGCCGCTCAAGCCCGAGCAGGTCGGCGTGTGCTCGTCGACGGCGTACGGATCGCTCGACTCGATCACCGAGCTGAACCTCGTCGCCGAGCTCGAGGACCCTCGCTACATCAACCCGGCGCGCTTTCCCAACACGGTGATCAACGCGGCCGCTGGCTACGTGAGCATCTGGGAAGATCTGCGCGCGCCGAACGCGACCGTGGTGGACGGGAACTGCGGCGCGCTCGACGCGGTGCTCACCTGCGAGACGCACCTCGCGCACCGTCGCGCGGACGCGTTCCTCGTCGGCGGCGGCGATGTGCTGAGCGAGCCGCTCTACGTCGCGTTTCGATTGCTGGAGGCGGTCGCGGAGGGCGACGCGTGCTGGGAGCCCGCCTCCGCAGACTCGACGGGCCTGCACCTCGGTGAGGGCGTCGCCTATCTCTGCGTCGAGCGACGTGACGAGGCCATCGCGCGCGGCGCGAGCGTGCGTGCGTTGATCGCGGGCTACGGAACGGCGTTCGAGCCGCCGACGAACGATGCGCTGCTGCTCAATGCGTCGCCCGTCGCCGTCTCGCGCGCCATCCGCCTCGCGCTCGACGACGCCGGCATCGCGCCCGCGCAGGTGGACGCGGTCTGTTCGAGCTGCTCGGGCCTCGCGCGCTGGGACGTGGCCGAGCTGCACGCGATCGAGCAGGTGCTCGGCAGCGACGTCGCGGTCGCCGCGCCGAAGTCGATGTGGGGCGAGGCCTTCGCCGGCTCGGGCGCGATGGGCATGGCCGCCGCGGCGTCCTGGGTCGCGACCGAGCCGGATCGCAGCGCGAAGGTCGGCCCGCTCATCCAGGGCCGGCTGAAGAGCGAGACGAAGATCGTGGTCGTGACCGCGGTCGGCTACTACGGCAACGTCAGCGCCGTCGTCATCAAGCGCGCCTGATCGCGTCTCCGTCAGAGATCGCCGGAGAGGCGCCGCTGACAGCGCGCACGCCCCAAGCGCGAGCACGCGGCGCGTTCGTAGAGCGAGGCTCGCTCCGATCCCACGGCCGCGCCAGGTGGTCACCGTCGCCGCCTCGATGGAGCTCGTCGCTCTGCTCGGATACGAGCCGGAGGCATGCCCCGTACACTGCGCGTCCGCACCGCTGAAGCTCGGTCCGATCAGCCGCCGTCGTCGGCTCCAACGTCGATCGGACCGCCCGCGTCCCAGCAGAGTTCGCAGAACGTCGTGGGAAAGGTCCGGTCGCCGATGGCCGGCGTGTAGGGAATCCGGCAGCGCGCGTTGCCCCGATCGCAGACGCAGTCGACGAAAGACTCGGGCGCCGCGCCGCAGCAATAGCCACCGGTCCACGTGACCTGCGCGGTGAAGGTGCACGTCGGTGGGAACGAACAGGGGACGTCACAGACGCTCCCGTATCCCCGGTACATGCAGCTCGCGACGAGTGGTGCGGTGGCGCAAACACCGACGTCGACAGGGCCGACGTCGCGCGACGCGTCTCGGGGCTCGTCGTTCGCAGCGTCCTCTGAGGCGTCGTCCGGCGTCGCGTCGGTCGACGCGTCCGTCTGCCGCGGTGGCCCGCTGCAGGCGATCACCGCGAGGGCGAGAACGTGAAAGCACGTCGAGTTCGCCAGCGGTCGCGGGGCAGGGACGAGCATGTGTCGAGACTAGCGCAGCGTGTACTCTCGCGTCGCATGCGAGCCATCTTGATTGCGCTGGTCCTCGTCGTCGGCTGCGGTGGCGCAGCGTCTTCGGAGCGTGCCTGCGTGGAGACGCCGCCCGCATCGACCGTCGCGCCCACCGATGCACCCGTGGCGGCGACTCCGGACACGAGCGCGCTCGAGGTGGTTCTCGATGGGACACCGGAGATCCCGCCCGAGCTCCACGCGCGCCTTCAGCAGTATCTCGAGACGCGCACGGCCACCGTGCAAGACGTCGCGGACGATGGCGCGTCGATGCTCGTGACCACGCGCTTCGCCAACACGGCGCAGGCGCATCGCATGAGCGCGCCGCTCGGGGATCGCCATCAGCTGACGTTCGGTGACGAGCCGGTGCTCGGCGCGTCGTTCGTCCCAGGGGACGAGAACGCGGTGCTCATCCAGTCGGACGTGGGCGGGAACGAGAACTACCAGCTCTACCGGTTCGATCTGACGACGGGGCGCGCGGCGCTGATCACCGACGGCACGCACCGCCAGACGGAGTTCCTTTGGAGTCGCGACGGAACGCGGCTCGCCTACGTGTCCAACGCGCGCAACGGACGCGACATGGACATCTGGATGAGCGATGGCCGCGGGCCGGGCGAGCTCTTCCTCGAGCGCGAGGGCGACTGGCACCTGCTCGACTTCACGCGCGACGGCTCGCGGCTGCTCGTGCAGGAGTACGTCTCGATCAACGAGCAGGCGCTCTACGTGATCGACGTCGCCACGCGCACGGTGGGACGCCTCTCGCCGGCGCAGCCGCAGGCCGATCGTGCGGCGGTGTTCGATGCGACCGGGGATCACGTGTTCTTCGCGTCGGATCGCGGCGGCCAGTTCGTGCAGCTCTACGACTTTCGCATCTCGGACCTCGTGCTCGCCAACGCGCGGCCCGACACCATCACGCCGCTCAGCGGGGACATCTCGTGGAACGTCGAGGAGCTCGCGCTCTCGCCCGACGGACGCACGCTCGCGTACACGCTCAACGAAGACGGAATCAGCGTTCTGCGCACCGTCGATCTGCGCTCGCTTCGCCACATCGACGTCACCGGGATCCCCAGCGGCGTGATCACGGGCCTCCGCTTCGCACGCAGGGCGCCGGTGGTGGCGTTCACCGTGACGAGCTCATCGCTCTCGGGCGACGCCTTCACCTACGACGTGCGCCGCCGCGCCGTGACGCGCTGGACGGAGAGCGAGATGGGCGGCCTCGACCCCACGCGCTTCGTCGAGCCGACGCTCGTGCACTACACGAGCTTCGATGGCCGCTCGATACCTTGTTTCTACTATCGACCGCAGGGTGAGGGGCCGTTCCCCGTGGTGGTGAACATCCACGGCGGCCCCGAGGCGCAGGCGCGGCCCTGGTTCACGCCGCTGACGCAGTACCTCGCGATCGAGGAGCACGTCGCGGTGCTCGTACCCAACGTGCGCGGCTCGGACGGCTACGGCCGCGACTACCTCGCGCTCGACGACGGCGCACATCGCGAGGACACGGTGCGCGACATCGGCTCCTTGCTCGACTGGACCGCGCAGCAGCACGAGCTCGATGCGTCACGCGTGGCGGTGTACGGCGGCAGCTACGGCGGCTACATGGTGCTCGCCTCGCTCACGCACTTCTCTGATCGGCTACGCGCCGGCGTGGAGATCGTCGGCATCGCGAACTTCGTCACCTTCCTCGAGAACACGGCGGCGTATCGGCGCGACCTGCGTCGTGTCGAGTACGGCGACGAGTCGGACGCGACGATGCGCGCCACGCTCACCGAGATCTCGCCCATCACGCACGTCGATCAGATCCACACTGCGCTCTTCGTGGCGCACGGGGCAAACGATCCGCGCGTGCCCGTGAACGAGGCCGAGCAGATCGTGCACGCCGTTCGAGGGGCCGGGCAGGAGGTCTGGTACATGCTCGCGCGCAACGAGGGGCACGGCTTCATTCGCAAGGAGAACCGCGACACCTTCACGGAGCTGACCGTCCTGTTCCTCGAGCGCCAGCTCGGCCTGACGCACTGAGTACCGCTCCCGGTGGTACGACCACTTGGTGCGCGCCGTCGCCGCTCGGCGCGGAGGGCTCGGCTGACGCGCGAAGCCCGTTTCGCGCCCTGCGAAAGGGCTTTCGCGTTGATTGCGAGCGCGAGCAACGCTACGCCTTCGCCCCATGAGCTGGATCAAGGACAAGTCCCACGTCGAGCTCGCCCGCATCCGCGAAGCGCGTGAGAAGCAGGTGTATCCGTACTTCCGCCCCTTCGAGTCGGGCGGCCTGCATACGACCATCGGCGGTAAGCCCATCATCAACTTCAGCTCCAACGACTACCTCGGGCTCACGAACCATCCGCTGGTGAAGGAGGCCGCGAAGGCGGCCGTCGACAAGTACGCGTGCGGGCTCTCGAGCTCACGCGTGCAGGCGACGACGGTCGAGCACGTCGAGCTCGAGGCGCGGCTCGCTGCGTGGTTCAAGATGCCGAGCTGTCTCGTCACCACCACGGGCTACCAGGCGATGGTGGGCACGCTGATGTCGCTCGCCGACGTCGACACGACGCTGGTGCTCGATCAGCTGAGCCACGCCTGCATCCTCGACGGCTCGTTCCTCGCGGGCGGCGTTCCGAAGAACGGCTCCGAGATCCGGTTCTTCAACCACAACTCCGCGCGCTCGCTCGATCGCGTGCTCCGGACGAAGGAGAAGAAGAACGCGCTGGTGCTGATCGAGGGCGTCTACTCGCTCGACGGCGACCAGGCGAACATCGAGGAGATCCTCGAGGTCTGCCTGAAGCACGACGCGTGCGTGGTCCTCGACGACGCGCACGGGACCGGCACGCTCGGCACGAACGGGCGCGGCATCCTCGAAGAGCATGGGCTCGAGGGGACGTTCCCGGTCGAGAAGCTCGTGCTCGTGAGCACGTTCAGCAAGACCTTCGGCGGGATCGGCGGGATCATCCTGGGCGAC
>JAYVCF010000006.1:0-3798 GCA_043750095.1 Deltaproteobacteria bacterium
GATAGACGTAGGGCTGCACCCAGGCCGCGACCCACTCGCCCGGCCCGAGCGCACGCGCGAGACTCTCGCGCAAGAGGTCGAGCTCTCGCTCGCTCGTCCAGCGCACGGCGTCCGTGTGCCCGCGCTCTCGCGCGCGCTCGACCAAGGGTGCGACGCCGTGGTCGGCCGTGATCAGGACCGCGATCTCGCCGTGCTCTCGCTCGAGCTCGTCGAGGAACGCGCCCACCGCGCGATCGACGCGCACCAGGCCGTCCACGTACTCCCAGCTCTCGGGGCCGAAGGCGTGTCCGATGTAGTCGGTCGTGGCGATCGAGACGGCGAGGAGGTCCGTTTGCTCGTCCTGCCCCAGGTGCAGTACGCGCACGGCTTCGCGCGCGAACGCGAGAAGATGCTCGGTCGAAGCGGGCGTCGAGAGATAGGCGTCCGGCTCGGCCCTCGACGCGGGCGCGCTCGGATCGTGGGGAAACGTCGCGCCGAATCCGTAGGCGCCCTCGCCGCTCGCGTCGTCCGGGCCCAGCGACGCGAGGCTCGCCGGGTCTTCCGGCTCCCAGACGTGCATCGTGCCCTCGAGTGGGTGCGCTGCCTGCCAGTCCGCGATCCAGGCGGGCAGCGCCGCGCTGTAGTAGCTCGACGTGGTGAAGCCACCGGCGCGCGGATCGAGCCAGAAGCACCCATCCGGATGCTGGCCACCGGGCAACACCGCGCTTCGATCCTTCATCGCGAGCGAGACCGTGAGCGCCACTTCTCCGCTCTCACGCTCGAGCACGTCGGCGACCGACTCGGCCGTGAAGCTCGAGGGGCTGGCGAACACCGTCTCGCGCCCGAACAACGGATGCGCCCCGTCGTCCATCGACGAGAGGCGTGCCGCGCGGGCGTGATCCCA
Source organism: Deltaproteobacteria bacterium (assembly GCA_043750095.1). GTDB lineage: Bacteria > Myxococcota_A > Polyangia > Polyangiales > Sandaracinaceae > JBBSAT01. The sequence continues at coordinate 884 of JAYVCF010000006.1, forward strand.
GACGCGGTTCGAAGGAATCCCGCTCTGCCAAGGCGACGCGCCGCTGTAGATCGCGGCGTGGCCCGGAGCGGTGTAGGTGCCCGCGTACTGGTACGCGACGCGATGCACGTAGGTGCCGCGATCGATCGTGCGACGGATCGCGCCGTGGGGGTCGAGGCGATCGCGATGCAGCTCGAGCACCCAGCTCGCGAGCTGGTCGTACACGAGCGTGACGACGATGCGCGGGCGCGGCGCCGCAGCGTGAGACGGCAGCGTCGGCGCTGGATGGGTCGCACCACACCCGATCGAGAGCGAGAGCGAGAGCAGGCACACGAGCGGGACGCGCACGCGCGCACCATGGTTCAGCCGCGCCGCTCGTGCACCTCTCGGCGCTGACGCGCCGCGCTCAGATCTCGCCGCGGAAGACGTGGCGCGCTGGCCCCGTCATGAGCACGGGCATCCCGCGCTCGCCGACGACGATCTCGAGCATGCCTCCGGGAAGGCTCACCTCGATCGACGCGCCGCGCTCGATGCGGCCCGTCTCCACCGCTGCCGCCGCGGCCGCGCACGCGCCCGTCCCACAGGCCTCGGTGTAGCCGACGCCGCGCTCGAACACGCGGAGCGAGAGGGATCGAGGTCCGGTCTGCTCGGCGAGGCCGACGTTCACGCGTGAAGGAAAGCGCCGGTGCCGCTCGAGGGCCGACGCGACTTCATCCGCGCGTTGCGCTCGAGCGTCGAACACGACGAAGTGCGGATTGCCCATCGAGACGAACGTGCCGACCACGTGGTGCCCAACGACGGCGAGAAGATCGGCATCGACGAGCGGCAGGTCGCTGATCACGAGGCTCGGGCTCGGATCGATCGCGTAGGGCCGCATCGCGACGCGCACACGGGCGGTGCTCGCCTCCATCGAGAGGAGCGTGCACGCGTGCGGACCCGCCTCGGTGTCGATCGAGAGCGTGGTCCCGACCTTCGCGAGCCCACGCTGCGCGAGCCAGAGCATCACGCAGCGAATGCCGTTGCCGCACATCTCCGGCCGTGACCCGTCGGCATTCATCACGCGCATCGACAGCGCGCGCGTGTCCACGAGCAGCACGCCGTCGGCGCCGACGCCTCGGTGTCGATCGCAGAGCTCCCGCGCGAGAGCGACGCCGACATCCGGGAACGCGCCCGCGTCCACGACGATGAAGTCGTTGCCGAGCCCCTCGATCTTGTCGAACGTCATGCCCACGCGCGGATCTTCGAGCCCTGACGCCATATCCGCAAGGTCCGGGGCCGGTGCTATCGTCGGCCCCCGATGAGCGAAGCACGTCGCGAAGACACGGGGCCCAGCTGGCTGACGCCGATCCTCGTCCTGAGCGGCATCGCTCTCACGGCGTTCATCAGCCTCTATGTCCTCGACACGCTCCTGACGGGCGGTCCGCCGAACGGGAACGACGCCAACCCGTTCACGCGCTTTCTCGACTTCGATCCGACGGCCATCGGCAACGCGCTCCCGCAGCTCGCTGCGATGATCGCGGCCGTCTTCGGCATCGTGATCACGGTCGTGTCCATCATCGTGCAGCTCTCGGCGGATCGGTATACCGGCGTCGCCGGCATGTTCTTGCGCGACCGCGTGAACACGCTCGTGTTCGGCTTCTATCTGGTCGTGTGCGTGTCGGGCATGTGGATCAGCTTCGCATTGCAGACGATGTTCGTGCCACGCGCGGCCATCGTCGGGATCTTGATCGCGACCACCATCGGCCTCGTGCTGATGGCGCCTTACTTCGGCTACGTGTTCTGGTTCCTCGCACCGCAGAACATCATCACGCGCATCCGCAGGAACGCGGTGACGACGGCACGCGAGGGCTCGCGCCTCGTCGCGGCAGACTCCGTGAGCGACGCGCAGTCGGCCACGCTCACGGCGATGGAAGAGCTCACCGACATCACGTCGAACTCGATCTCGGGCAAAGACAAGATCATCGCGTCGGGCGCCGTCGATGCGCTGAAGGACTTCTGCGTCGCGTATCTCGACTTGAAGAAGGACGCGTCGGTCGCCTGGTACGAGATCGGCGCCGCGCTCAAGCAGAACCCGGACTTCGTCGCGATGGACCCCGAGTCCGTCGTGGACCTCGAGGCGCGCCGCACCTGGGTCGAGTGGAAGGTGATGCGCCAGTACCTCGGCATCTACAACGAGGCGCTCGGCGGGATGCGCGACATCAACTATCTCGTCGCGATCGACACGCGCTACATCGGCGAGGCCGCGAGCAAGAAGCGGGACGACGAGCTCGTGCAGCTCGTCTACCGCTTCATGAACAGCTACCTCCGCGCGACGCTCAATCAGAAGGACGTGCGCACGGCCTACAACGTGATGAACCAGTACCGCCTGCTGGTCGAAGCGCTGATCACCGACGGTAACGCCAAGGCCGCGCTCGAGGGCGTCAAGCACATGGGCTACTACGGGCACGTGAGCTTCGACATGAAGCTCGTGTTCGTCACCGAGACGGTCGCGTACGACATCTCGTCGATCTGCCAGCACGCGCACGCGCATCAGAGCGACGAGGAGGAGGCGATGCTCGCGCTCTTTCTCGATCTCGATCGACCGCTGCGCACGCAGCAGCAGGAGTCTGCGCTGCTCGGCGTGCGCAAGGCGCAGGTCAAGCTCGCCGCCTACTACCTCACGCACGGCGAAGAAGACAAAGCGCGACGCATCGCCGAGGACATGCGCGCCGAGCCTCACGCGCGTCTCGCCCAGATCCGAGAGTCGCTCGAGAAGGTCACGACGAAGGACTTCTGGGAGATCATCGATCGCGGGCGCAACTTCGAGTACATGCCGCCCGATCAGCGCGAGAAGCTCTCCGTGTTCTTCGGATGGCTCGGCGTCGCAGCGCGCCTCAGCCCGTGAGAGCCGCGGCGCTGAGCGTCGCGCTCCTCGCGATGAGCGCGGCGCACGCGAG
>JAYVCF010000007.1:0-7345 GCA_043750095.1 Deltaproteobacteria bacterium
TGCTCAACCTCGCGTTGAGCTTCCAGGCGGCGTACGCGGCGCCGATCATCATGATGTCGCAGAACCGGCAGGCGGCGAAGGATCGGCTCATCGCCGAGCAGGACTACGTCGTCAACATCAAGGCCGAGGAGGAGGTCAAGGCGATCATGGCGCACCTCGAGCAGCAGGACGAGGTGATGATCGACATGTTGCGCCGGATGGAGGCGCAGCACCTCACGCTCATGGACAAGCTGGCCAAGTGATGCCCGGGCTCCTCGAAAGCGGCCGTGATCGGCCCGTGATCGGCCTTGCTCGGACAGATCGCGTCCCCTATCTTGACGCGTGACCTTCTACCAGCTCCAAGATCTCGGCCGCGCTTGCCTCGCCCCGTTCACCCACGTCGCTGAGCTCAACGCACGCTTGTTCTCCGAGCCGTCGAGCTGGCTCTCCCACCTCCCCGGCGCGCGGCGCTTCGCCGCCGGCAGCGAGCTCTTCTTCCAGCTCGGCAAGGTCTACCCCAAGCCCGCGTGGAACATCACGTCCGTGGAGGTCGGCGGCGCTGCGCACAGCGTCGTCGAGGAGACGTCGCTCGCGAAGCCCTTCTGCCGCCTCGTCCACTTCGATCGCATCACGGCGACTGGCGTGCGGCCCGTCGGGCAGCCACGTGTGCTCGTCGTCGCGCCGCTGTCAGGTCACTACGCGACGCTGCTCCGCGACACCGTCGCCACCCTGCTGCGCGATCACGAGGTCTACGTCACCGACTGGGTCGACGCGCGCGAGGTGCCCACCACCGCCGGCACCTTCTCCCTCGACGACTACGTCGCCTACGTGGAGACCTTCATCCGCCACCTCGGCGCCGACGCGCTGCACGTGATGGCCGTCTGCCAGCCGACGGTGCCGGTGCTCGCGGCCGTCTCGCTCATGGCCGCGCGTGGTGAACCGACGCCGCGCTCGCTCACGCTCATGGGCGGCCCCGTCGACGCGCGCCGCAGCCCGACGCAGGTGAACGACCTCGCGACGCAGCACCCGATCTCCTGGTTCGAGCACAACCTGGTCCACGCCGTGCCGCAACCCTACGCGGGCCACGGTCGTCGCGTGTACCCGGGCTTCCTCCAGCTCGCGAGCTTCATCGCGATGAACCCGCGCCGCCACGCCGAGTCGCACTGGGACTTCTACCTGCACCTCGTGCAGGGCGATCTCCAGGACGCCGACGCGCACCGCCGCTTCTACGACGAGTACAACGCCGTCCTCGACATGGACGGCGCGTACTACCTCGACACCGTGCGTGTCGTCTTCCAGGAGTTCCTCCTCGCGCGCGGGCAGTGGAAAGTCGCCGGCGAGCTCGTCACGCCATCGGCGATCGCGAAGACCGCGCTCATGAGCATCGAGGGCGAGCTCGACGACATCTCCGGCTCCGGGCAGACCGAGGCCGCGCATGCGCTGTGCAGCGGCCTCGCCGCGGAGATGCACACGCACTACGTCGTCCCCGAGGCCGGGCACTACGGCATCTTCAGCGGCCGTCGCTGGCGTGAGCAGGTCTACCCGCAGCTGCGCAGCTTCATCGCGCAGCACGGCGGCTAGAGTATGGCGCTCTCGACCTCGCTCGAAGGTCGCGTCGCGCTGGTCACGGGTTCGACCTCCGGCATCGGCCTCGGGATCGCCGAGGCGCTCGCGGCCGAGGGCGCCGACCTCCTCATGAACGGCTTCGGCGAGGCCGCGCACATCGCGCAGCTCCAGGCCGAGCTTCGCAAGAAGTATGGCGTCCGCTGCGCCTACCATGCCGCCGACATGAGCCGGCCCGTCGAGATCGCCGCGATGATCGCCTTTTCGCAGGCCGAGCTCGGCGCCGTCGACATCCTCGTGAACAACGCGGGCATCCAGCACGTCGCCAATCTCGAGGACTTCCCCGACGAGAAGTGGGACGCGATCATCGCGATCAACCTCTCCTCCGCCTTCCACACGATGAAGGCTGCACTCCCGGCGATGAAGCAGCGCAACTGGGGTCGCATCCTCAACATCGCGTCGGCGCACGGCCACGTCGCGAGCAAGCAGAAGGCCGCGTACGTCGCGGCGAAGCACGGCCTCCTCGGGCTCACGAAGGTGGTCGCGCTCGAAACCGCGCAGACGAGCATCACGTGCAACGCGATCTGCCCGGGCTGGGTGCTCACGCCGCTCGTGGAGGCGCAGATCGAGAAGCGCGCGCGTGAAGAGGGCAAGCCCGTCGAAGTCGCCAAGCGCGAGCTGCTCGCCGAGAAGCAGCCTTCGCTCGAGTTCGTCTCGCCTGCGCAGCTCGGCGCGCTCGCGGTCTTCCTGTGCAGCGACGCGGCCCAGCAGATCCGCGGCGCGGCTTACGATGTCGACGGAGGCTGGTTGGCCCAATGAGAGCGCTCTCGATCTCTATCACCCTCCTCGCAGCGGGCGCGGCGCTCGCCGATCCCGTGGTGCCCGTGCCGGCCGATGTCTGCTACGCCGCGACGGGCGGCGCGCCCGCCGCAGCACCGCCGATCGCGGCACCGCCGCCGCGCTTCGTCGCGAAGGCCTGCGCGGGCCTGCCCGATCTCGACGAGAAGTTGAAGCCGCTCCCGCTCCTCGGCGATCGCCTGCGCATCCCGTTCCCGAAGAGCGCCAAGGTGCACGAGCCGCTCGCGCACGATGTGATGGGCGCGCCACCGTCCGAAGAGTCGATGTCACGGCTCTCGTTCCACATCGGCGATCGCGGCTTCATCGTGCTCGCGAAGGATCTCACCGCCACCGCGCCCGGCGACAAGTCGCTCGCGTGTCACTTCACCGACGGTACGGCGCTCGCCGTAGGCGCCACCGAGGAGGCCATCAAGCAGTACGGCGCCGCGGTCTACGGCTCGGATCCGATCGCGCTCCCGCGCCCGCCGAGCGGGCTCCGCGTCACCGCGTTCGTCCCGAAGGGCCAGGCCGCCGTCGATCGCGAGGGCAACCACTTCGCGCTCGGCGCGGTGGTCGAGCTGCCGGACTCGAGCCTCGTCAAGATCGACATCGCGATCGGCAGCAAGCTCACCACGCCGCCGTGCGTCGCTGCCGCGCTCGAGCTCGTCTCACGCATCACGCTCGGCGCGCGCAAGGTCGATCTCAAGGCCGGCCCGCGCCGCTTCGGGAGCTTCACGGTCGAGGTCCCCGAGCGCACGGTCATCCGCACGACCCGCGGCCCCGACTACGACGAGTACCGCATCGAGCGCTACGCGCCGCTCTCGCTCTACTCCGGCCTCATCATCATCACCGTCGAGCGCCCCGAAGAGGGTCCGAAGCCCACCGGTGGCGAGCTCGTGAAGGGCACCCTCTTCGGCGCGCCCGTCAGCTTCCGCGGTGCGGCCGAGGGACGCGAGCGCGTCGCGAGCGCGTCGGTGGCGATCCCGAAAGAAGAGCACCGCAACATGCGCGTCGAGCTCGTCGCCACGCGCGATCCTGCTTACCTGCCTGTGCTCGCGAAGATCGTCGCCAGCATCCGCGCGGCGAAGTAGCCGCGGCTACTTGACGACTTCGATCTCGACGGTGCGGCCCTGCGAGTAGCCGCCGAAGCCACCAGCGTAGGGCTCCATCATGATCGTGTTGACGCCCGGCTTGAGAGTGAGGCTGCGCTTCACCTCGGTGACGTACGCGCCCTTCGCGGGGACCGACTCCCAGGCGCCGCCGTTGTGCTGGAGGCGGAAGACGTTGGTGTTGGCGTAGTTCTGCGCGCTCGAGATGCCGACGTGGCCGGAGACCGGCAAGAGCACGCTGACGTCGAGCTTGCCGCCCGTGAGCTCCGCCGCCTTCACCTGGTAGCGCGCGACGCCACCGTTCTGGTGCTCGTTCTCGCCCGCGTAGCCGGCCTCGGCTACCTGATGCAAGGTCGGGCCGTGCGAGACAATCTCGAACGCCGGCGTGTCGTTCTCGCCCTTGAAGTGACCACCGCCCTCGATCTCGTCCTCCATCGACTCCTTGAGGACGGCGATGCGCTGCGCGGCGGTCTTGCCGCTGTTCGCGGGGAGTGCGTTGCGTACGACCCAGCCCTTGGCGTTCACCGAGTACTTGCGCGCGCCGGTCGCAGACGAAGCGCGGAAGCCGCTCGCCGATTGCGTCTGCTGCTTCGCGCTGCCGTTCGCCTGAGCGATGCCGCCCGCCGCAATGCAAACCGAGAGTACGAGGCCGCCGACGATCCGAGTAACGCGCATGTGAGCTCCTGGAGGGGTTGTCTTGGGGACGCTGTTTGAAGTCGATCAGCATCACTGCAAGCTTGGCGCCCAAGCTCAAACCATCGAGATCACTCGTTTCGAGAGCCAACTGGGGACAATCGGCGTCAGCACGACCGGCAGCGCCAGTAGTCACCCCGAGCGGGTTCAGGCCCGCGTCTTCTGCAGCCAGCGCTCGAAGAACGAGCGCTCCTTCGTCCAGCCTGCGCGGACCTCTTTCTCTACTGTGGACTCGATCATTCCGCCGAGCCCGAACACGTGCGCCTCGACGATGACCTCGTCGCTGCGACGGCAGCCGTTCTCACCGGCGGCGACGATCCGCGTCGTGCCCCGCGTCGTGACCATGCCGGTCTTGCGCTTCCCGTCCGCGCCGGCGGGCTGCAACATCTTCCAGGTCCACACGCCCGCTGCGCGATCGAGCGTGCCGTGCTCTTCGTAGGCGAAGCTATCTCCGACGAGCTTCTGCAGCGGACCAGGCAGGTTCAGCTTCGGAGTGCACAGAGTCTTTCGCGAGGTCTCGGTGAGCTCGAGCATCGAGAAGCGCTGGAAGCCGAGCGCTTCCATGTACACGCCCTGGGTGTAGCTGCCGTCGAGGAACACACGCCAGAACTCGGCGGGGGTGCACGGCAGCGGGAACGTATCGGTGACGGTCTTCATGGTCTGGGCCTATAGGGTGATCGTCGTTGCGGCGCGCCGTGCAGCATCCGATAGAGAATCGCTTCGGTGCGCTGGAACAGCCGGATGGGGAGCGTGAAGGTCTCACGCGCGAGCGTGTCGACCTTCGCCGAGCGCACGCCACCGAGGTTCGCGCCCGCGATGTCGGTGAAGTACTGGTCGCCGACCATGAGCACGCTCTGGGGATCGTCGAGGCCGAGCTCACGCAGCGCGAGCTCGATGAGCACCGCTTCGGGCTTCTTGAGGACCTGCGCGCCCGAGACCTCGCCCTCGGCGCCCGACCAGTGATCGACGCCGTCCAGCAAGCGTCGGAAGCGCGGGCCGTCCTTCGTCTTGTAGGCACGGAGGATCGGGATCGCGGGGAAGATCGTGCCAAGCTCTGCGAACCTGCGCTCGCCGGAGTTCGAGAGGATCACGTGGCGCAGCTGCGGGTGCGAAAGGAGCGCGTCGAACGCGGCGGCGAACTCGGGGTGCACCGTGCCCGCGTGGTTCGGCATCACCGTGCCGTCGATGTCCCAGATGATCCCGCGGATGCCGTGCTCGGCCAGCAGCGCTCCGTCGATCGCGCGAAGATCGGGGAGGTGCAGCGTCGGCCGCAGGTTCCTCAGCACGGTACCCACGCGCGGCAAGGTCTGCCGCAGCGTCAACACCCAGTCGGTCATCGCGCCCACGTGATCGACTCCTCGCCGCGAGCCTGCCACTTCGTGGTGGCGCTCGCAAACTCGGTCAGGACGCCCGGCCTGGGTGTTCCTCAACACGTCGAAGTAGCGCTCCTCAACAGACGTAGCGCGCGCGCTTGGCGCGAGCCGCGATGAGGGCCAGCCTTCGGCTGCTGCGGATCGCGATCGCGCGGGTTACCCAGATCTCGAGCATGGACATGGTGAAACCTCCGCGTCTCCCTCACCGCAACCGGCGTGCCATACGCGATGCGCGCGCACGAGCGGCGCGGATCGAGCAAAGAGTGATCGAATCTCCAGTGCTTGGATCCCCTGCTCGACCGGTGCCGCGCGCACGCGGAGCGGCCTCGAGCTCGGGCCTCTTCACCTCAGTGGAGCGTCTTGACCCTGCTAGGATGCCGCGATGAGCGGGCTGCCGAGCTGTCCGAAGTGCACGTCGGAGTACACGTACGAGGATCGCGGCCTCTTGGTGTGCCCGAGCTGCGCGCACGAGTGGTCAGCGACGCAGCCGGCCGTCGCCGAAGTGGAGCAGGCCCGCACCGTGCGCGACGCGGTAGGCAACGTGCTCGAGGACGGCGACACGGTCACGGTGCTCAAAGATCTGAAGGTGAAGGGCTCGACCAAGTCCCTGAAGGCGGGCACCAAGGTGAAGAACATCCGGCTCGTCGACGGGGATCACAACATCGACTGCAAGATCGACGGCATCGGCGCGATGGGGCTGAAGTCGGAGTTCGTGAAGAAGGCCTGATCCCCACTCTGCGATTCATGGGACGTGGAACGATGTTGCTCTCACTCATTGCCATCCTGATGCTCGGAGTCGTGCTCGCCTTGTCGATCGCCGGCTATCGCCGCGACCGCGACAAGGACGAGCTCGTGCGGCTGTGGCGCCGCGATTGGCCAAGCGCTGCGGAGGCCGCGTCCGCGCTCGCCTCGGCGACGGGCCTCCACTGCGAGCGAGCTCCCGCGCGCTTTGGCTGGCTGCGCACCTTCCTGCTCGCGCCGATCTGGCTGTTCTGGGGACCGATGACATCGATGACTCCCGAAGGGCGGCTGATGCGCTGGCGACTCACGGGCGCGCGGCCGAGCGGGCGCGCGCTGCACATCGAGCTCTGCTCGGGATATGCCGAGCTGTCCCTGAAGTGCGAGGCGCGCGCGTCGCTGTGGGCTTCGGCGACTCGCGACGGCGCATCCTGGTCGCTCGAGGAGCAGGAGGGGCTGCGGCTCATGCATCCGATCGGCAGCGCGCGCTGGCAAGAGGGCACCACCCTCCTCCGCGCGGCCTTCGCGGTGGGCCTCGATCGGCTGCGGCTGGAGAACGGCGCTTTGCTCGCCAAGGTCGACCTGGACGAGCGAGCACCCACGCCAGAGGAGTACCCGCGCGTCCTCGACGCGCTCGAGTCCCTCACGCGCTGGATCGAAGCCCCTGCGACCGCCTGACGCGGCCGCGTGCTTCTCCGCGCTCGTAACACCCGCGTGATCGTCTACGATGTCGCGATGAACGAGCTGCCGATCACGGATCGCACCCGCAAGCACGAAGTGGTCGCCTCGCTCCTCTGCGCGCTCGTCCTCGCCGCGTGCGGGAACAGCGTCTCGAGCGAGCCGGATCTCGCCGAGGTCGATCTCTCCGTCGCTGACACGGCCGTCCAGCCCGACGGAGCGCTCCCCGATCTCGCGGGCGCGGACCTCGCGCTCATCACCGATCCCTGTCTCCAGCCGAACGTGGGGACCGGCATCCAGCTCGCGTCCTCACAGATCGTGACTCACGCGCTGCAGCCGTTCGCGGTCGAGCCCTTCGGCACCTCGACGGTGTAC
>JAYVCF010000008.1:0-4243 GCA_043750095.1 Deltaproteobacteria bacterium
GTCACGCATGCACGAGATCACGTCCTTCGTCTCGAGTCGATCCCCTCACCGTGTCCGTCATCACACGATCAAACGAGCTACGCCCCGTGAACGGGTACAGTTTGGCCGCATGGATAGCCACTCACCGATGCGCAGTCGCTACATATTCCGCCAAACGTCGTGGCGCCACAGCGGGCTGGGCTGGGAATATGGACGACGCCGCTGCCGCCGGCGCAACTGAACGGCTGCTGATTATCGACGATGCTCCATCCGCATGGCACTTGGGCTGGCTGGGCGTTGGCGTATTGGAGCGGCTCTGCCACGAGGAGAATTGTCAGCAGAATACCGAGTCCACAATTTGCGAGCGTTGGCGACTTCATCGGGCCTCCTGAAAGCGTCATGGATTTCATGGGACGCATACCCGTGGAGCGGGCCAAGCTTGATGAGTAGAGACGTATCGGGTGAACGGCGCGCAGTGCGCGAACGGGGGTGGGCAGTCGGCGTCGATCAGGCAGGTCGTCGTGCATGCGCCCTCGGCGCAGTTGTTCGAATCGCACGTCGTGAGGTCGGGACTGCACGGCGTCCCCAGTGGGTCGGCGCCGCCGCGAGGCGCGACGCAGGTCGCGCTGATCATCCAGTCCAGTACCGTCAGGGGGACCGTGGCGTACATCCGAACGAGCGTGCAACGTCGGCCGTCGTGGCAGTCCGCATCCGTGTCGCAGGAGTACTGGCAACGACCCGGAAGCGGCACCTCCCCGAAGTTCGTTGCCGCGTAGAGCTGGCTGCGGCTGCACCAAGCGCGGCCGTCGGCCGCGGGGCAGGGATAGTCGCAGTACGCGCTGCATCGACCGCCGCGCGGATCGCAGTAGGACGACTCGCACTGATTGCTCGCGGTGCAGTTCGAGCCCGGCGGTGCACCACCCGGCGTGGACGGCGCACAGATCCCAGTGTCGTACATCGGCGGGCCCTGGACGCAGTTGGGGGCGCCGACGACGGCGGCGCAGCCTTGATTGTCCCAGCAATACTGCAGGCAGTCTCCGCAGAGCCCACCCGTCGCGTCGCACTGCTCGTCGGGCTGCACGACTCCGTCGCCGCAGGCGGTCGCGGCGCACACACCCATGCGCGCGTCGCAGTCCGGAGTCGGCGCCATGCAGTCGTCCTCGGCCACCCTGGCGCCGAGGCAGTGGCGCATCCGAGTCGGGCCCGTACAGACGCTCGCACTCGGCCCGATCGTCGGGTCAGCGTCGTCGCAGTCGTTGCCGCCGCAGCGAGCGTCGCGCGCCCCGTCGCCGTCGGCGTCGGGACAGACGAAGGCGTCGAAGCCCGCGTCAGTCCCGCCATCGACGCGGATGACCGCCGCGTCCACGCGAGCGTCGGCACGCGGCTCCGTTCCCGCGTCCGTGGCGGCAGCGTCCGAGTCGATCACACCGTGATCGGCGCTGCACGCCGCCAGCAGGATGGCGAGCGCAGCGCCGGCCTTCTTCACGGCGCACCCAGCAGGCGGGTCTCGTGCGTCAGCGCCTCCGCCAGCCCGTCGACCCCGCCCGTCCGCTCGCGCATCGCGAGCGAGATCCACACCACATCCCCACCGGCGCGCGCGACCGCGCCGCGCCGCAGGATGCGCTCGCCTTCCCGATTCAGCTGCCAGCCCTCGATGCACTGCGCCGCTTGCCCCGCGAACTGACAGCCGCGGTGCGTGAGCTCGCCTTCGACCTCGCCCAGCTCGACGCGGCGACAGAGCGCGATCGCGATCTCGTCCAGGCTCGCCGTCGGCGCGTCCGCGCCGTGCTCCAGCGTCTGCACCGACCACACGACTCCGTCGGCGGTGCGGAACGACTCGCGCGTTCCATCGACTTCGTGCTGGGTCGCGACGTCGATCGGCAAGGTCACGCTTGCCCCCGACGCTGTGTGCACGATCGCTGGCTCGATGCGCGCGCGCTCAGGCGCCGACGGTTCGGTGGCGCACGCGCCAACGAAGACCGCGCCGCCGAGCAGCAGCGCCCGAGAGATCAAGGCGTGCCCCAGTCGAGATCGAAGGGCGCCACGCGACGCGCGGCCTCGATCTCCATCGCGCGCCCGATCGCGTCGGCCGCATCTGCGGTGGTCGCGACCGCGGCGGCGTGGAGATCCATCTCCGCGCGGTCTCCGCTCGCGCGAGTGCGGGCCGCGACATCGCGAGGCGACCCGTCCTGGGCTCCCAGCTCTGCAGGTAGGGCAACCGACATCGCGAGCGTGGCGAGGAGGAAGAGGTACGCGCGAGTCATGGAGCCTCCGGTTCTTCTGCGTGAGCCGCCCGACCGTACACGAGTCCGGCCGCGTGCAACATCCAAACACATGTACGAGGGCCTTAGGCGCGAACGCGTGGGCACCGGCCTCGCGCGCGGCCGAGCCTGCCGCCTATCGCCAGTGCATCGAGCAGCACATCACGGGCGCGACGTGTCCGACGGCGGACCGCGTCCGCGTCACCGTGACGCGTCACTGATGTCGATCCCGCGCGTGCGGCCGGATCGGGACTCGCGCCGGGCTGCGGGCGTTCGTGCGAGCAGGGACTGGCGGCGGGCACGCCCGCGCCCTTCAGTCGGTCCCGCCCTCCGCGATGACCTCGTCGAGCTCCGCCCAGAGAGCGTCGAGATCGAGTGCGAGCGCGTCACAGCCCGGCACCGGATCGATCTTCCCGGCGCTCGCAGCGGCGACCACGACGTAGCGCGCGTCGGCGCCGCGCTCGAGGATCTCGAGAGTCCGCGCCTCGGGATCGAGAAGCCAGTAGAACCGGACGCCGAAGGTGGCGTAGTCGTGGAGCTTCTCGACGCGGTCACGACGCTGATCAGCCGGGGAGGCCGAGACGACCTCGATCGCGATCGTCGGCGGGACCTGGATGAGGCCGCGGGCCGGCGGGCGGGCGGAGCCCTCGAGAAACACCGACAGGTCCGGCTTTCGTCCGCGGCTCGGCGTCACGGCGAAGCGAGCCGACGACGCCGCCACGCGCGCGCCATGTTCGCGGCCCCAAGCGCGAAAGAGCTCCACGAGGAACGCGACGACGGTCTCGTGGAGGTAGCTCGCCAGCTCTTCCTCCACGACGAGACCATCGACGAGCTCGCCGTCTGCGTCCTCCGGAAGCGCCCCCCATTCGGCGAGCTTCATCGCACGCTGTGGCTGGAGCTGCATCGCATCGGTAGCGTAGCAGGACCGGCAGTGGGCACGAGCACGTCTGGTCTTGCCGCGTCGATCTACGAAAGTGTGGTCGTCGACTCGAGCGCGAATCCGCTCGCCCGGCTCGCGGTGCATCACCGACGCCGACCCTATCGAGCGTCAGTACGTCCGCGCGCGGTCGTCTCCCGATCGATGACCGCGCGCCCGCACGACGCCCTGTTCAAGGAGACGTTCTCCGATCTCGCCAACGCCCGCGGCGAGCTCAGGAGCGTGCTCCCGCCCGCCGTCGCGGCGATGGTCGACTGGGACACGCTGCGGCTCGAGCCCGGCTCGTTCGTCGACGAGGCGCTGCGCGAGACGATGACGGACCTTCTCTTCTCGGTTCGGATCCAAGGGCGCGATGCGCGCCTCTACGTCTTGTTCGAGCACCAGAGCTCGCCCGATCCGCTCATGCCCTTCCGCGCACTCGCCTACGTCGTGCGGATCTGGGACGCGTGGCTGCGCGGCCAGCCGCGCGCCCGCATGCTGCCGCCGGTGATTCCGATGGTGCTCTCGCAGGTCGAGGGTGGATGGACCGCGCCGACGGACCTGCTCTCGGTCATCGAGTTCGCAGACGATGCAGAGCGCGAGACGCTGCGCGACCTCGTGCCCCAGTGCCGGGTGCTGATCGATGATCTGGCGCACGTCTCGAACGAGGCGCTCGACCGACGTGCGATGCCCGACGCCGCTAGGCTGGCCCTCGCGGCGCTCCGCGATGTACGGGCCGCAGACGACGTGGTCGGGCTGGTGACGGCGTGGACGCGATGGATTCGTGCGCTGCTCGCGCAACCGGGCGGCCATGCCGCACTCAAGGCGCTGTTCAGCTACATTTGGAACGTGCGCGGAGGCATCGACTTGGAAGCGATGGCGGCGAGCACCGCCGCGATCGACCCCAGGGCAAAGGAGACGCTCATGACGACGGCAGAAGAGCTGATGCAGCGCGGCGAGGCCAAGGGGCGCTTCGAGGGCAAAGCGGAGGGCAAGGCGGAGGTGCTGCTCAAGCTGCTCCAGCTTCGCTTCACGACCGTCCCACCCGAGGCCGCTCAGCGCGTTCGAGCCGCCGATGCCGCGACGA
>JAYVCF010000009.1:0-4709 GCA_043750095.1 Deltaproteobacteria bacterium
CGAGTTCAACCACCACACCGAAGGCTACCCGGAGTTCACGGACTGGCCCAACGCATGGGGCAGCGCCACGCACCAGGTCGAGTACTACCGCTGGATCGAGCGCGCTTATCTCTCCGGCCTGCGCCTGATCGTGCAGCACGCGACGACGAACCAGGTGCTCTGCGAGCTCGTGGTCGGCGTGCGCGCGCAGGAGGTGCGCTACTCGTGTGACGACATGGTCGCGGTCGAGCGAGAGATCGCGGAGGCGTACAACCTCGAGCGCTACATCGACGCGCAGTCGGGCGGCCCCGGCCGTGGCTGGCTGCGCATCGTGACGACGCCGGCCGAGGCGCGGAGCGTGATCGCAGAGGGTCGCCTCGCGATGATCCTCGGGATCGAGACGTCGAACCTCTTCGATTGCTTGCTCACTCCGCCGGCCGGCGTACCCGCGTGCGACGCGGCCCAGGTGCGTGCACAGCTCGATCACTTCCACGAGCTCGGGGTCCGCGCGATCTTTCCCGTGCACAAGTTCGACAACGCGTTCTCGGCCGGCGACGGCGACCGCAGGGTCGGGCAGATCGGCAGCTGGGTGAACAGCGGGCACTGGTCGAACTTCGTGCTCGACTGCCCTGGCATCCCCGCCGTGTTCGACCACGGCGACGTCGTCTTCGGCGGCATCAACATGCCGCGCATGGACTACCTCGCCCCCGCGCCGCTCGACATGAGCGGTTTCGCGGCCAGCCCCATCCGCACGGTCAGCCCCTTTTTGACCCAGCTGCAAGAGCCGCCGCTGGTCGGCGACTACTGCCAGAACGCAGGGCTCACCGCGCTCGGCGAGACGCTGCTCCACGAGCTGATGACTCGCGGCATGATCGTCGAGGTCGATCACCTCCCGCAGCGCTCGCTCGTGCGCGCGTACGAGATCCTCACGGAGAACGACTACCCGCCCGCCGCGACGCACGGCAACACGCGGGACGGCCAGGTCTACGATCTCGGCGGCATCTCGATCACAGGCCTCGGTCGCTGCGCCGATCCGGCTCGCCCGGGCGCGATGGGCGATGGCTTCCGTCAGCGCATCGCGCTGATCACCGCGCACGGCGGCTATCCGGCCGAGGGCTTCGGCTTCGACCTGAACGGCTTCGCGCATGCACCCGGCCCGCGCTTCGGTCCGAACTCGGGCTGTGGGACGACGCCGCAGGCCAACCCGATCACGTACCCGTTCGAGTCGTACGCGGGCGACGTGATGCTCACGCAGCCGCACCTGGGCGTGCGCAGCGTCGACTTCAACACAGAAGGCATGCTGCACATCGGCCTCATGCCCGAGCTCATCGAGGACGCGCGCAACGACGGCGTCTCGGACGCGGACCTCGAGCCGCTCTTTCGCTCGGCCGAGGCGTATCTCCGCATGTGGGAGCGGGCGGAAGAACGGGGCCGCGCGCTGGCGCCCTGACGCGGCATCTTCCCGCGATGCCTGGGTCACCTGCGAGATCCCCTCGACCTCCAGGACGAACGCTGAGAGGTCCGCTGCGTCGGCCCGAGACATGGGCGTCGTAGGCATGGTCGTCGCGGGATCCATGGTGGCCGGGGAACGGATCCACGTCGGCAACACGTCGGCGCGAACGCGGGCACGGGCGTGCCGGAGATCCGGCGCGAGGCGCGGCTCGTGGGGCCCCGTCCCTCCTTCCATTTCTCCGTCGTGCAGCACCGCGATGAACCTCAGCCGGACGTGCGCGGTCGCTGCGATCGGGCCGGCCTCGGATCGACGCGCCTCGCGGTCGGTCGTGTAAGGCGGTTCAAGATCTGGGTCGGCGAGGCGTCACGCGGCGGGCCGCACGATTCGTCGTGACGGCGCTCGCTTGGGGCGCGGCCGTGGACGGGCACACGATCCTGGTCAACGATACGCTGACCTCCGTCCATCGAGTCCAGATGGCCGTCGGCCAAGAGGGCGTCATCGAGCACTTCGGGACCATCATGGCGGGCCAGCCCGACGTTCAGGAGACCGGACGCCTGATCGCGCTGACGAGCGCGCCGCCGCGAAGTCTTCCGCGCGAGCGCGCGCCGATCGAGCTAGTAGGTGACGAGCGCCTCTCGTTCGAAACCCACCGCGCGTCGATTGTCGCGCGCAAGCTCTGCAATCGAGCAGCACCGCGCCGGCCGTTCGCAGAGCGACATCGGCGCGGGCGCTCTGATCCAGGGGCGGCGCCCAGCTTCCTTGCGAGACGCGGCGCTCAGGGGACGGTGAGCCGCGCGAGGAAGTCGCCGCTCACGGCGGTCCCGAGGAGCGTCCCGGTCCCGGTGACGTTGCCTCGCACCCAGAGAGCGTGACCGCCAGGGACGGCGCGCGCGAACTTGATCGTACCGGGTGCGCCCGTGATCTCGACGTGCCACCGCGGGACGAGGCTGGCGTCGAGGTCGGCGACGAACGCCAGCGTCGTCTCGGTGAACGAGAGCGGCGGAGCGCCGAAGAGCATCACGGGCTGTGCGGTCTCGGTGCTCGACAGTCCGCCGTAGACGAGCAGGTCGTCCGCGCTCGCGGCGTGCGCGTCGAGGCTCGCGCCGTGGACCTGCTCCATGCGATTGGCCGACGCGATGCACGCGTTCGTCGTGTCCAGCTCCAGCGCGTAGGTCACGGCGAGCCGCCCCGCGCCGGGGAGCGCCGTGTCGGCGAGGCAGCCCCAGAGCCCCCACGACGAGTAGGTCAGGTTCCGGCTCGCGGCCGACACCATGAACAGCCTGCTGCCGAGCGCTGCGAGGTTGGGCGGACTCTGCCCGCTCGAGTAGGCGACCGAGAAGGGCGAGCCGCCCGTCAGGACGCGCTCGCCGGTGGGGGCGGCCATGTCGAGCGCGTAGCGGGCGATGCCGACGTCGGTGGACGAGCCGCCGAAGTCGTGGACCGGCAGGTCGCTACCCCAGTCGATGTCGAGCGATCGACCCGTATAGGCGGAAACGACGTAGCCCGTTCCGAGCGACTCGACCAGCATCGAGCCGATCACTTGCGCGTAGAAGCGGCCGTGCGTGATGTCGGCGTGGTCGCTGCGATCTGCGACCCGAAGGGTCAGCACACTGCCGCCGGACCCGTCGGTGACTGCGCCGAGACCGCCCAGCAGCGCATCGGGCACGGCGGTCCCGTTCCACGCGAGCGCTTGCGGCGCGGTCACACGCGGGCTGATTCGCGTCGCGACGACGAGCGAGCCGTCGTCGAGCACCTCGAAATCGCTGCACTGGATCGTCGAGCCTGCGAGCGAGAGGACGCTCGACCACGCGAGCGCACCGCTCATCGCGTCCATTCGCGCGAGCAAGAGGACGGAGTCGCCCGAAGGTACCGTCACGTTCGGCGGGCCCGTGAGCGTGCGCTGCACCGAAGCGCACACGTATGCGGAGGCGCCGTGGGTGCGGACGCTGACGGTGGCGGCTGCCGCGGTGCCGGTCGCGGTCCAGGTCGCGAGCGGAGTCGCCGTCGCGCCCGTGTAACGCAGGACGCTCACGCGCGTGCCCGATGCCGGCGGAGCGAGCCCGAGCGCGGTGCCCGTCGTCTGCGTCACCGCGAGCACGAGGGCGCCCGAGTCGTCGACTGCGTAGCCGCCGAACGTGCCGCCCGTCAGCGACACGACCTCGGCGACGGCGGTCGGCGCGGCGAGCCCTCCCGACGGGTGGCCGGCGTCGACCGACATCCCGGCGTCGATCTGCGACGTGCCCGTGTCGCGCGCGCCCGCGTCGCGTGGGCCTACGTCAAGCAGCGGCCCGGCGTCGACGCTGTCGGCGATGCACACGTCGAGCGCACTGACGTTCTCGCACGTGCTGCCAGGCGCGCAGGCCAGGCGGTCGCACGGCTGCCGGCACGTCGTGCCAGAGCAGACGAGACCGTCGACGCAGGGGATGCTGACGAGGTCGCAGGTGTCGTGCACCGGCAGGGCGCACGCGCCGAGCCCGGCCGTGTCGAGGAGACACTCCGAGCCGGGCGGGCAGTCACGCGTCTCGGCGCACTCCGAGCGACACCGTCCGAAGGCACACGTGAGCGGCACGGGGCAGTCGCTGGGGCGTGTGCATTGCGCTCCCGGAACGACACCCGCCTGGCAGCCGAGAAGGCAAGAGAGCACCGCGACCGACGACCACAGCTGCGTTCGCACGAGGTTACCGTCGCCTCTCGCTCGCGCCGAAGCAAGACCGCCGCGTACGTCCGTCGTCAGCGGATCGCGAAGTCCATCCGGTGGCTGGACGAGCCGGCAGGGATCCCACTCGTCGATGCGTGCCTTGCGGCGCGTCGAGAGCTGCATGCCGAAGTCGTGCTCGTCGTCTTCGGGCGCGTGGCGCTCGCTGCGCGTCGCGGCGGCGTAGGCGTGCGCGATGCTGAGCTCGTCATCCTCGAGGTGCGGCTCACTCGTCCGAGGAGGCGGGTGAGGATCGTCTTGAAGATCCCCCGCTTCCGTGGACACCCCCGATGGCGCGAAGATGCGCGAGGAGTGTTCGATGTCGAGAAGGCCGAAGAGGAAGTTCACGCCAGAGTTTCGCGCGGAGTGCGTCGCGCTCTGCAAGGTCGGCGACCGCACCATCTCGCAGGTCGCGAAGGACCTCGACCTCACGGCATGGAAAACGTGGAGCCGAAAACGTGGAGCCGACCCAGCATGGAAAACGTGGAGCCGACCCAGGGTGACGGGAGCCGACGAGAGCCGCGTGGTGAAGAGCCCAGCTCCGACGTCGGCCCCGGGCGCACGGGCGCCCGTTGTCCGCGA
>JAYVCF010000010.1:0-4686 GCA_043750095.1 Deltaproteobacteria bacterium
GGATCCGTGCCTGTCGGGTGCAGCCATAGCGCATGTCCGTCGGCCGGCGGGGCGAGGCCCGCCGCGGCGTCCTCCGGCACGCCGTCGCGACCGATCGAAGTCCGTTTCACGGCGGCCGCGTCTGCCGGATCGGCCGCGCAGATCTTTCTGCTCACCACCGCGCCCGCCATCGATCCGACGACCGCTCAGCCCGTTCACGACCTGAACGGGCACGAGATCCTGGACCCCAACGCGGACGCGTCGCTGCACACCGCCGCGACCACGGTAGCGTTCGTTCGCGACTTCACGGGCCGGACCGTCCCCGCCGAGTCGTGGCTCGACGAGCGCAGCCACTGGGACCAAGCAGGCCCACCACGCCGCACGATGCGCGGACAGGGAATCGGCAGCGCGCCCATCCTGCCACCCGCCGCGCCCGGGGGTCCGTTCGTCACCATCGGCGGCGCCACGTCCGTGGTGCGCTTCCCGTTGATCGCCGACGACATCGTCGATGCAGGCGTGCCAAGCAGCGACGCTGGGCCGGCACCTGCGCACGCGCACGAGTGGGAGTGGCCTTGGCCCGCGTCCACGGGCGCGCCGAGCGGCGGACCGAACATGTCACCGCCCGCGCTGGCCGATCTCGTCGTGGTCCCGCGCTACCTGCCCGACCACGACCTCGCGTTCGTCACGCGAACCTCATCGGGCTACGCGGGCCAGATGTCGGGCGGCGAGCTCTTCGTCCTCGACACCGATGATCCGCTTCACGTGATCTCGCTCGCGACGGTGTCGTTCGACTCGTACGCGGACACAGGGTTTCACGCCGTCCCGGCATCCCTGGCCTACACGGACGAGTACTCGCAGCACGGCGTCGTGTACGTGGCGCTGGATCACCAGGACTTCGGGCTCCGCCCTTCGTACGGGCCCGGCCTGATCGCGGTGGTCGACGCCGACACGCGCGCGGTGCGAACGGTGCTGCGGATTCCCAACCTGACCAACTGCCTCCAGATCGCTCCCTACGTTCGGTCGACGCGGCCGGAGCCCCCGGATCTCATGGCAGACCCGGGTGAGAACCATCGGCTCGTGGTGACGTGTCTCGGGACGGCACCGGCCACACCCGGCACACCGCCCGCCGACGCGGGGTTCGTCTACATCGAGCGCGAGCCCGACCCCACGCACCTCGATCGGCTGCCCGTGATCACGCAGACGATCACGGCCCTGTCGCTGAGCCTTCCTCGGCCCGATGGCGGCGTGATGCCCCTCTACGGTCACTGGATCGCCTACGTCGCGCTGGGGAGCAGGTCGCCGAGCTTCCCCGATCGCGTGATCGCGGCGAACCTCGCCACCGGCGAGACGCAGATCCTCGTCTCGACTCCCACCAACAACGGCGCCCAGATCGCGGGCCTCGGTCCCGGCGCGTTCGATCCGGCCTCGGGCGTGCTCGTCGTTCCCAACGGGTTCGACGGTGTCCTGACGTGGCAGGTCCCGCGCGCGTTCATGACGTTCGAGAGCCCGACGACGACGTTCCACTTCAGCGATCCCGTCACCGCCGCTCCGCTCGACGTCCCGCACTCGGGCTGCAGTCACGTCGCGGTGCGCAGCGTCCGGGCCGTCGGCGGCACTGGCGCACCGGTCGTCATGCCCATGCTCGACGCGGGAATGCCCGCCGACGCAGCGACGTCGCTCGACGCCGGCGTCGACGCGATCTGATCTCGACCGGAGTCGTCCGTGCCGCGGACGCGACACCATCGTGTCGGCCCGGCGAGCCGGGCACCCGTGTCGAGATCGACGCTCAGCCGAGCTCGAGGCGGATGTTCGACACGAGCGCCTTGAGCGCCTCTTTCGCGTCGTCCGTCGTCGCGCATCGCACGAGCGCGTGACCCTCGCCCTCGTAGCCGTCTGCGCGCGGCGTACCGAGCGCAGGAAGGCTCATCTCGACGAGCGCGCTTCCGACCTGCTCGCGCGCGGCCGCCGCGCCGTGGATGCGCACGATGCGTGAGCCGCTCCCCTGCCCGCGAAAGAACGCGGCTCCGGCGGCGCGCTTGCGTCGCGGCCGCTCGAACGTGTCGAGCGCGACCAGGCCCGCCCACGCGGCGATCATGTCGACGTCGTTCGCGAGGCTCATGAGCGGCATGATCTGCACGCCCGGCGGACGCGCGCCGACCTCCGAGACGAGCATCGAGCCGTCCTCGCGCAGGAACCACTCCATGTGCGTGAATCCCGACCAGCTCGAGCTCGGTCCGGCACCGAGCGCAGCGAGCGCGGCCTGGCCCATGGGGTGAAAAGCGCCGAACGTCGGGTCGTCTTCCTCGGCCGGCAAGAGGACGCAGTACTGCATCCACGGGTTCTCGAGCACCTCGAGCGGCGACGGGAAGTACCGAGTGCCGGAGTGCCAGACGGGCTGGCCGAGCACCGTCGCCGTCTCGCAGGTGTGCTCCCGCGCGCGCACGAATTCTTCGACTTGAACGGGCGCGCCCGCACGCGGTCCCTCGCCCGCCGCGAGCATCGCGTCGAGGTCCTCGCTCTTCTCGATGCGACGCGTCGCGCGCGCCCCGAGGCCGGCCTGCGGCTTCACGATCACGGGCAGACCGAGGGTGTCGATCGCGCCGCGCAGCTGAGCATCGCTCTCGGCGAGGATGCTGCGGGCCACGGGGACGCCCGCCGCGCGCAGCACTTCCTTCATGCGATCCTTGTCGCGGAAGTTGCGCGCCGTCTCGGATCGCATGCCGGGGATGTTCAGCGCATCGCGCGCGCCCGCGAGCGGCATCTGCAGCTGCTCGAGCGCGCCGACCAGCCGATCCACGGGCCCGATGGCGCGCTGGATCACCTTGAGCGCACCCGTGAGCTGCCGCGCGTCGAGGCAGCTCGGCACACGGTAGTGCCCCGCGATGCGCTCACGGATCGCCGTCGGCAGTGCCGACTCAGGCGACTCGCTGATGACGCTCGTCTCGACACCGGTGAGGTCGGTGAAGGCGCGCACGTAGCGCAGCGTGTTGGAGAGAAAGTGCGGTGCGACGAAGACGACGTGTCGATCCAATGCGAACTCCCGCCCTCATCGTACGCGAACTCGCCGTGACGCGTCGCGCGGGAGCGAAGCGACCGGGGTGAAGGCGTGAGGCCGGCTGCCAGTGCTCCATTCGCGGGGGAGCGAAGCGACCGAGGCGGAGCGGGTGGGGGCCCCAGCTTTTCGGAGACGAAAAGTAGGGGGAGGGACCGCATGGTCCCTCCGACGAATCTAGTTCGGCTGCGGCTCGGGGTCCGGGAGCGTCGAGGGATCGATGTTCGGCTGCGGCTCCGGATCACCCGGAAGGGCGCGGCCCGAGAAGCGCGCGTCGCGACCGTCCGACTGGTGCGCTGCGGCGAGGAAGCCCGCGACGACTGCGTCCGCCTCCGCAGTCTGTCCGGACGCGTCCAGGTCGGACCGGACGTCGCTGACGCTGTCGACGCAGATGACGTTGCCCGTCCCATCGACCACGGCCACCAGGCCCGCACTCAGCGAGGCCACGGTGAAGTGGAAGTGCGACGCGCCCACGTTCGAGAGCCGACCGGCGCAGTCCGGGGGAGTCATGTCGAGCGCGCCGAGCGGCGCGGCCGGCAGCGGGGTCACGCCAGGGCCGAGGAGCGGGCTGCCTTCACCCGCCACGGCGGGGTCACCACCCGCACATGCGGAGAGACTCAGCATCGCGAGCAGGACGGCAAGAGCGGCGGGCCCAAAGGTGGCGGACGAGGCCCGGCCGACGGTTCGTTTCGTGTTGTTCATCGCTTCGCTCATTTTCCGAGGTCCCCCAGCTCGTACTCCTTCACGAGCTGAGACAAACGCGGTCGCTTCATTCCCAGGAGCGCGGCCGCGCGCGTGATGTTCCCGTTGCTCTCCGTCAGCGCGCGGACGATGCACTCGCGCTCGAGTCGCTTCTTCATGTCGAAGAGCGACGTGGTTCCCGCCCGGACCTCGTTATAGACGAGACTCTCGAGCGGCGCCGCCGACTCGCTTCCTGGGCGCGAATTCGAGGGATCCGCGCGGCGAGGCGGCGCGTCCTCGCGCGGCACGAAGGACTCGGAGAACGCGGCCAGGTCGTCGGTGGTCAGCTCCTCGCCCTCGGCAAACAGCGTCGCGGAGCGCAGAACGTTCTCGAGCTCGCGCACGTTGCCTTGCCAGCGGTGCGAGGCGAGCAGCTCGAGGGCCTCGGGCGAGATGCGCTTGGGCGGCTCGTTCCGCTCGACACCGATGCGGCTCAGCGAGCGCTCGGCGAGGATCGGCAGGTCCTCGATGCGCTTGCGCAGCGGCGGCATGTCCACCGTCACACCGCGGAGACGATAGTAGAGGTCTTCGCGGAAGGTTCCCTCGCGGACCATCTTCTCGAGATCGCGATGCGTCGCGGCGACGATGCGCACGTCGACACGGATCGGCTGCGTGCCGCCGACCCGCTCGAACTCGCGCTCTTGAAGCACACGGAGCAGCGCGACCTGCGTCTTGGCGGAGATGTCGCCGATCTCGTCGAGGAAGATGGTGCCGCCGTCCGCGAGCTCGAAGCGGCCCTTCTTGCGGGCCGACGCTCCGGTGAACGCGCCCCGCTCATGGCCGAAGAGCTCGGAGAGCAGCAGCGTCTCGACGAGCGCCGCGCAGTTCACCTTCACGATCGGTCGCGCCGCGCGCGGGCTGTTCTGGTGGATGGCCTCGGCGACCAGCTCCTTGCCGGTGCCGCTCTCGCCACG
>JAYVCF010000011.1:0-5515 GCA_043750095.1 Deltaproteobacteria bacterium
TGCGTCAACGCCGGCTCGCGACTCGGGAGAGCGGGCGCTCCGCGGCGCGCTGGATGGCGCGGCCCGCCTCGGCGTAGGCCTTCTTGGCGATCACGCTGATGAAGGTCTCGCTCGTGAGGTCATACGCGGTGAGCCGCCCGCCATAGACGCAGCCGGTGTCGAGCCCGGTAGCGTACTTCCAGCGCTGCAGCCCCCGAACCGCGTCGTGCCCGAAGAACACGTGCGAAGGGCCTCGATGCAGCGACGCCCAGGGAACGCCCTCGTCGATCCGCTTCGAGGCGACGCCATCGGGCCGAACGCTGCGCATGGTGAGGAGGTTCTCGCGCTTCTGATCGGTGAGCGCTCGCCCCGGGACGATCCCGGCGTGGACGACCACGGCACGCATGCCCGGAATCCGAGTCCAGAGGGGCAGGGCGCGGAGCCAGGCGGCGTCTTCGTCGGAGATCTTCTTGGCGATCTTCCGGATGCTCTCGGAGAACTCTCGGCCGTCCCCTCGGCGCCTCGCGACGATGCAGCGGAGCAGGTAGTCGTCGTGATTCCCCAGCACGGCGGCGATCCCGTTCTCGCGACAGAAGCGGACCACGCCGATCGAATCGGGGCCTTTGTTCACGAGGTCTCCGACGAGAGTGACCTCGTCGCCGCTCCCGACTTTCGCCCGCTCGATCAGGCGTCGGAGCTCGTCGAAACATCCATGGACGTCACCGACGACGAGGTTGCGCTTCATGGCCGAGGACCAGAATAACGAGAGCGCGCGGAAAGAAAAGCGCGACGCGCATATTTCCCTCCCGAGCGAGGCGATCGAAGGCGCGGCTAGAGGCCGGAGGACTTGAGGCTGGCGTTCGCCTCGGGCGTGCGCGGCAGATGGATCCCGCACTCGCGCTTCTCACCCAAGTGTCGCCCGTCGCGCTCGTCCTGCTCGAGCGTCGTCGGCACGGTCGAGTGCGTATCGCCGATCGAGCGGTACCCGAAGGCGTAGAGCGGGTGATACGGCAGGTCGTGCGCCCGCATGTAGTCGCGGATGTCGTTCTTGGTCCAGCCGAGGATGGGGTGGACCTTCACGATCCCGTCCTGCTCTTCCACCACGCGCAGGCCGGAGCGGAACTCGGTCTGGTCTCGGCGGAGCCCGGCGATCCAGCCCGTCGCGCCGAGCTCGCGGAGCGCGCGATCCATGGGCTCGACCTTGTTGATCTGCTGGTACTTCGCGAGCTCCTCGTCGCTCCCGTTCCACAAGCGGCCGTAGAGCGCCTCCTGCCGGGCGGCCGTCATCCGCGGCCCGTAGACTTTCACATTCAGCCGGAGCTTCTGCGTGAGCTCCTCGGCGAACTGATACGTCTCCGGAAACAGATAGCCCGTGTCGAGGAACACGATCGGCACGTCGGGCGCGTCGCGCGTCACGAGGTGAAGCATCAGCGCGGACTCGGCGCCGAAGCTCGAGCTCATGATGAGCCCGCGGCCGAACGTCTTCTGCGCCCAGCGCACGATCTCGTCGGGCTCGGCGCCCTCGAGCGTGTCGTTGACCTCGTCGATGTCGAAGCCAGCCGAAGAAACCAGTCGGAGCGCCTCGGCCACACGAGACTTGTGCGGCTCTAATCCCGATTTGTCAACGGGCCTATATCCGGCGTCCGCCTATTCGCGCTGGTTTCATGAGCGAATAGATTCTCGACTAATGTGACGTAGAATGCGATCGAGCGCCGATCGGGACCTGCGTGCGCGTGGCGACGCACGCATCAAGCTGCGATTGCTTGCCGGCGTGACCTCTGTTAGCGTGCGCCCACTCATTTTCCGCGCCTCGGCCGCACGCAACGACGCATGCGAGTTCGACGAGGACGCTCCGCTGGCAAAGAACGCCAGCGTTTCCCAGTGCGGGCCTGAGCGCCTGCCGTCCCGAGACCCCCAAAAGATGACGTTCACGGAAGCCGCGGTGGAGATCCTGCGTCTGGCAGGCAGACCGCTTCACTACAAGAAGATCACCGAGCTCGCGATCGCGAGGAACCTGCTCTCGCACGTGGGCAAGGCGCCCGAGCTCACGATGAGCTCGCGTCTCGCGACGGCGGTGAAGGCCGAGCGCAACGAGACTTCGATCGTGAAGGTGAAGCCGGGCATCTTCGCCCTGCGGGACTTCACCAAAGAGATGCTCGCGCTCGCCGACGAGGGCGAAGACATCGACGTCTCGCAGCTCCCCGAGTCGGTGCCCCAGCCGCCGAGCGCCGAAGGCGACGGCGACGAGCACGCCCAGCTCGACGAAGCGGTGCAAGCCGCGCCCAGGCCTCGGCTGCCCGGGGCGGACGTCTTCCCTGCGGAAGACGACGACGATCAACCCATTCTCGGCGGCCTCGACACAGATGAGGCCGGCGATGAAGACGACAAGGACGATGCACGCCGTGGACGGCGTCGTCGTCGCCGGCGCGGCCGAAGCGGCGCCGAGGAGGCACCCGTGAGCGGAGAGAACAACGAGGAAGCACGCCCCGAGGCCGAGGGCGGCGAGCCCCGAGCCGAGGCGCGGCCCGAGGGCCAGCCCGAGCGCGCCGAGCGCGATGGCAACCGGGACGTTCGTCCCGAGCGAGATCGCGGCGGCAGGGACCGAGACCGCGGCGGCCGAGACCGCAACCGAGATCGAGGCGGCGGTGATCGCGATCGCGGCGAGAATCGCGGCGAGAATCGCGGCGACCGGGACCGTCACGGCCGTGGCGGCGGCGAGCCGCGAGCCTTCGGTGACTCCCGACCCGATCAAGGTCGTCCTGATCAAGGGCGTTCTGATCAAGGTCGGGGAAGGCCCCCGCAAGTCGATCTCTCTCGCGAGCCGCAAGAGGGCGACATCCTGGGGCGCGAGCTCTCGGACGCCGTCCATCAGGTCATGTCCAACGGCGACGCGTCGCCGCAGACCTACGGCGCGATCGCGGGCGAGCTGGTGCGTCGCGGTCGGCTCTCGGGCGATGCGGCTGCGCTGGCGCCCACCGTGGCCGCCGCGATCCGCGCGGACTCGCGCCGCATGCGCAGCGAGCGCGCGCGCTTCCGGCACGTGCCGGGCGGTGTGGCGCTGACGGATTGGTACCTGCCGCGCGACGCCGTGCATCGCGAGCGCGATGCGATTCGAGCCGCCGAGCGCCAGCGCTTCGAGGTTCGCCGCGCGTTCCTGCGCAAGATCGCCGAGCTTCCTCCCGCGGGATTCGCCGAGCTGATCGCGACGTGGCTCTCGGCCGAGGGCGTCGGCTCGCTTCGCGGCGTGCGTCGTCCGACGTCGAGCGCGCAGGAGATGCACTTTGCGGGCGTGCTTCGCAGCGGCCACGAAGAGACGCGCGTCGCGATCCTCGTCCTTCGGGATCTCGCGACGCGCGAGCTCGCCAAGGAGCGCGTCATCGAGATGCGCGGCTCGCTGCACCACTACGGAAGCGCGAGCGCAACCTGGATCATCACGCTCGGTCAGGTGCCGCGCATGACGCGCGACGAGGCCCAGGTTCCGGGGACGACGCCGGTCGCCATCTGGGACGGTCAGGGCCTCGCGGAGGCGATGGAGGCGCGTCGAGTCGGGCTCGTGCCGGTCGAGCTGCCGATCTCGTCGATCGATCTCGATCTGCTCGACTCCTTGCGCGGACAGACCGAGATGCCGATGCGCGAGTGGGCGCGCGACGGACGTGACCGTGACCCGCGCGAGCCGCGTGAGCAGCGAGACCAGCGCGAGCCGCGTGAGCCGCGTGAGCCGCGTGAGCCGCGTGAGCCTGCGGCGTCCACCGATGGCGCGCCGGTCGCGGAGGAAGCGGGAGCGCCGGCCGTGGAGGCTGCCGCGACCAACGGGGACGCCACTGCCACCTCGGCTCCGCAGGCCGAGGCCGAGGGCGGGGGTGGCCGCCGCCGCCGTCGCCGTCGCCGCCGTGGTGGGCCCGAGTCCGGCGAGCAGCTGCCCTTGAACGCCGAAGGCGGAGAAGCCGAAGCCGAAGCCGACGAAGACAACGAAGCCCCGCCGGACGCGGAGACGCCCGCCGGGGAGTCCGCGGACGCGGCGAGCACGACCGCTCCGCTTCCTGCCGCGGGCAGCAGCGCGGACGGCGCGGATGACGACGAAGACGAGACGCCGCCGGACGACGACGCGGACGACGACGACGACGAGTGAGCCTCGACGCGGCCTGACAAGGTGATAGGTCGCTCACCACCCGATCCATGAGCGACCCCTCGACATGGAATTCTCAGTGGCGCGCCCTCGCGGAGAACGAGCTCCGGGGCGCGCCGTTCGCGTCGCCGAGCCCCGCGCGCCACGACGCGCTCCGCGTGGAGCCGGCGTTGGGGCCGGACCCCGCGCGAGACGAAGGCCTCGCGAGCGCACCGAGGGCGCGCGCATGCGTCGTCGTGGCGTCGAGTCGCGAACATGTGCGCCTCGCCTCGGGCGCGGACGGCGTCTGGTGGCGATCGACGGCGGAGGCGCCCGATCGAGGCGTGCTCTTGGTAGAACACGCGTCCGATCCCATCGTCGTCGAAGCCGTCGTCACGGTGGACGGCGTGGTGACGCGGCAGTCGGTCGTCGCGCTCACCGACGTGCACGAGAGCGGCGGGAGCGCAGTCACCGAGGTCGCGGTCGGCGTGGCCGCATCGATCGAGCTCGCGCGTCGCAGGAGCGGGCCGCCCGCCGACTTCCGCTTCGCGACGTCGGTCGGCCCCGAGCTCTTCGTCGAGATCGCCAAGCTGCGTGCGCTGCGGCGTCTGGCGGGCCGCGTCTTGCGCACGCTCGGGCTCGACGCGGGTGTCTGGATCGCGGCCCGCTCCGCGGAGCGCACCCTCGCGCGCCTCGACGTGCCCACCAACGTGGTCCGCGGAACGCTGGGCGCCGCGGCGGCGATGCTGGGTGGAGCCGACGTGATCGGCGTGCTCCCGATGGATGCCGAGCTGGCGAGCCCGTCGGTGCGCGGCGCTCGGCTCGCGCGCAACGTCCCGCAGATCCTCGCGCGCGAGTCGGGGCTGCTGGTGGTCGATGATCCCGCGCGCGGCAGCTTCGAGATCGAGGCGCTGACGGATCGCATCGCGCGCGACGCGTGGGAAGTGGTGCGCGAGATCGAGCGCGCCGGCGGGCTCGTGGCCGCACGCTCCTTCGTGCGCGACCGGATCGCGCGGGAGGCCGAGTCGCGGCGCGGCGCCGTTCGATCTCGTCGCCTGCCCATCGTGGGCGTGAGCAAGTTCCCGCTCGCGAGCGATCCGGTGGCGCTCTCCGCTCCGGATCCGCGCGACGCATCTCCCTTCGAAGCAGCGCGCGCGCTGCCGCGGCTGCCGGTCGAGATCGTGGTCGTCGGTGCCGGCGAGGCGATCGAGGCGCGCGTGGAGTTCGTCCGCGAGCTGCTCGAGGTCGGCGGCTTCGCGCCCTCGGGACCCGGCGCGGGAAGGGCGGCCATCGTGTGCGCGCCCGACTCCGCCCTCGCGGACACCGTGCCGGAGACGCTGGCCGAGCTCGGGCGGCGCGGCACACCAGCCTTCGTCGCCGGCAAGCCCGGGAGCCACGAGGCGGCCCTTCGCGCCGCGGGAGCGATCGGCT
>JAYVCF010000012.1:0-20113 GCA_043750095.1 Deltaproteobacteria bacterium
GGCGTGTACGTGCTCGTCGCGCTGCGCAGCCACGCCTCGATGATCTTGCAAGACACCATCCACGGCGACGCGGAGGCCACGGGCATTCCGTCGGACGCCACCACCACACCCGATGCCACGCGGTTTCCCACCGGCACCGACGCGACCTACGTCGCGCTCGTCGACACCTTCGCGCACTCACCCTTCGTGATGTTCGGCATCACCAACGAAGCGGGCGGCAACCAGCGATCCGATGCGGTGATCCGCGCGGCGATGGCGCACGCGGTGGGAGTCATCCGCGCCGAAGAAGACCGCCTCGGCGTGCCGCACCACATCGTCTCGGTCCAGGGCAACGACTGGACGAGCAGCATCGGCTTCTACGCGACGACGCCGCTCGCCTTCGACAACGTCGTGTACGAAGTGCACGGGTACCCGCCCACGACGGCGTCGTACACGTACTCGAACATCCCGGTGATCATCGGCGAGTACGGGACGCTCGGCGACGCGGCCGCGTTCTTCGCCGACGTCGAAGCGAAACAGATCCCGAACCTCGCGTGGGACTTCGAGCCGTTCAGCGACTGCACCCCCGATCTCCTCAACGTCACGCACAGCGCCACGACGCTCACCCCGACCGCGTGGGGCAACACCGTGCGGGCCTACCTCACCTCGCACTGACCTCTTCGAGCGGCGGCAGCGCGACGCCGTAGAGCGACGCCCAACCCGCTCGCGCGGCCTCCGCGACCGCGGCACCCGTGTGCCCGCGGATCGACCCGTATACGCGTGCGATCTGATCGCGCGCGATGCGACGCTCGACGATGAAGTCACCGTGCGAGATCCCGAGCTCGTGCGCGAGCGTCTCGAAGATCACCAGCGCCGCGTAGCTCTCCGGGCGACTCCAGTCGTGTCGGCTCATCGGGAACGAGACGATGTGCACGAGGTTCGTCAGGACGCGCTCGGGCTCGCGCGCCACTTGCGAGAGATACGCCGAGAGCTCTGCGTTCGCGCGCTCGGCGAGCTGGTTCACCTGATCCTCGAACTCGGTGCGGCCCGTGTACGCGGCGAGCGCCGCGGGCACGCTCACGATGCGATCGTCTTCGTAGTCGATGCGGTGCTGAGCCTCGTGACGCGCGACCGACGCGAGGTGCGCCGCCTCGAGCGCGTCGTAGGTCGTCACCATGTCGGTGGCATCGAGCAGCGTCTGCGCCGCGCGGACCTCGCCGAGCAGCGCCGGGCCCGCGAGCCGCGCGTAAGGCGCGAGCGCATCGGTGTCGTAGGCGAGGGTCTCGGGCTCGCGGATGTGGACTCCGTCGTGGAGCAGCGCGTGGCTCATCGCCTCGATGCCGATGCGACGTCGCACGATCGCCGACGCGAGATCGAGGAGCGCACGCTCGGTCACGATCTGCCGCGCCTCACGCGCGAGGTCCTCGTGCACCCAGTTCTCGAAGGGCGTGACCCAGGCGACGTCCGACTCGTCCTCGTAGCCGCGCACGATCACGCTCTCGTCGACGGAGTGGATCGAAGGAAGCGCGCGCTCGATCAGGAAGTCCTGGATCCGCGCGACGAGCACCAGCGCGTAGCGCACCTCGGGCCGCGTGTAGCCGAGCAGCGACTGCTCGAAGCTCAGCGTGTCCACGCGATCGAGGTCGAGCGCCGTCACGATGCGCTCACCGCTCGCGAAGCGTCGGCGGCGCTCGACGAAGTAGCTGGATGCCAGCACGCGTCGGCGGTCCCCGCGCGCGAGCAGGATCGCATCCACGTAGTAAGGCACGTCGGCCCGAGTGAGCGCGTCGTCGAGCAGCGTGAGCCGGTTGGTCAGCGCCGCGTCGTCGGTCTCGTTTCCTCCGCGCGAGAACGACTCGGCATCGTCGACGAACGCCGCGAAGGCCTCGTGAAGCGAGGGCGCGTTGGCGTCCACGGCGGCGAGCAGCGAGGCACGGGTCCCGGCCACGTCGCGCGGGGCCGCATGCGGATGTCCGGCCACGTCGGCGTCCAGCGCGACGACCCAGTCGGCGAGGCGCGTGGCGAAGATCTCGCGAACCGGATCTGGCGGCGCTTCCGGCTCCGCGGCCGCTTCCACCGCCCCGCCTGCCGCCCGCTCGTCCGCTTGCTGCACGATCGCGTGCTGGAACAGGAGCCCGACGAAGGGCGCGACGATCGAGAGCGCGATCCCCGCGAGCGCGAGTGCCGCAGCGACGTGCGCGCGCATCCCGAGCCGCGCGCGATGCTCGGGATGACGCACCAAGAGGCCGATGGTGGTGATGCCCGCGACGACGCCCGCCACGGTCGGCAAGAGACAAGGATCGAAGAAGATCGCCAGCGCCCCGAGCGCGAGCGCGCCACCGCTCGACGCGAAGATGGCGCGTCCCGCCCGCGCATCGCCCTGGGCGAGTTCCACGCGTTCCTGGCAGGCCGCACAGATGGGCTCGCCGCGATCCGAGAGCAGCGTGTCGGATCCGACGGCTGTCCCGCACGTCGCGCAGTGCATGACTCCCTCGTGTGCTCAGCCGCGCGCGAGCTTCTCGCGGTACCAGGTAATCGTCCGCTCAAGGCCGTCCTCGAGATCGATCGTGGCGCGGAAGCCGAGGAGCTTCTCGGCCTTCTTCACGTCGGGCACGCGCAGCTCCACGTCGGGGAAGTCCCACTTCACGAAGTCGAGGTCCGACGACGAGCCGCTGAGGCGGCGGATGAGCTGCGCGAGCTGGTAGATGGTGATCGTGCTGCGCGCGTTGCCGATGTTGAAGGACTGGCCGATCGCCTCGTCCTTCTCGACCGCCAAGAGGATGCTCTCGACGATGTCGTCGATGTAGCACCAGGCGCGGATCTGATCGCCCTCGTTGTGGATGTGGATGGGCTCGTTCTTGAGCGCGCGCGTGACGAACGCGTGCACGGCGCCCTCACCGACCTGACCGGGCCCGTAGATGTTGAAGGGGCGGATCGCGCAGGTCGGCAGGCCGTACTGCTTCCAGTAGTTGTGCGCGAGGTGCTCGGTGGCGAGCTTGCTCACCGCGTAGGTCCAGCGCGCTTCGCCGACGGCGCCGAGGCTGGTGACGTCCGCCTCGCGCACGCGGAACGCGTAGCTGCCAAAGACCTCGCTGGTCGAGAAGTCGATGAAGCGCTTGATCCCTTTGGCTTCCAGCGCGGCCTCGAGCGCGTTCATCGTGCCGAGCAGGCTCACCTTCATGGTGAGCACGGGGTTCTTGAGCACGGTGTCGACGCCCGCGATGGACGCCATGTGGATCACGTAGTCCACGCCGGTGGTCGCCTTCCGGAGCGCGGCCGCGTCTTGGACGTCGCCGACGATCAGCTCCACGTTCGGGTGCTTGCCGAGGCCGGCTTCCTCGAGGGCGTTGCGCCGCAAGTTGTCGAAGATCCGGACGTGGTTCTTCTCCACCAGCCGCCGCGTGAGGGCCGTGCCGATGAAGCCGGCGCCGCCGGTGAGGAGAAACTTGGCCCCTTCGATCATAGCGGCGCGGGCTACCATGCTTTACAGGGTCGAACGAGCGTGAAAGTCTGCAGTTCCTCCGCGCACGGACGCGCGTGAGGAAATAAGGTACGTACGCCGGGCGTAGACGACTCGGACATCGCCGAGCGACGAGGATCGAGCATGGCCATCTTCGACCGTTTCAACCGAGTACTGAAAGCAAACCTGAACTCGCTCGTGGACCGAGCCGAGGATCCGGGAAAGCTCCTCGATCAGACGGTGATCGACATGGAGAGTGAGCTCAAGCGTGCGCGCCAAGATCTGGTCACCCAGCTCGGGACGGCCAAGCGTCTCGAGAAGAAGGTGGGCGAGGCGCAGGAGGAAGTGACCGGCTGGGAGAACAAGGCCGTCCTCGCCCTGCGTGCGGGCGACGAAGACCTGGCGCGGGAAGCGCTGAAGATGAAGCAGAAGGCCAAGCAGGGCGCCGAGAACGCCCGCAAGCAGGCCGACTCCGCCAGCGCGTCTGCGACGCAGCTCCAGTCCACGCTCGAGACGATCGAAGCGAAGATCGAAGACCTCAAGGCGCGCAAGACCACGCTGGCGGCCCAGGTGCGACGCGCGCGTGAGGTCGGCACGGAGAGCGGAGGCGGCGCGCGCTTCGGCGGCGGGACGCTCGACGAGCTCGAGCACTTGTCGGGTCGCATCGACCAGCTCGAGGCCGAGGTCGAGGCCGCCGACGTGCTCGGCGATCCGCATCGCGCGTCGGTGGAGGCGCGCTTCCGCGAGCTGGAGAAGAAGTCGGGCGGCGCCGTCGTCGAAGACGAGCTCTCTGCCCTGAAGAAGCGCCTCGAGGGGAAGCCCTAGACTCACCGTCTGGGGTTCGCACATGGGACGGCGGGGGTGAGCGAGAGCGGCGAACGCATCGTCGTGTGGCATCGCGCGATCGCGCGCGAGGGAAGACACACGCTCGCAGCATGGTCGAAGCAAGTCGCCGATCGCTTCGCCGCTTCGGGCGGCGCGGTGCTCGCGCATCTCTCGGGAACCGTGGTCGCGAGCTTTCCGCCCAGCGACGTCGGTGACGCGGTCGAGGTCGCGCTCGATCTGCTCGACGAGTCGGAAGACGCCGAGATCACCCTCTCGTTCGGCGTCGCGCTCGGCGTCTTGATCGACGAAGCGGGAACGCCGACGGGCGCCGCGATCGAGAGCGCCGAGTCGCTGGCCGTCCGCGCTCGTGTCGGCGAGGTCTTGCTCGATCCCTCCGCGCGTGATCGGGCGCGCGGTCTCTTTCTCTTCGCGCGCACGGTCGGCGGCGGCGCGCACGCGAACCGCGCGGCCAGCATCGATCGCACCCACCCGAGGCGCGACACGTCGACGGCCGCCATCGCGCGGCTGGGCGGAATTCCCATCACGCCCGCGACGGAGGCGCTGCTGCCCTCGCTCGCGACCGCGCTCGGGACGGCTCCACCGGCGCTCGTCCTCTTGCGAGGTCCGGTCGGTGCGGGCGCCGTCGAGCTCATTCGCGCGGCGCGGGCTGCGCTCTCGCCCGCGGTGGTCGTGGAGCTCGGTGGCGCGACCAGCGGGATCGCCCCTCTCGGAAGCCTTCGCGCGGCGCTCACGCGCGACGCGGGCGCGCAGATGCTGGTGGCCACGCTCGAAGATCACGAGCGCGCGCCGCTCGATCGTGTGCTGGGTGGCGAGCTCGTTGCGCACGAGCCGGTGCGCGCAGCGCTGGCGCTGGCCGTGGAGCGCGCGGGTGGCGCCGTCTGGTTCCTGCTCTCGCCGCTGGTCGCGATGGACGCCGCGACGCTCTCGATTCTCGCTTCACTCAAGCGCGCCTCGGGCTCGGTCGCGTGCATCGCGCGCGTCGGCGTGGAGACGCCGCTTCCGCCCGAGCTCGACGACATGATCGATCGCGTGGAGCTCACGCTGCCTCCGCTCCGCACCTCCGATGCGCGCGTGGTCGCGCAGAGCGTGCTGGGCGAGGCCACGCCGGTGGACGTGGCGCGGCGCGTGGCGGTCCTCGGCGGCGACACACCCGCGTCCGTGCTGGAAGCGGCGCGCGCGATGATCGGCTCGGGCGATCTGGTGCTCGACTCCGAGAGCGAAGAGCGGCGCTTCATCTGGCGCGGGGCGCCGCGCGGCGGGGTGAAGGCGCTCGCGCTCGATGCGCTGCTCGCCGAGCGCCTCGATCAGCTGGACGACGAGAGTCGGCGCCTGCTGGAGCTCATCACGTCGATGCCCGAGTGGGGGCCGCGATCGATGCTCGATGCGCTCGCCGCGGCGGATGGCCTTCGAGCGCGAGCGATTCCGCGCAGTCTCGATCGCCTCGTGCGCGAAGGATGGCTGAGCGCGGGCGAGCTGCCGCGGCCCGCCTCGAGCTTCTTGCGGCGCTTCGTCGGCTCGGCCTCGCCGCCCGCGCGCACCGCCGAGGTGCATCGCTTCGTCGCCGCTCAGCTTCCACCGTCCTCGCGCGTCGCCGAGACGGCCGAGCGCGCGCTTCACTTGGTCCTCGGCGGGAACGAGACCGAAGGTGTCGGCTCGCTGCTCGGCGCGGCCGACGCGCTCATCGCTCTCGGCTATGGCGGTGCGGCGGCGCAGCTCGCGCTCGTCGTGCTCGGAACCGAAGCGTCGGGCGCGGTCCGTGAGCGCGCGCAGAAGATCGCCGCGGCCTTTCCGCGCCGGCACGTACGAGGCCTCGAGCGCGCGACGCAGGCGGGCGATCTCGCCGACCTCGGGACGGATGCGCCCTCGGTCGAGATCGCGCTGCCGATGGACCCTTCGTTCGAGAGCCGACCCGCGTCGGTCCCGCCACCGCGCGCGAGCGAGCCCAAGACGGAGATGGTGGCGCTCGGCCCACCGGAGGACGAAGACGAGTCGGAGATCAGCTCGCCGGACGCGGGCGACGACGAGACGGAGCTGCGGCTCGAGCTGCGCACGGCGATCCGCGAGCGTGACTTCGCGGCGCTCGATGGCCTCGCCGAGCGGGCGATCGCCGTCGGGAGCGACATGCATGCGGTCGCTCGCATTCGCGCGATCGCGGCGGCGCTGCGCGGGGATCACGCAGGCGCGCAGCAGCGGCTCGATCGGATGCGTGGCAGCGAGGCCCCGCGCGATCGACGAGCGCTCCTCGCCGAGGCCATGGTCGCGCTCCGCGGTGGGCGCAGCGGAATCGCCATCCGCTTCGCGCTGCGAGCGCTGGCCGACGCACGACGCGCCGCCGACGAACGAGGCGAGGCCGTCGCCCTCTTCACGCTCGCCGCATGCTTTCGCGCCGCCGGTCGACCGAACGACGGCGCCCTGCTCGAAGCGCGCGTCGACGCGTAGTCTGCTATCGAGCGGCGATGGAGTACGTCTTTCTCGGCGGCACGGGCGTCAAGGTCTCTCGGCTCGCGCTCGGAACGATGACCTTCGGCGGCGACGCCGACCTCGACGCCTCGCGGGCGATCTATCGGCGCGCGAGAGAGGCCGGCGTCAACCACGTCGACACAGCCGACGTCTACAACCGGGGCCGCACCGAAGAGATCGTGCGAGAGCTGATCGCGAGCGAGCGTGATCAGATCGTGCTCGCGACCAAGGCGTACTTTCCGGCGGGCGCGGGACCCAACGATCGCGGCTCGAGCCGATACCACCTGGTGCGAAGTCTCGAAGCGAGCCTCGGGCGCCTGGGCACCGACCGCGTGGACCTCTTCTATCTGCACCGCTTCGACGAGCGCACGGATCTCGAGGAGTCGCTCCGCGCGATCGATCACCTCGTCGCGCGCGGCCTGGTGCTCTACCCCGCCGTGAGCAACTTCGCGGCGTGGCAGGTGCAGAAAGCGCTCGGCCTCTCGGCGCTGCACGGCCTGAGCAAGCTCGTGGCGATCCAGCCGATGTACAACCTCGCCAAGCGCACCGCGGAGATCGAGCTCTTGCCGATGGCGGCGAGCGAGCGCATCGCCGTGTTTCCCTACTCGCCGCTCGGCGGCGGTCTCCTCAGCGGCAAGTACCGCGCGAGCGAGCAGCCCAGCCAGGTGCGCATCGCAGACTGGCCGATCTACAAGCATCGCTACGGCGACAAGATCGAGCTCGCGGAGCGCTTCACCGCGCTCGCGAGCGAAGCGGGCGTGCATCCGGCGACGCTCGCGGTGGCCTGGGTGATGAGCCATCCCGCAGTGACGGCGCCGATCCTCGGTGCGCGCAGCGTCGCGCAGCTCGAGCCTGCGCTCGCGGCGGGCAGCTACCGCTTGGACCCCGAGCTGCGCGCGCGCGTGTCGGCGCTCGTGAGCGATCCGCCGCCCGCCACCGATCGAAATGAAGAGGGTGTGATCGAAGGGCTCGGTGCGCGGTGAGCGAGACCGGCCACGAGGCGATGGTGCGCATCGCCACCGAGTGCGGCCTCGACCCGACGTTCCCCGACGCGGTGATGACCGAGGTACGCGAGCGGGCGGCCCAGGTTCGCCTCGACGAGCCCTCGCTACCGAGCCTCGAGCATCTCCCCTTCGTCACGATCGACGGGCCCACCTCGAAGGATCTCGATCAGGCGGTTCACGTCGCGAAGGACGAGCGCGGGCGCGCCTACACGGTCCGCTACGCGCTGGCGGCAGCGGCGGACTTCGTGTTGCCCGGCTCGCCGCTCTTCGAGGAAGCGCTGCGTCGCGGCGCGAGCTTCTATCTCCCGGGATTCTCGGTCCCGATGCTCCCGCGAGAGCTGAGCGAGGGGATCATCTCGCTGAACGAGAAGGTGGTTCGTCGCGCGCTGGTGTTCGTGGTCGACCTGGACGCCTCGGGCGCGATCGTCGAGACGCGCGTCGAGCACGCCCGCGTGCGCAGTCGGCGCAAGCTCGCGTTCGGCGACGTGCAGCGCCTCTACGACGGAGCCCCGAGCGACCTGCGCGGCACCGAGATGGAGACGCCGCTCCTCTTGCTTCGCGAGGTGGGCCGCCTTCGTATGGCGGACGCGGCCGCGCGTGACGTCGTCCGCTATCACCGCACCGAGGTCGGCGTCGCGATCGATCAGGATGGGCTCGGCGTCTCGGTGGTCGAGACGGTGCGCGACGAGGTCGAGCTCTACAACGAGCAGATCTCGTTGCTCGTGAACTCGGAAGGCGGCCGCTTGCTGCGCGAGCATCCCTCCGCATCCATACAGCCGATCTACCGGATCCATCCGGGCCCCGATGCCGAGCGGCTCGCGGCACTGCGCCGCATGATCGACGCCGTGGTCGACGCGCACGGGCTGCCGGACGACCCGTTTCGCTTTCGAGCAGGTGCGAGCCTCGCGGCTTACGTCGCCGCGCTTCCGCGAAGCGGCCCCCACGTGCGCGTGGCGCAGGCACTCGAGCGACAGAGCCTGCTCATCAGCTTGCGGTCTTCGTATGCGAGCGAGCCCGGGCCGCACTTCGGCGTCGGGGCCGAGCCCTACGCGCGCTTCTCCGCACCGATGCGCGAGGTCGTCGGCGTGTTCCTCCATCGTCAGATGCAACAGGTCCTCGCCGGCGAGACCGCCAGCGACCCGGGCGACGTGGCGCTTCGCGAGCGCGTGATCGAGGCCGCGAACCGTGCGCGCGACACGCAGCGCCGTCTGAACGATCTCGTCGAGCGTCTCGCTCTCGATCGCCTCTTCACGCGCGAGCTCGCCCTTCCGCTCGCGGAGCGCCGCCGCTTCGTGGGCACGGTCATGGGCGTGAGCGGCGCGAAGATCTTCGTGCACCTCGACGACCCTGGCATCGACGCGAAGATCTACTCGTTCGACGTGGGCAAGGCGCTCGGCGGTGCCTGGCTCGAGCTGGACGCGAGCGGCGCGCTGCTTCGCGTGCAGAAGGGCGGCAAGCTCGCGCCCGGCACGGTCGTCTCACGTGTCGGTGACGAGGTGCGCGTGTTCGTCTCGGGCCGCGATCCGAGCCGCGATCGCTGGATGCTGCTGCCCGAGCTTTGACCACGCACGCACGGCGGGCTCCTCCCCTCCGAGATCAGAGCCAGGACAGGTGCGCGACGTGGATCCCATCGAGCGTGTCGCGCAGCGCGGCGATGTACGTCTCGCCCTCGTAGGTGACGATCTCCGCCGCGGCGACCGGGAGGTGCGTGACGAAGTAGCGGTCGTCGGCCACGCCGAAGCTCATCGGATCCGGTGACGCGTACACGCTGTTGCGCGCACCGGTGCCGTACGTCTGGTTTCGGAACAGGTAGTAGAGACCGACGTCCGCTCGGTAGACGACGAAGGGACACTCCGCCGTGTACGCCGTGTTCCCCGACGCGACACCGCCTTCGGCGACGAGCGTGGGCGCGGACCAAGCGACGAGGTCCACCGACGTGCGCGCGTACACGGCGCCCGCGCCATCGGGAGAGGTCGCGGTGTCGTAGGCGATCCAGTGATCGCCCACGCGCAGCACCATCGGGTCACGCGTGCCCGTGTTCGGACCGTCGGAGTACATCGCCGTGACGCCCGCCGCGGTGAGCCGTCGCGTGAAGGTGATCCCGTCGGTGCTCGTGGCCTGACAGATGTCGTTGCCATCGCCGTAGAACATGTGAAATCCATCCGTCGCCTGCACCACGAACGGCGCTTGGATCCAGCCCTCGAGCTCGCCGACGCTCGTGTCGGCGTGCATGGCGATCCCGACGGGTGTCCAGTCGCTGTCCGTGAAGTGCGCGGCGTGCCATCGATAGAGCAGCCGACTTCCGCCCGGCTCGCGCGTGAAGCGAATGCACGACTCGAGCTGCCAGCTTCCATCCGCGGCCGGCCAGATGGCGAAGTCGACGGGCTCTTGGCCCGCCGTGGTCAGCGCTCCGAGATCGGGGCTCGTCGCGAGCTCGCGCCAAGGCGAGTCGATCGTCGGGACCGGGATCGCGCGGCCCGCGTCGTTGGCGTCT
Organism: Deltaproteobacteria bacterium; assembly: GCA_043750095.1. Taxonomy (GTDB): domain Bacteria; phylum Myxococcota_A; class Polyangia; order Polyangiales; family Sandaracinaceae; genus JBBSAT01. The sequence goes on from JAYVCF010000012.1 coordinate 10,244, forward strand.
CGCGAGCCGGCCGCATCGGGCAGCTCGGCGGCGTCCGGCAGGGCGGCCGCATCGATCGCCATCGGCGACGTCGAACAGGCGACGCAGAGCACGCTGACCAGGCCGATGCGCGACGACACGTCCCCGCAATGTAGCCGGTTCCCAAATGCGAGCAGGCAGAACGCTCGCATGTGCGTACCTTGGAGGCCGTGACCACCACCGCCCCCTCGCCCCCGCGCAGCCCAGGAACCCTCCGACACGGACCGCGCTCTCGCTACGGCATCCGGCCCGTTGCGAAGTTCGTGCAGCGACCCCTCACGTTCTTGCAAGACCTCGCCGAGCAACACGGCGACGTCGTCGAGATCCCCATGCTCGGCAAGCCCTGGGTGTTCTTGTTCCACCCCGACGACATCGAGGATCTGCTCGTCGGACACGCGGCCGATCTCGCGCGCGACGACTACTCCCACGTGCTCAAGCGCGTCCTGGGGCAAGGGCTTCTCACGTCGGACGGCGAGCTCTGGAAGCGGCAGCGACGCCTCGCCTCGGCCGCGTTCACCCCCAAGCGCATTCGCGAGTACGCCGACGCGATGGTGCGCGTCACCGCCAGCGGGCTCACGCGCCGGAAGGACGGCGAGCGCATCCAGCTGCACGAGGAGATGTCGCATCTCACGCTCGAGGTGGTGGCCGACGTGCTCTTCGGTGCGAGCGTGAGCGAGGCCGACGTGCAGACGGTGCGCGAGTCGATGGAGGTCTTCAACGTCCTCTTCGCGCAGAGTCCCGAGACCATCTTCCGCATTCCGACCTGGGTACCGACGCCGCTCAACCGCGCGACGCAGCACGCGCTCAAGAGACTCGACGCCTTGATCGCGCGCATCGTAGAGGCACGGCGAAGCTCGGGCGAGCGGCGGAACGACGTGCTCGATGCGCTCCTCGCAGCCACGGACGAAGACGGCTCGAAGATGGACGACAAGCAGCTACGCGACGAGGTGGTGACGCTCTTCCTCGCCGGGCACGAGACGACGGCGCTCGCGCTCACGCACGTTCTCTACTCACTCGGGAAGAACCTCGAGGTGAAGCGGCGCCTGCTCGCGGAGATCGACGAAGTGCTCGGCGGGCGTCTGCCCACGCAGGCCGACGTGCCCAAGCTCGTGTACGCCGATCGCGTGATCAAGGAGTCCATGCGGCTTCATCCGCCCGCCTGGCTGACCGGTCGCGAGATCGCCAAAGAGATCCGCGTCGCGGGCCGAGCGCTGCCCGTCGGCACGCAGGTGCTCGTGAGCCAGTGGATCGTGCATCGCGATCCGCGCTGGTGGCCGAACCCCGAGGCCTTCGATCCCGATCGCTTCGAGCCGGACGTCGTCAAGACGCGCCCGCGCTTCGCCTACTTCCCCTTCGGCGGCGGGCCGCGCGTGTGCATCGGCAACCACTTCGCGATGATGGAAGCGGTGCTGATGCTGGTCACGACACTCCAGCGCTTCGACGTGGATCTCTTGCCGTTCGAGGAGCTGCGCTTCTCACCCAGCGTCACGCTGCGTCCCAAGGGGCGAGGCTTGCGCGCCGTCATCAAGAAGCGTCGCAGCGTCGAGAGAGCGACGTCGACCGGCGCCACGCCCGCACGGACGTCCGCTTGATCATCGCGTCTTCGACGCCTCCGCTCGCGAACTACGCGGCGGATCTCTCGGCGGTTCGCGCCGCAGCCGAACGGATCGAGGGTCACGCGATCCGCACGCCGGTCCACACGTCGCACACCATGGACGCCCTCTCGGGACGCGCGCTCTTCTTCAAGTGCGAGAGCTTTCAGCGCGTGGGCGCGTTCAAGTTCCGGGGCGCGATGAACGCCGTGGCCAAGCTCGACGATGCGCGCGCCTCGCGCGGCGTGGTCACGCACTCGAGCGGCAACCACGCGCAGGCCCTCGCACTCGCGGCACGCATCCGCGGCATCGAAGCGCACATCGTGATGCCCACCAACGCGCCCGAGGTGAAGCGCCAGGCGGTCATCGGCTACGGCGGTCGCGTGATTCCTTGCGAGCCGACGCTCGCCTCGCGCGAAGAGACGGCGGCGCGCGTGGTCGCCGAGACGGGCGGCACGCTGATTCCGCCCTACGATCATCCGGACGTGATCGCGGGCCAGGGGACGATCGCGCTCGAGCTCTTCGCGCATCATCCCGATCTTGACGCGGTGATCGTTCCCGTCGGTGGCGGCGGCATGATCTCGGGCATCGCTCTGGCCTACCGCGAGCTCGCGCCGCGCGTGCGCGTCATCGGCGCAGAGCCACTCGGAGCCGACGACGCGACGCGCAGCAAGGCGAGCGGCGCCTTCGTCGCGCAGACGGGAGCCGTGACGATCGCGGACGGATTGCGCACGAGCCTCGGCACGCTCACGTGGCCGGTCGTGCGCGACGTGGTGCATCGGATCGAGACGGTGCGCGAGGACGAGATCGTGTCGGCCATGCGCCTCGTGTTCGAGCGAATGAAGCTCGTGATCGAACCTTCGGCCGCCGTCGGTGTCGCGGTAGCGCTACGCTCCGGGGCTCTTGGTGAAGACGAGCGACGCGTGGCCGTGGTGCTCTGTGGCGGCAACGTCGATCTCGATGCGCTGCCTTGGCAGAAGCGCGCCTAGCCTCGCGATCACGCTGTTCGCTGCCGTCGCGCACGCCCAGCCGACGCCCTTTCCCGCACACACCTTCGACGGCCGCGTGTTTCCCTCGCACTGGGCGCGCGCCCCGCTGCTCGATCAGGCCCGCGTTGCCGCGAACGTCGACCAGGCCTGGGAGCGCTTCGGCATGCTCGGCCGCGGCGCGACCGTGTGCGTGGTGGACACGGGCGTCGATCTCACGCACCGCGATCTTCGCGACGCCGCCGATCACACTCGCGTCGACTGGCTGCTCGATCTCGATCGCGCGCCGCGGGGTGCCGAGCCCGAGCTGGAAGCGCGCTTCGGTGGTGCGGTGTTCCGAGGTGACGAGCTCGACGCGATGCTGGCAGCGCACGATGCGTCCCTCCCCAGCGACTGGCACGGTCACGGTACGGCGATCGCGAGCGCCGCGGTCGGCGACGATGCGCCCGCGGGCATCGACACACCCGGCGCGTTCGCAGGCGTCGCGCCCCAGGCGCGTCTCGTCGTGGTGCGCGCGCTCCGTCGTGGAACACCTGGCTTCGCCGACGCCGACATCGCCCGAGGCGCTGCATTCTGCGCGGCCGTCGTCGACCCCGCGCACGCCGTCGTGGTGCTCTCGCTCGGTGGCCACGACGGAGCGCACGACGGCACGAGCGCCATCGAGACCTCGCTCGCCGAACTCGTCCACGCGGGGCTCACGATCGTCGTCGCCGCGGGGAACGACGGTGGACGCGCGTTTCATTCCTCGACGCGCGTCGCCGAAGGAAACACGACACGGCTCACGCTGCGCGTCCCGTCCCCCGAAGCGACGAGCGAGGCGCACGTCACCGTGGCCGTGCGCGGCGCCTCGCGAGTCGCGCTCGCACTCCCCGACACCCGGCACGTGCGCGTGGACGCGCGGGGCGATCACGCGAGCCTGCTCACGCCGCGTGGAACGCTCACCGCCGACGCCTCGCGCCCGGGCATCGTGGATCTCACGATCTCGGGAGACGCCATGCACCCGTTCGTGGGCGGGGAGTTCCTGATCGAGGTCACGGGCCCCGCGCACGCGGACGCGTGGATCGTGTCGAGCGAGCTCGGAAGCTCGCCGTTCTCGGCGGCGTTCGTCGGAGCGAGCGTGGTGTCGGGCGAAGAGATCACCATGCCGGCGACGAGCGATGCGGTGATCTCGGTGGGCGCCAGCGTGTCGCGCCCCGCGCTCGTCACGACCGACGGAAGCCCCACGCTCACGCTCGACGCAGACGAAGAGGGCCGCGCGATCTTCTCGTCGCGCGGACCGACGGCCAGCGGTGCGCTCGCACCGAGCGTGCTCGCTCCGGGCGGTTGGATCGTCGCCGCGCGCTCGAGCGCCGTCGATCCCGGCGACCCCGAGGCGCTCGTCCACGGTCGCGCTGCGGACTGGTCTCGGCTCTCGCAGCCCGACGATCGGTTGGCGATCGCAGGTACGTCGGTCTCGGCCGCGCTCGTCGCCGGCGCGCTGGCTCTGGCGGTCGAGGCCGCTCCGCTCGATCCCGAGCGCGATCGCGACCTGCTCGCGTTCTCCGCGATGCGCGACCGAGACGCCGCGTTCACGCCCGCGCGCGGCTTCGGTGCGATCGACGTCTTCGCATTCTTGTCGGCGCGCGCGGGGGCAACGACGCGTGCGGCGAGCTCCGGCGTACTCTCCGCGAGCCGTGCGTTCACGACGCCGGGCGCGAGTGACCTCTCGCTCGCTCTGCTCGCGAGCGCTGGCGGCGCCATTCCAGAAGACGCCTGGATCGACTTTCGACGAGACGGCACCCTCGTCGCACGCGCACCCCTGCGGGCGGGCGTCGCGCGCGCTCACGTCGAGGTCGGCCGCGCAGTGCCAGGCGAGTGGATCACGTGGAGCGCATGGGCGAGCGACGGAACACACCTCGCGACCAGCGCGACACGCGTGGCGCTCGATGACGACGGCGCCGATGCGATCGGTGCAGGAAGCGCGAGCTGCAGCGTGGGCACGACGCGCGCTCGTGCGCCACGGATCATCGCGATCGCTTTGCTCGCCGCCTTGCTGCGCAAGCGTTCCTCGCGTCGCGCCCGTGATGCGTCTACCCTGATCGGATGAGCAACCGGGCCGTTCTCATGATGTCGATCTGCGCGTGCTTCATCGCGGGTTGTCCCTCGCAACCCACCATGCCGGGCTTCGACACGGGGAGCGGCGGCGACGGAGGCAGCGACGGAGGCAGCGACGCTGGCGCGCCGACCGCCGACTCCGGCCGCGACGTGGGCATCGACGCCGCCACGAGCGTGGACGCGGACATCGACGCGTTCCGAACGGACGCCGGAAGACCCGTGATCGCGACCAGCGATCCCGCGCCGGCCTCGAGCATCGTTCACGTCGGGACGAGCGGCCTGCTCCTGCGCGGCACCGTGCTGACGCCGACCGGCATCCTGAATCCGGGCGAGGTGCTCGTCACTGGCAACACCATCACCTGCGTCGCGGCCGACTGCAGCGCGGCGGCGGGCGCGAGCACGGCCACGATCATCGACACACACGCGACGATCTCGCCCGGCCTCATCGATGGGCACAACCACCTGACCTACGACTTTCTGCCCGAGTGGATCCCGCCGCACCTCTACATGAATCGCTACCAATGGCGCGCCGACGCGTCGTACTCGGCGTGGACCCATCCCGAAGGCGACTCGGACAACAACGGGACGCAGGATACGGGCGCCCAGTGCCCCGGCGCGAAGTGGGGCGAGCTGCGCTCGATCATCCACGGCACCACGACCGTGCAGGGGCAAGCACCGGCGTCCAGCTGTCTCGATCGCCTCGCGCGCAACGCCGACGCTCACACGGGGCTCGGCGCCGACATCGCGCGAACGACGATCAGCGGCGCCTGCGAGTCGGGGTTCCCCACGCGCGCCTCGCTCGTCGGCAGCTTCACGGCGCCGACCAACCCCACGACCCGCTTCTACGTGCACATGGGTGAGGGCTACGCCAACTCGGGCACCGCGACGCGCACCGATCCGCTGCGCGAGTTCGGCTGCTTCGACGGCACCGATACGCTCTATCCGGCAGCCTCGCTGCTCGAGGACCCGAGCATGATGCCCTACGGCACGGCGGTGTTCATTCACGCGATGCCGCTCACGAGCGCTCAGCTCGACCGGACGTTCGCGCAGCGCGCGCACATCGTCTGGTCACCCTCGAGCAACATGGTGCTCTACGGACAGACCGCCGACATCGCGGGGATGCTCGCGCGGGGAATCAGGGTCGGGCTCGGCCCCGACTGGACGCCCTCCGGCTCGGACGAGATGCTCTCGGAGATGCGCTTCGCGCAGCAGTACGGCGCGTCGCACTCGATCGGCGCGCTGACGGCCGAGCAGATCTGGCGGATGTCGACGATCGACGGGGCCGACGTGGTCGGACTGGCGCCCATCGGAACGATCGCCGTCGGACAACGCGCGGACATCGCCGTGTTCGGTCGGACGAGCACCGATCCCTACCAAGCGGTGATCGACAGCCGCGCAGACGACGTGCGGCTCGTGCTCATCGATGGGCTCGGCTACTACGGCGACGCGGCACTCCAGGCGTCGACCGCCGTGAACACTTCCTGCGAGGCGTTCGATGCGTGCGGCACGCCGAAGTATCTCTGCGCCGCCAACACGCCTGGGTCGATGACGGCCACGAGCCGCTTCGCCGAGACCGTCGCCGACATCCACGGACAGCTCCAGACGATCTTGGCGGCGTACTCGCGCACCGATCTCCTCGAGCTCGTCGACTGCAGCTTGTGACCTCGACGCTCGTGACCTCGACGGACATGTCTGCGAGTTGCCGCGTCGCGTCGCCGCGCGTAGCCTGAGACGACGCATGGACGAGGATGTTGCGCTCGGTCGACTCGAGGGTCGGCTCGGTCATGCCTTCCGGAGCCGCAGCGAGCTGCGCACCGCGCTGACGCACCGAAGCTGGGCGCACGAGCACGCGGCGCGAGAAGGACTCGGCGAAGGACCGCAGTCGTACAACGAGCGGCTCGAGTTTCTCGGGGACTCCCTGATCGGCAGCGCGGCCGCATCGCTGCTCTTCGAGCGCTTTCCCGAGGCGCGCGAGGGAGAGCTGACGCGGCGTCGCGCCGACCTCGTGTGCGAGCGAACGCTGGCGCGCATCGCGAGTGATCTCGAGCTCGGGCCGCTCTTGCGACTCGGTCGGGGAGAAGATCGCACCGGAGGGCGCGAGAAGCCGCGACTGCTCGCGAGCGCGTTCGAGGCGTGCATCGCCGCCATCGCGATGGACGCGGGCACCGACGCGGCGCTCGCCGTCGCACGTCGGATGCTCGAGACCGCGGTCGAGCTGCTCGCGCCGGGCGCGCTCGACTTCAAGTCACAGCTTCAGGAGCGAGAGCAAGCCGCGGGACGCCCTTCTCCTCGCTACGAGCTCATCGCGACGGATGGGCCCGAGCACGCGCGCAGCTTCCGTGTCGTCGCGATGGGGCAAGGCGCTCGCGCACTCGGAGAGGGCGGCGGCCGATCGAAAGCCGAGGCCGAGCAGGCGGCAGCCCAGGCCGCGCTCGAGGGGACGGATGCTTCGCCCGACGCGAGCCGGCCGAGCGCGCCCGCGGGTGCGATGCGATGAGCCGAGCTCTGCCGGTCGCGATCGGCGCATCGCTCCTCTTGGCAGCGAGCGCGCTGATGGGATGTTCGCTTCCGCGCAGCGTGCTCGCGGCTCCCACGGCCGACGCACCGCTCGCGGACGGCGGGCTCGACGCGTCGCAGGATGACGCCGGAAACGACGCAGAGATCGGCATGGACGGCGGGCGAGACGCCGCTCTCACCGATGCCGGTCCGCCGGATGCGTTCGCCAACGACGCGGGCGGCGACGCGGGCGGCGACGCGGGCACCGATGCGAGCCGCGACGCATACAGCGCGCCCGATGCGGGCTGCACCCTCGGCGCGACCGTCTGTCGAGGGGCGGAGGTCTGGGGCTGTGATCCGGACGGCGCCACGACCTGGCGCGCGACCTGTCCGCTCGGCTGCCGCGACACACCCGCCCCGCACTGCATCCAGCTGCGAGCCACGCACGTCACCGACGAAACACTGCTTCCCTCGGGGAGCATGCCGCTGGTCGTGTCCAGCGGGCAGACCGTGCAGATCGACTCGGGCACGGGCGCGATCACGCTGATGCCCAGCACCGTCATTCGCGCGCCGGGGACGTCTACCTCGTCGGGGATGATCGGCTTCAGCGTGCAGCTCCAGTCGAGCGGGCCCGAGCTCGGGATCTTCACCTTCTCGACGATCCAGGTGCGCTCAGGCGGAACGCTCATCGGCGTCGGCGGGCGCGCGCTCGTCCTGCTCGCGACGGGCGACGTCATCATCGACGGCCTCTTCGACGCCGGGGCGCGCGGCACGGTCGGCGGCCCGGGCGGATTCGCGGGGGGCGGACACCGCGCCGCCGGCGGCGGGCCCAGCGCCGGCAACCGGGGTGACATCCAGGGCTTCTTCAGCGACCTCATGAGCGGCGGCGGCGGCGGCGGACACGGGGGCAGCGGCGGCAGTGGTGGCAACGAGTCCTCGTGCTGCGCCACCGCGAACGGCGGAGCAGGAGGCGGCGTCACGCCGGACTCCGATGCCGCGCTCTTGATCGGCGGATCGGGCGGCGGTGGAGGCGCCGACGGAACGAACGGCGGTGTCGGCGGCGGCGGCGGCGGTGCGATTCAGATCAGCTCGCTCACGACGATTCACGTGACGTCGAGCGGCGTGGTCCGCGCGCCGGGCGCGGGCGGCGGACACGGGGATCAAGCGGGCGGCGGCGGCGGCGCGGGCGGAACGATCTTCCTCGAGGCGCTGACGATCGGGATCGACAACGTCGTCGCGGTCAACGGAGGCGGCGGCGGTGGTGGTCGCAGCGGCGACGGCGCGCGCGGGACCGACACGGGCACTGCAGCGACCGGAGGTGGTGGCGGCAGCGGCGGCGGCGCCGGCGGCAGCGGAGCCGCGGGCACGACGATGGACGGCACCGGCGGCGGGAACGGCGACGGCGGTGGCGGTGGCGGTGGCGCCGGCGGCCGCATCTCGTTCGTCACGATGAGCGGCTCACGCGGAGCCACGGGCATCATCACGCCCGATCCCGCGGACCGCGAAGCGGCAGCGACCATTCGCTGACGTCCGCCCGCGTCGCCAGCGATCAACGATCGACGTCTTCGAAGGCTCCGTCGCGCTTGCCCATCGCGGCCGACACCGCTTCCATCTGGTTCGCCGAGCCGAGCAGCGCGACCTGGAGCTCCGTCTCGAGCAGAAACGCCGAGCGCGTGTCGATGGGCGCGGTGTCGCGCATCAGGCGCTTCCCCGAGCGGATCGCGTGCGGCGAGCGCTTGGCGATCTCGCGCGCGGTGGCGAGCGCGGCCGCGATCGGATCGTCCTCACGGCGCGTCGCGAGGCCGATCGCTACGGCCTCGTCGGCGCCGACCGTGCGGCCGCTCCAGACGAGATCGCGCGCGAGGTCGGGCCTCACCAAGAGGGCGAGCGTCTTGGTGGCGCTCATGTCGGGGATGAGCCCGTACCGAACCTCCATCACCGAGAGCTGCGCGTCGGGCGCGACGTAGCGAAGATCCGCGGCGAGCGCGAGCTGGAGCCCTCCGCCCATCGCTGCGCCGCGGATGGCCGCGACCACCGGGACGTCGAGCTCCTGCCAGATCCAGCACGCCCGCTGCGCGAGGTTCGCAGGGCTCGCGTCGGTGCGCGCGAGCAGCTTCTTTCCCGCCTCCGCGCCCATCGCGAGGAACGCGCCCCAGTCGAGGCCCGCGCAGAACGCCTTGCCGCGACCGGAGAGCACGACGGCGCGTACGCTGCGATCCGCGCGGAGCCGCTCTCCGGTCTCGAGCAGCGCCTCGAACATCGGGAGGTCGAGCCCGTTGCGCTTGTCCTCGCGCGCGAGCTCGACGTGAACGACACCAGCCTGCTGAGTGACGACGACGCGCTCCGACATGCCGCGCAGGATGCCATCACTCGACGACGAAGAGGTGCTCCGTGTTCCTGAGGCGCCCGACCTTGCCGACCTTCTGGCCCTTCGGGTTGTAGATGCCGATCCGCGCGCCCACGTAGCGCGGGTAGTCGTGCGCGATCACGCGAACGCGGCCGCGCTTCTGGCACATCGCCTCGATCTCTTCGCGCGAGATGAAGCCCTCGTTCGAGTACGAGAGCACCACGACGCGCGCGTCGATCGTCTCGAGGATGTCGGCGATCGCCGGCCCGATCTCGTGGCGACGGTTGAAGGGGCTCTTGCGCTCCTTCACGTCGATGCGCTTCTCGGCGATGCCGTA
>JAYVCF010000013.1:0-30004 GCA_043750095.1 Deltaproteobacteria bacterium
CTCGGCCGTTGATCGCGACGGGCAGCCCCTGCGCGAAGTCGATGCTGACTTCTTCGGCGTCGATCGAGACGTTCTTGTTCCACGGCGCGACGCCCATGATCGGCTCGACGATCTGCATCGAGACGTCGAGGCGCTCGAGATCTTTGGCCTCGTGCGTCGCCCCGAGCACGTTCGCGTCGGTGGAGTAGGCCTTTTCTGTGCCCATTTTATAGGGCAGTCCGACCTTCTCGAGGTACTCGCTCATCTCCTTGCGGCCGCCGAACGCGGTGACGAACGCCTGGTCGAGCCAGGGCTTGTAGATGCGTAGCTTCGGCTCGACGAGGATGCCGTAGCGATAGAAGCGCTGGATGTCGTTGCCCTTGTGCGTCGAGCCGTCGCCGAAGACCGACACTCCGTCCTCTCGCATCGCGCGCACGATCGCGGTGGAGGTGACCGCGCGTCCGAGCGGCGTGGTGTTGAAGTACTTCTTGCCGCCGACGCCGAGGTGGAACGCGCCGCACTGGATCGCGACGAGCCCCTCGCGCACCATCGCCTCGCGGCAGTCGATGATCCGCGCGGCCTTGGCGCCGTGCTCCATCGCGATGGGCGGGATCTCGTTCGGATCCTTCTCGTCCGGCTGCGCGAGGTCGGCCGTGTACGCGTAGACGTCCACGCCTTGGCGCGACATCCACGCGACCGCGCAGCGCGTGTCGAGCCCGCCGGAGAACGCGATGCCGATCTTGGTGCCCTTCGGCGGAAGCTCACGATAGATGCGCGACATGGCGCCGGATATGACACGAAACGCCGCGTGATCGAGAGGCGATCGTGTCGTCCCGAGCTCGCTACCAAGGCGCGGCGCGGATGAGCCACGCCACGAGGACGTGAATCGCGAGCGAAGCGCCAAGCGCGACCGAGAGGCGACCCGCGTGCCGACCCGCGCGGATCGCGAACCAGGTCGCCCTCGTGGCCACGCGGTCATCATGATGAGCGTAGCTGTCGAGGTCGAGAGCGCGAGCGAGTGCGAGTGCGAGAGCGAGTGCGAGTCCGAGAGCGAGAGCGAGACCGAACGGGTATGCTGCGCGCCTCTTCTCTGGAGGCAGTCGCATGGGCAACGCGTGGATCGTCGGTGGAGCGCGCACGGCGCGGGGTCGCGGCAAGATGGGCAAGGGCGCTCTCTCGGGCGTGCATCCGCAGGAACTGCTCGCGCAGACGCTGAACGAGGTGATCGCGCGCACGAAGCTCGATCCGAGCGAGGTCGACGACGTGATCGCGGGATGCGTGAGTCAGGCCAAGGAACAAGGTGCGTGCATCGCGCGCAACGCGGTGCTCGCGGCTGGGCTGCCGGACATTCTCACCGGCGTGACCGTGAATCGCTTCTGCGGGTCGGGCCTGCAGGCCGTGAACTTCGGCGCGATGGGCGTGGCGAGCGGGCACCAGCGCTTCGTGCTCGCGGGCGGAGTCGAGTCCATGTCGCGCGTGCCGATGGGCAGCGACGAGGCGGGCATCGACGGGAACAACATGGTCCTTCGGAAGAAGGTCTTTCAGGTCCCGCAGGGCATCAGCGCCGATCTCATCGCGACCATCGAGGGCTTCACGCGCGCTCACGTCGACGCGTTCGCGCTCGAGTCCCAGCGCCGCGCCGAGGTCGCACAGAAGGAAAACCGCTTCGCCAAGGCGATCTTCGCGGCCAAGGACCCCGAGACCGGCAAGGTGCTCCTCGAGATCGACGAGCACGCGCGACACGGCACCACGATCGAGGCGCTGACCAAGCTCGACCCCGCGTTCGTCGGCCTCGGCGCGGCGGCGGCGGGTCCGAACGGCGAGACGCTCGATCAGATCGCCATGAAGCGTTACCCGGACGTGACGGCGATCCAGCACGTCCACACGGCGGGCAACTCGAGCGGCATCGTCGACGGCGCGTGCGCGCTCTTGCTCGCGTCGGACGATGCCGTGAAGGCGCACGGCCTGAAGCCCCGCGCGAGGATCCGCGCGATGGCCACCATCGGCGCCGAGCCGGTGATCATGCTGACCGCGCCCGCGCCCGCCTCGGCGCGCGCCTTGGAGAAGGCCGGAATGAAGGCGAGCGACATCGACCTCTGGGAGATCAACGAGGCGTTCGCGACCGTGCCTCTGCAGACGATGCGCAAGCTCGGGATCGATCACGGCAAGGTGAACGTGAACGGCGGCGCGATCGCGCTCGGACATCCGCTCGGCGCGACCGGCGCGATCCTGACGCTCACCGTGCTCGACGAGCTCGAGCGACGCGGGCTCTCGACCGCACTCATCACGCTCTGTATCGGTGGCGGAATGGGCATCGCCACGATCATCGAGCGCGTCTAGTCACGACGCAAAAGCGTCGAGCTGGATGATCACGGAGGCGGCGTCTCTTCCGGCCGCGGCCGCACACGCAGCACGCGGTAGTAGCCCTCGTTCGGAACGGGCTCGAGCAGGTAGCGGCCGAGGCCGCCCTGCTGGACGCGTGCGACGGCGTCGCGCGCCCAGCCATCGAGGCTTCCGATCACGAGGAACTCCACGTCGTAGCGCTGGATGCACTCTTCGACCGCTGCGAGATCGTCGATGGGCAGCGAGACGGCGCGCGCGTCGGTCTCCGCCACGATCCACCACGGACCCGTGGTCATCACCACCGAGTGACCGAGCTGGCTCGAGAGCCGCTGTACTTCGCGCGTCCGCGCGAGACGAAACTGGTCTTCATCGGGCTGGAGCATCGAGACCGAGGCCAGGTGCATCATCAGCACGGCGAGCACGAACGCTTCCAGCACGGCCGACCCGACGCGCGGCGCACGCATGTACGAGAGGCCCGCGTCGAAGCCGATCGCGAGCACCAGCACGAGCACGGGAATCAGCCCGTGCAGCGTCCGCCATGGCGAGAACACGATCGGTGTGGTCCACGCGAGGAAGAACGGAAGGAGCACGGCGAACACCAGCGCCGTCCGCAGCGTCACGCCGCGCGTACCGTGTTCCGTAGGCAGGCGCGTCGCAGCGAGCGCGACCAGTGGCATGAGGTAGCGCGCGAGCGTCGAGAACAACACGGCGCCGTAGGTGTCCCGAACGGACGCGATCGCAGTGTCGAACACCCCCCCGGCGATATGAACATCGCGGACCTGATCGAGCGTGCGCGGTGCCTGGTGCAAGCGATAGAGGTCGAGGTAGTCCTGAATGCGGAGCGCAGCGCTGGCGCCGGGCGGAGTCGGCGTTCCGAAGTGCACTTCGTAGAACGCGATCAAGAGGCCCGTCAGCACCACGCCCGTCAGAACGACGCGGAGCTTCTCCCGGCGCGTGCGAGCGATGGCCAGCGCTGCGACGCCGAGGATCGCGAGGGCGAACGTGCCGTCGCCGCGCGTCATCACGAGCGGGAACGCAGCGAGCACGGCTGCGACGGGGCGCTGCTTCGCGAGAAGGAAGAGCGCGAGCACGAGAAAGAGCTGGTAGACGCAGACCGTCTCGCTATCGAGGCGGAAGCGCGCGAGCGTCGGCGTGAAGGCGTACGCGATCAGCGCCGCGAGCTGGACGAGCCGATGTCGCACGAGGCCCGTCTGCGTGAGGAGCGCCCAGAGCAAGACGAAGATCCCCACGCCCACGAGCGCCATCGTGGTCGCGGCCACCGCATGGCTCGCGCCGTAGATCAGAAACGGAACGACGAGCAGCAGCGAGGTCAGCCCTTGCCAGTAGTCGAACGCGGGATGGACCACGTGCGGCTGCGGGACGAGGAAGTGCCAGACGATCGGCTCGTCGAGTCGCCCGGTCGCGGCGATGTGGCGCGCGACTCCGTAGTAGTACGCCGCGTCGTTGTCGTAGGCCGTCGCTTGATCGCCGGCGACCGCCACGTGATGCGCGCCGAGCGCGAGCGCCACGAGGAGCAGCGCGAGCGCGTAGGGATCGCGCCACGAGGGTCGGCTCGGCGCCACGAGCGCGCTTCCGTCGGGCGCGGCCAGCCGCAGTAGGCCGATCGCGAGCACGCTGACGCCGAGCACGAGCGGCTCGCGATCGCTCGCCCACGGCAAGAAGTGCAGCGCGAGCGCCGAGGGCACCAGGCGCGCGGGCTCGATCCGCGCGGACACCGAGAGCGCCATCGCCGCCAAGAGGATGAGCGCCGTGGTGATCAGCGCCCGCAGCTCGTCCGTCGGCAGCAGCGTGCTCGCCAGCGCGTGGGCGCCCGACAGAACGATGCCGAAGCTCGCGAGATCGAAGGCCAGCTCGCGAAGAGCCTTGTTCATCAGGGCGAGCGCACGTTGCCACGGGGGTGCGCGCGAGAGCAATCGCCGACACAAAAGCGTCGAGCTGGATGATCCGGCTCCGCACGTTGGCGTCGGGAGCTTGAATTCGCGCTCTCTTTCGGGTGATCGTCGCGCCCCATGAGCGCAGCGAACGCATCCGAGAGCACTGAAGCGACACCCGCCGGGCTGCCGGATCTCTCGCTCGTTCCCGAGGCGGAGCGCGATCAGAAGTGGGTGGACACCTACTACCAGCGCGGCGTCCCGCAGCTGACCGGGCGCGCGATCGTCACCGGCGGCGTGCTCGGGATGTTCATGAGCCTCGCCAACCTCTACACGACGCTGCACGTCGGCTGGTCGTTCGGCGTCGCGATCACCTCGGGCGTCCTCGCATACGCGATCTGGGGCGTGCTCGGGCGGATTCCCGGTCTCTCGCAGATGACGCTGCTCGAGAACAACTGCATGCAGTCCACCGCGAGCGCGGCCGGCTACTCGACCGGCGGCACGCTCGCGACCGCGGTCGGCGCGATGTTGCTCATCGGTGGCGACGAGGAGCGGCTCGGCTGGCTGCCCGTCGGCGTCTGGGTGTTCCTCACCGGCTGCCTGGGCGTGTTCCTCGCGATCCCGATGAAGCGCCAGATGATCAACCAGGAGCAGCTGGCGTTCCCCTCGGGCATCGCGGCCGCGGCGACGCTCCGCAGCTTGTACGCGGAGGGTCGTGAGTCGGTGCTCGCGGCGCGTGCGCTGATCGGCGCGATGGTCGCGGGCGCGGGCGTGGCGTTCGTGCGCGACGTGATGGAGTGGGTGCCAGGCTTCCTCCCGTTCCCGTTCCGGATCTTCCGCGCGCGCGGGACCGACTTCACGGGCGCGACACTCACGATGGGCTTCGAGCCGAGCCTGCTCCTCATCGCGGCCGGCATGATCGTCGGCCTGCGCGTGTGCACGTGGATGATGATCGGAGCCCTGGCCAACTACACCGCGCTCATTCCTTGGGCCGCGTCGCAGCCCGACTGGCACGAGGACGGAAAGACGTTCTTCGGCCACGTGGAGTCCACCTCACTCGGCACCGTATTTCCAGCGGGATCGAGCGATGTCGACGGTGACGCGATCGGCGGCATCGCCGAGCAATTGAACGCGATCAGCTCGAGCGGCACCGTCGAGCTCGTCGGGTTCGCGAACGTGAACGAGGCCGACGCGGAGCACCTCGCCCACGTGCGTGTCGAGCACGTGCGCGATGCACTCGTGGCGCACGGTGTCACTGCCGACCGCATCAGCCTCGGCGAGACGCGCGCCATCAGCGCGCGCGATGGCTCGCGCCGCGTCCTCTACTACGTGGGCGGCCATCCCATCACGCTCGGCGTGCGCGTCACGCGCTGGAGCCTCTGGTTCGGCACCGCGATGCTGGTCGCCTCGGGCCTCACCTCGTTCGCGCTCGGCTGGCGCACGATCCTGCGCGCGTTCCAGAAGCTGCGCGCCGCGCGAAGCGGCAAGAAGGTCGAGGCCGAGATCGACGCGCTCGAGGTGCCGACGAGCTGGTTCGTCATCGGCATGATCCCGATCACGCTCGGCCTCGTCGCGCTCTGCTGGCTCTCGCTCAGCATCAACCCGATCCTCGGCGTCATCTCGGTCGCGCTCTCGTTCTTCATCTCGCTCGTCGCATGCCGCGCCACGGGCGAGACCGACACCACGCCGATCGGCCCGCTCGGCAAGATCACCCAGTTCATCTACGCCGTGCTCGCGCCCGGCAACACGACGGTCAACCTCATGACCGCCGGCATCACCTCGGGTGCTGCGGGTGCGTCGGCGGATCTGCTCACCGATCTGAAGAGCGGCTATCTGCTCGGCGCGAACCCGCGTCAGCAGTTCATCGCGCAGGCGAGCGGCGTGATCTTCGGAACGCTCGCCGTCGTGCCGGCCTGGTACGCGATGGCGCCCGACCGCGCGACGCTCGATGCCATCAACTCGCCCGCGACCAGCATGTGGTACGCGGTCGCGATGGCGCTCTCGAACGGGATCGAGACGATCCCCGAGACCGCGCGCTGGGCGATCGGCGTGGGCGCCATCCTCGGCATCGTGATCGCGCTCGCCGAGGCGTTCACGCCCAAGCAGTACAAGAAGTGGGTTCCGAGCTCGATGGGCCTCGGCCTCGCGTTCGTCGTGCCCTTCCAGAACTCGTTCTCGTTCTTCATCGGCGCGGTCATCACGGCCGTGTGGACGAAGCTGCACAAGGAATCGGCGGAGCGCTACGTCATCCCGGCCGCCTCGGGCGCGATCGCGGGCGAGTCGATCACGGGCGCCGGCTACGCGATCTGGGGCACGTTCCGCGGCTTGCTCGGGATGGGCTGACCCGCTCGACGATCCGCACGGCGGCGCCTAGAGTCGCGCCCATCTATGGACATCGTCCTCGTCGCTCCCGAGATCGCGCCCTATTCCAAGACCGTCTCCTCCGCCGAGCCAGTCGCTGCGCTCGGCAAGGCGCTGCGCACGCTGGGGCACAAGGTCACCGTGATCGCGCCGCTCTGGGCGTCGATCGACACGTCGGCGCGTCACCTCGGGCGGCGACTGACCAAGATCGAAGTGGACGTCGCGGGCACCCCGACGCGCCTCTCTCTCTACGAGGGTCGCACCTCGGGCGGCGTCGATCTCTTGTTCCTCGGGAGCGAAGAGCAGTTTCCGGTCGGTGTCGTGGCGTCCGACGAGTCGGAGGCCGCGTCCGCGCGCTGGGGCCTCTTCCTCCGCGGTGCGATGGAGCTCCTTCACCGCCGCGAGAGCCGTCCGGACGTGGTCCACGTCCACGAGTGGCAGGCCGCGCCGCTCGCGCTGATGCTCCGTGAAGATCGCGAGCTCGCCGCGCTTCCCGTGGTGCTGACGATCTCGTCGATGGACTCCGTCGGACGCTTCGAGCGTGCGGCGCTCGGGCACTTCGCGCTCCCGGCGAGCCTGTTCTCGATCGACGGCGTCGAGTTCTTCGGAAAGTTCTCGTCGCTCAAGGCGGGCCTCGTCGCGGCGGCGCGCATCATCACGCCGGGCCCCTCGTTCCTTCGCTCGTTCCTCGAGCGAGGCGGAGGCGGCGGGCTCGAGGGCGTTCTCAAGTCGCGCGAAGGTGCGCTCCTCGGGATCGTGCCCGGCGTCGATGCGTCGCTCTTCAACTCGGCGACCGACACGCACCTGACCACGCGCTTCGACGCGATGGACGTCGCCGGCGCGGGCACGTTCGGAAAGATGCGCTGTAAGGCTGCTCTTCAGCAGGAGCTCGGCTTTCCCGTGACGGGCGACGTTCCGCTCGCGGTCGTCCTCGGTGGCTCGGGGCCGCGCTCGGGGCTCGATCGGCTCGCAGAGGTCGTCCCCGCGCTCGCACGCAACAACGTGCAGCTCGCGGTGCTCGTGAGCGATCCGGGAAGCACCGCCACCTCGCGCATCGCCGAGCTCGCGGCGCGCTTTCCCGATCGCATCGCCCTCCGTCTCGGCAACGGCACGAGCGACGACTCCTCGCTCGCGCATCGCGCGCTGGGCGCGGCGGACCTCGCGATCGTGGCGGCGCTCGACGACCCGCGCACGACTCTGCAGATGGAGGCGCATCGCTACGCGACGCTGCCGATCGGACGCCGCATCGGCCTCTACGCCGACACGGTCGTCGACTGCGACGCGCAGCTGCGCTCGGGGGACGGCTTCTCGTTCGAGGAAGCGAGCGCCGAGGCACTCCTCGGTGCGATCCAGCGCGCGATCGCCGGCTTCGCGCTCGGTCCCGCGTTCCGCGCCGCGCAGCTTCGCGCGATCGGTGCCGATCACGGCTGGGAGCGCCCGGCGCGTCTGCACGAGCGGGTGTATCGACAGGCCAGCGCCGCGATGCAGCCGGCCGAGGCCGTCGAAGCGAGCGTCTGACCGATCGACTCGGGTATCCTGCGCGCGCGATGCCGCTCGATCTCTCACGCTTCTCGGCTGCGCTGCGGGCGGTCGATCCGATCACGACCGAGGGACGTGTCACGGGTGCGGTGGGGCTCGCGATCCGTGCCGTCGTGCCCGGCGCTCGGCTCGGTTCGATCGCCGAGATTCGTCGCGATGATCCCCTCGCGCCCGGCGTGCTGGCCGAGGTCGTCGCGTTCGACGGAGAAATCGTCACCATGCTGCCGCTCGGGGGCGCGCACGGCATCGGCCCCGGCGATCGCGTGACGATGTCCACGCGTGGGCTCACGGTGCGCGCCGGTGACTCCGTGCTCGGGCGCGTGCTCGATGGGCTCGGTGAGCCGATCGACGGAGGTCCGCCGCTCGAAGGCGACGAGGTGCCGGTGCTTCGTGCGCCGCCGAGCCCGCTCGAGCGTCCACGCGTCACGCGCCTCCTGCCGACGGGCATTCGCGTGATCGATGCGCTCACAC
This sequence comes from Deltaproteobacteria bacterium, assembly GCA_043750095.1. Classification (GTDB taxonomy): domain Bacteria; phylum Myxococcota_A; class Polyangia; order Polyangiales; family Sandaracinaceae; genus JBBSAT01. The sequence continues at coordinate 8,586 of JAYVCF010000013.1, forward strand.
CCGTCGGCGAAGGACAGCGAATCGGCCTGTTTTCTGGCAGCGGAGTGGGCAAGAGCATGCTCCTCGCGCAGATCGCGAGGCAGGCTGCGGCCGACGTGTTCGTGGTCTGCCTCGTCGGTGAGCGCGGTCGTGAGGTCGTCGAGTTTCTGGAGGACGGGCTCGGCGACGAAGGGCGTGCGCGCGGCGTCGTGGTCGCAGCCACCAGCGATGCGCCACCGCTCGTGCGCATGCGAAGTGCGTCGGTCGCGACCGCCATCGCCGAGCACTTTCGTGATCGCGGCGCGCGCGTTCTCTTGCTGCTCGACAGCGTGACGCGCTTCGCTCGCGCCGCGCGCGAGGTCGGGCTCGCGGCGGGGGAGGCGCCGGCGCGTCGAGGATATCCGCCCAGCGTGTTCGCACAGCTCCCCCAGCTGCTCGAGCGAAGCGGCACCAGTCCTCACGGCTCCATCACCGCGATCTACACGGTGCTCGTCGAGGGCAGCGATCTCGACGAGCCGATCGCCGACGAGGTGCGCGGCATCCTCGATGGCCACGTCGTGCTCTCTCGCGCGCTCGCGGGGCGCGGGCGCTTTCCCGCCGTCGATCCGCGCGAGTCGCTCTCGCGCCTTTCGCCCCGCATCAGCAGCGCGTCCCATCTCGCGCTGGCCGCGCGCCTTCGTGAGCACGTCTCGATCTACGAAGAGAAGCGCGACCTCGTGCTGCTCGGCGCCTACAAGCGCGGTGGCGATGCGGCGCTCGACCGCGCGCTCGAGCGTGTCGATGCGATCGAGACGTTCTTGCGGCAGTCGGATCGCGAGCCCGTGCCGCTCGAGGACACGCTCGCCCAGCTTGCACGCCTCGCTTGAACCTAGCGCGTCAGCTCGACGAGCAGCGCGCCGCTTCCGCCCTGCGCGCTCGGGGCCGTCACGAACGCGACCACCGTCGCGGCCGCAGCGCCACGCGTGAGCGCTTCGATCACGGCCTCGCCGAGCACGGGCCCGGCCGCATCCGAGTGAAGTCCTTTTCCGTGGACGATCCGCACGCGCCGCATGCCGTGCTTGTGCGCGTGCCGCACGAACTTCGAGATGCGCGCTTCCACGTCGGCCGCGCGCGCGCCGTGGAGATCGAGCGTCGCGTCGCTGCTCGGTGTCGCGCCCGAGAGCTGCTCGAGCGTGCCGCGGGGCGCGTCCTGTCGAAGACCCGCGAGCCAGTCGTCTTCACGACGCACCTCGAAGCGGAGGCCGCCGGAGACGAGCGCGGCCAAGCGCGCACGCGTCGAGCGATCACCCTCACGCTCGGCCGTCGGCGGTGGAGGAGGTGGCAGCTTGATCGATGTGGCGCGCGGCTGCTGGGCGCCGAGACCGCGCACGCCGGCCATCGCGTCGTAGAACGCCGTGCGGTCGTGGCCACGGAGCGTGTGGCTCGGACGCGTCGGCTCGCTCGTCGCGGCAGGGCGTGCGGCTACCGGAGGCTTGGGCGGCGGACGATGAGGAGTCTTGACCACCGGGGCCGACTTCGCCTTCGTGCTCTTGGTCGCCGCCCCGAGCTTCACCGCGGCGAGCAAGCCCTTCATCGACGTCGCGACCTTGGGCGCGGGCGCGGGCGCTCGCTCGCCGTCGTCGATCCCGGGTCCTTTCTTCTTCTTGCTCACGGGGTGCCTGCTGGGTCGCGGAACAAGGTGCGCGCCTGGTCGCCGCGCTGGGTCGCCGCGATCCACGTCGTGAGGTCGTACGCGAGCAAGCCCGTTCCCTGCGCGGCCATCGCGATGCCGTAGCCCTGTAGCGCTTGCAGATCGGGCGCCATCTGATCGCCGATGATGAAGAGCAAGATCCCCGTCGCGAGGTAGAAGATGTCGAGCCCTGCGTTCACCGCGATCAGCGCCGCGGTGCTGTACTGATCGGCGGCCCAGTCTTCGCGCGCGCGATCGAGCCCGTCGCCTCGCAGCGATCGCCCCGACTCGATGTCGCGCAGTCGGCCGTTGCCGAGGTCGAACAAGAAGACGGAGAAGAGCGCGTTGATCGCGCCCCAGCCCGCCGTGCCGAGCCCCAGGGCGAGCCAGCGCTCGTCTTGGTTGCCGATTCCTGCCGCGAGCACGCCGGCGACGATCGATGCGAGCCCATACCCGAGCAGCACGATCCCTTCCGACGTTCGTGCCTCGCGATGCGCGAGCCGCAGCGCCGCGAGTCTGTCTGCGTCGACCGCGCCGAGTCGGTCCGGTGCGCTCAGCGTGAGAGACGGCGGGGTGGTGCTCGGAGCCGGCGCATCCTGCGCGTGTGCCAGCGAGCCCCACGTCAGGCACGCCGCGAAGAGCCCGATCGCGATCACGCGTTCCATCACGTCGGTCTGCCGCGCGCGGCTCGGCGCGTCAACGCTTCGACCGAGCGACCCCTTGCGCGACGCGCGCGCTCGTCCGATCGTCTCGGGTCGATGACGTCACCTTTCGTCTCGCCCGAGCGGCTCGCCCAGGAGCTCCACGACCCGCAGCTCGTGCTGCTCGACGCCCGCGCCGGCGCCGACTCACACGACCGATTCCGCGCGCAGCACCTGCGCGGCGCGCGCTTCGTCAGCGGCGATCACGACCTCGCCGACCCCAAGGATCCAGCTGTCGGTGGCCGTCATCCGCTTCCCTCGCTCGATGCGTTCGCCACCACGCTCGCGCGCCTCGGAGTGAGCACGTCGTCGCGCGTCGTCGTCTACGACGACAAGCTCGGGACGAACCCCGCCGCGCGTGCCTGGTGGATGTTGCGCGCTGTCGGCATCGACACGCGCGTGCTCGATGGCGGCCTCGCGGCAGCCATCGCAGCAGGTCTTCCGCTCGAGACTGGCGAGCCGTCGTCATCGACGACCGCGCCCATGAAGCTCGATCGTTGGCAGCTTCCCACCGTCACGATCGATCGCCTCGACGTTCTCTCCGCGTCGCCGAGCGTTCCCGTGCTCGATGCGCGCAGCGCGCCGCGCCACCGTGGTGACGCCGATCCCTTCGACCCACGCCCCGGTCACATCCCGCACACGACGAACGCACCGCACGAAGCGTCGCTCGATGCGAATGGCCGCATCCTCGATCCCGCGATCTTGCGCGCGCGCTTCACCGCGCTCCTCGGCGCTCATCCGCCGAGCGAGGCGATCGTGTACTGCGGCTCGGGCGTGACCGCGTGTCATCTCCTGCTCGCGATGGAGCACGCGGGGCTGCCAGGCGCGTCGCTCTACGTCGGCAGCTTCTCCGAGTGGACGCGCAGCGGGCGGCCCGTGGCGACCGGGTCCGGCACGTGAGAGGCGCCTCGATCGTTCTGGCCCTTTTCTTCGTCGCTCTCGCCTCGCGCCCGCTCCGAGGGCAGGACGCCGGCACCGAGCGCCCGAGCGTGTTCCACACCGAGCATGGCGGACCCGAGCTCTTCGTCTCGCAGACCGTTCACACGGGCGTTCAGCCCAAGAGCGTGAACGTGAGCCCCGACGGAACGCGCGTCGTGGTCTGCAACTTCGGCTTCGCGGACCGCGACAACGTCTTCGTCTACGACGCCATGACCCTCGAGCGCGTCGGTGTGCTCACCTTCGAGGGCAACGCGGTCGAGACCGTGTTCACGCGCGACGGATCGACGCTCTTCGTCTCGAACTTCCGTCGCCACTTCGTGGAGGTGTTCGACTTCGGGGCGTGCACCCGCGCGACGGCCGCCGCGCCTTGTGCTCTCTCCCCACGGGCGGAGGTCGCGACGGCGGGCCATCCCAAATTCATGGCGCTCTCGCCCGACGAGCGAACGCTCTACGTCGCCGACTGGGGCGCGCGCGCCGTGTCGGTGATCGATCTCGCGACGAACCGCGAGATCCGTCGCCTCCCGACCGAGACCCATCCGCGCGGTCTCGTCGTGCGCCCCGACGCGACGCTCCTCGCTGCTGCGTTCGACGGAAACGTGATCCACGTGTTCCCTGCGGGCGCGAGCGCCGAGACCGCGCGCTGGGAGACGTGTGCGTACCCACGACACCTTCTTCTCTCTCCCGACGCGCGCACGCTCTACGTCACGTGCTCGCTCGGCACGCTCGGCTTCTACGACGCGCAGACCGGTCGCCGCTTCGGCGTGGCCACGCTCCACCGCAACCCACGCACCATCGACATCAGCCACGATGGCCGCTGGGTCGCGAGCGCCAACTTCGGCTCGAGCGACGTATCCGTCGTCGACACCGTCGCGCACCTCCATCGCAGCCACGAAGTCCCCGGCGCCGACCAGATCGTGGGCCTGGCCATTCATCCGGGCCCAGCGCTCCGGATCTACGCGACGAGCTGGCGCACCGGCGAGCTCTACGTGCTGACCGAGGGCCGCGCGCGGCACCGCCGTCGGCGTCCGTGATCATCCAGCATGACGCTTTCGTGTCGGTTGTGACCGATCGCTTGGTCGATCCCGCCGAGATCGGTCATCCTGCCTCTTCGCGATGCGTCGTCTCGGTTCCGCGCTGATTCTCGCGAGTGCGATCGCCGCGCTCCTGCCGGCGCCGGTCGGTGCGCAGCGCGTCGTGCAGATCTCGTTCACGCCCGCCGCCGCGCGCGCGCAGTTCGCGGTGTGGATCGAAGATCCCGATGGCGTTTATCTCCGGACGCTCGGCCTGACGCAGGCGGTCGCCTACCGTGGCATCGGCAACCGCCCCGGCGCATTCGAGATGAACAGCGGCTTTCGCTGGCCCTACGGCCGACGCGACGGCGTCCTACCCGTCTGGGGTCACCGTCGCGCGAGCGCTCCGGGCGCCGAGCTCTTTCGCCAGGTGATCTTCCAGAACCGCGCCTCCGAGGGCGACGCGTCACGCACGAGCGAAGACTCCACGCGAGACGACTACTTCTGTCTCTCGTTCGACGAGCGCACGACGCGGCGGGAAGCGCTCGACGCCGTGAGCTGCGCGAGCGTCTTCAACAGCGACAAGGGCCGCTACATCACTCCGGACGACGTCGCGCACGGCTACTCCGAGCCCATCGTGGAGGCGCCGTTCCACTTCCCGCTCGATCTCTTCTCGCTCTATCCGCCGCGCCGCGACGCTCAGATGTGCACGACGCCCGGCTGCCACGATCGGCCGGACGTCGCGCTCTACGATGCAGACGTGCACCGGATCATGCCGGAGATCGACGCGGTCACGATGGCCACCGCGCGCGCCGGATCGCCGGTCGAGATCATGTTCACCGCCCCCGACGCCTGGCCCGCGGGCAACTACACGGTGTTCATCGAGGTCTCCGTCGAAGGCGACCCGAACGACGCGTTCCCTGCGCCGGCCGGGCCCTCGAACCGCGACTGGGACAGCTGGGCGATCGGCTACGGCTATTCGTATCGAGGACAGCCCTCCGTCGTGTACCAGATGCCGATCGCGCTCGATGCGCACGGCGGCGCCTCCTCCACGCTCATGCCCGCGGGCTATGGCTCGGTCGATGGTCGCGGCGACGCTGGCGCGACGATGCATCCGATGGACGGCACCATCACCATGGATCCTGCCCTGCACGCGGGCAGCGGCGGCGATCGCCTCGCCGTCATCGGTGGTGCGCGCGCGACCACCGTCGTCATCCCGCCCGCGCGGTGTGAGGACAACACGCCGCCGGGAGCCATCGAGGAGCTCGTAGCGTCGGCATACCACGATCGTCGCGACGCCCATCACTACGCTCACCTGAGCTTCCACGCTGCGGCCGATGATCAGCACGTGACGCGCTACGAGGCGCGCTACTCCACGGGTCCCATCACCGACGACGCGTCCTTCGAGCGCGCGCTCCCTGCGTTGGCCGCCAGTGTCGAGAGCCTCGCGCTCGAGATTCCGACCGCGGCCAGCGCCGGGCAGCCCATCGACGTCGACATCGGCGGCCTCGCGTTCCTCACGCACTACTGGATCGCCGTGCGCGCGACGGACGGCTGCAACGTGCACGGCCCCGTCGCGATCGCCGAGATCACCACGCCGAACATCCAGTTCACGACCGTCTCGCCCTGCTTCGTGGCGACGGCGGCCTACGGCTCGCCGCTCGCGAGCGAGGTCGGCGCGCTCCGCCGATTCCGTGATCGCTACCTGATGACGAACGCGATCGGCGCGTCGCTGGTCGCGGCTTACTACGAGGCGAGCCCGACCTTGGCGGACTGGATCCGTCAGGACGAAGCCCGGCGGGCGTCGGCGCGATCGATGCTCGCGCCGATCGTAGCCGCCGCTCGTTACTTGGTGGACTGACGACGGCCGACCATCGCGTCTTCGACGCCTCTCGCCGAACGACTAACGTCGCCGCTTCTTGCCGAAGATCGGCAGCCGATCGCGCAGCTTCTCGGCGCGCCCCAGCAGCTCGGCCGCTTTGCCGCCGTACTCCTTCACGAAGCGCATCACCGCACCCTCGTCGCCCTCGCTCATGGGATCGAAGCCGGGGTCGGCCGCGTGCGGCCCGTACATCTTCTCCATGATGTCGAGCACGCTGCTCTTCACCATCCCGCGGAAGGGGATCTTCGCCATCATCCCGTACATCGCGGCGTTGCCTCGCGAGGGCAGGCCCGGGTGCGCCTCGAGCCACTGCACCGCGGTCGAGAGATCCTCGAGGTACTCGTTCACGACCTTCTCGTGGTTCGAGGTGACCGTGAGGTGGATGCAGTTCGGGCTCTGCATGCGATCGACCGACCAGTCGCGATCCTCGAGCTGATCGGCGATGGCGAAGATGTCGAGCCCGCTTCGCTCCGTCGTGCGGTACGCGACGATCGGCGCATCGGGCCGCACGATCACCTCGAGTCCCTCGATCGCGCTGATGCCCTCGACGAGGCGCCGCGTGATCTTCATCGCTTCGCCGGCGTGGTGCTGATAGCCCGTCTCGCCGAGCGCCATCATCGCGGCCCATGCGCCCGAGATCGCGCTGCCCGGTCGCGTGCCCGGCATCGTCGGCGACGCGTAGATGCCGCCGGGCCAGTCCGTCGAGACGAAGAACTGGTAGCGCAGGTAGCTCATGTCGCGATAGGTGATGGTCGACGCGCCCTTGGGCGCCAGGCCGTACTTGTGGATGTCGGCCGAGATGCTGGTCACGCCCGGCACGCGAAAGTCCCAGAGCGGAATCGGCTCGCCGAGCCGCTCGAGCCAGGGCAGCACGAACCCACCGACGCAGGCATCGACGTGGAAGGGGATCTTCTTTCTCACGGCGATGCGCGCGATCTCCTCGATCGGATCGATCACGCCGTGCGGATACTGCGGGGCCGACGCGGCGAGCAGCACGGTGTTCGCGTCGATCAGGCTCTCGAGGTCGCGCACGTCGGCGCGCATGTCGCCGCGCACGCGCGCGTAGCGAATCTCGAGCCCGAAGTACGACGCGGCCTTGTCGAACGCGACGTGGATCGTCTCCGGGACCACGAGGTTCGGCTTGGTGATCCGCTTGCTCTTCGCACGCGCACGATCGCGCGCGGTCTTGACCGACATGAGCACCGACTCGGTGCCGCCGCTCGTCATCGTGCCGACGGTCTCGGGCCCGCCGTTCAGCATCGAGGCGGTCATGCGCACCACCTCCGCCTCCATGCGGCGCAGGCTCGCGAACGCCATCGGGTTCAGCGCGTTCTCGGCGAAGTAGAGGTTGTGCGCCTTCTGGAGGAACTCGTGGTGCGCGTCGCCTCCGTAGTAGACGAGACTGAAGACCCGACCGCCTTTCCAGTCCGCGTCGCGCTCGCGAAACTTCGCCATGTCGGCGAGCAGCTCTTCGTGGGGGATTCCGCGGGCGGGGATCGTGACGCTCATCCCGCGCGAAGCTACGACCCCGACACAAAAGCGTCGAGCTGGATGATCTCGACCGGAGTCGTCGGCACGGCGGACGCGACACAATTGTGTCGGCCCGGCGAGCCGGGCACTCCTGTCGAGATCAGGTCGCTACTTGGCGAGCGTGAGGTTCAGATACGCAGGCTCGTCGGTGACCTCGCGGATCACGTAGGGCGCGAGCCAGGCGGGAATCTCGGGCACACGATCGAGCGAGGGCAGCTCGACCTCGGCCAGCACGAGCTCGCGATCGAGAAACACGTCGATCTCCCAGGTCAGATCGGCCTCGGGGACCTCGTAGCGATGCTTGCGCACGCGCTTGCCGCTCGTGAGCGTCCAGAGCTTCGCGAACACCTTCGTGGTGCACGCCTCTTCGATCTCGATGCGCGAGATGCCGCTGCCGAGCTTGATCGTGCGCAGGTGCACCGTGCCGGTCTCGGTCGTCTTGCGTCGTACGCGCTCGTGAAGGCGCTCGCCCGGCAGATAGCCCTGGTCGATCTTGGCGAAGGGGCGACCGTCGAGCATCGGCGGAGCCGCGCGCAGCAAGTACTTGCGCTCGATCTCCACCGGGAGCGCGCTCTTCGGGGGTGCTTCGAGCGCGGTGGCGAGTCGATCGAGCGTCGCGGTGATCGAGGCGAGCCCGTCTCCTTGCACGTACTCCACGATGATGTCGGTGAGCAGCGCGGCCTTCTCGGCGTGCGCTTCGCGGAGCAGCGAGGCGAGGCCGGGCTCTTCGCCGGCGAGCGGCTCGTCGAGCTCGCCCCCCTTCGTCGTCGCGGCGTGCGCGAGTCGGCGCGCCCGATCGAGCGCCTGCGCCTCCATCGCAGCACCGAGCGCGCTCGTGCGCACGGCGAGATCGTTCAGCTTGCCCAGCTTCTCTTGCAGCGTGCGGAGCGCGCGCGCGGCCTCGCGTGCCTCTTCGAGCTCGTCGCGCAGGGGCTCGACCAGGTAGCGGATGCGCTTACCGTGGATGCGCGCCTCGTGCGCGATCGTCTCGTCGTCGATCGTCCGCACCGACATGAGCGCGGCGGCAAGCTTGGCCGACTCGGCGCGCAAGGGGCGCGCGACGCGCTCGCCGAAGCGCGCACGTGGACGATCCCCGACCAGCGATCGCTCCTCGGAGAAGTGACCGAGATCTTCTTCGAGCTTGGGAAGCAGCTTCATGAGCTCGGGCACGAGCGTGTCCCTCAGCTCGTCGTACGCCGACTCTTTGCGCTGCGAGAGCGCGGCCGCCCACCAGCGTGCTCCCGCGCGCTCGGTCCAATCGTGGCGCGAGAGCTGCGCCTCGATCCACGCGAGCTGCACCTCCGCGTCACGCGCCTCTCCCGTCGCGCTCGCGATCCTGCGCAGACGCTTGCGCGTGCGACCGCGGAGGCTCTCCTTGAGCTCGGCCTCGAAGAAGCGGATCAGCGAGCGCAGCCGCCGCAGCGAGACGCGCAGATCGTGGAGCGCCTCGGGATCGTTACCGGCGAGCAAGCGCGACGACGCCTCGCGCGCCTCGATCGCGAAGCTGATGGCGATCCGCCGCGCTCCCTCTTCGGGGCTCGTTTCCGTCAGGGGCACGGCGGGGGGGGTCAGCACTGGGCTCGTTGTACCCGAGATCGCCCCGCGCGGATCGTGACGTTCGGATCGGGTACCCTGGCGCTCATGGGATCGACTCAGGCGGCGGATCTCGCGATGGCGGGTTGGCTCGGCGCCCTCGGGCACGTCGGGCTCATCGATGGCGAGGGCACCACCACCTCGGCGGTCGTCGCGCAGTACGTGGTCGGTGAGCCAGCCATCAAGTCGCTGCGCGACTTCTTCGTCCGTGCGCCAGCGGACGTGCGCGATCGCGAGCGACGCGCGGCGATCGAGGTCTGCATTTGGATGGTGCACGCCGACCGCAAGGTCGATCCCGAAGAGGTCGCGCTCCTTCGCGAGATCATCGGACGCAGCGGCCTCTCCGACGACGTGCAGGACGAGCTCGTGCAGGCCACGCACGAGCCGCCCTCGCTCGAAGCGATCGAGGACCGGCTCACCCATCCCGTGCTGCGCGAGCTTCTTCTCGCGCTGAGCTGGGAGCTCGCCTCCATCGACGGCAGCGTCGCCAATGCGGAGCGTGATTTCTACACCGGCCTGAGCAAGCGTCTCGGCGTCAGCGCGGTGCGCGCGGCCGAGATCCAGCGCGCCATCGCCGAGCGCGTGGGCTGAGCGTCGGCATGGTGCGTCCAAGGCATGGGAACATCGCCGTGCTCGCGGTCGCGGCGCTTCTCTCGGCGTGCGTCGCCGACGTGACGCTGGCCGGCCCGCCCGACGGAAGCGTTCGTCCCGTCGATGCCGGCCCCGACGCAGGACCTCCCGACACGGGCATCGACGTTGGACCGATCGACGCGACGTTGATCCACACACCGAGCGGCCTTCCGTGCGACGTCGCTGGTGTGTTCGGGCGGAACTGCACCGTCTGCCACACGAGCCCACCGCAGGGTGGAGCGCCGCGATCGTTCCTGACGCGAGAGGATCTGATCGCGACGGTCCCCACCGACCCGAGCAAGAGCTTCGCCCTGTTCGCGCTCGAGCGGATGATGACGAACATGATGCCGCCTCCTCCGACGGATCCGGTCACCCCGGCCGAGATCGCCATCGTGCAGGCGTGGGTCGCGGCGGGCACGCCGCCTGGCTCGTGCCCGACCACGACCACCACCACGCCCTACGACGGCCACTCGATCTGCACGTCGGGAACGAGCTGGTCGCGTGGCGACGCTGCGTCAGCCCAGATGCATCCGGGCCGCGCGTGCATCGCCTGCCACCGCGCGCTCCCCACGCCGCCGCCCGTGCTGGAGACCATGGCGGGCACGGTGTATCGCTCGATCCACGAGCCGGACGACTGTAACGGCGAGTCGGGCGTGACGAACACGATCACGATCAGCGTGATGGATCACCAGCACCACGTGATCACCGCGGTGGCCAACGACGTCGGCAACTTCTCGTCCACGGCTCCGATCATGCTGCCGATCCTGTCGGCGACGGTCACGTACGTGACCGCGACAGAGACGCGAACGCGCGTGATGGCGTCGCCGCAGCTCAGCGCCGACTGCAACAGCTGTCACACCGAAGGCGGCGGCGGCGCGAACGGCGCCCCCGGTCGAATTCTTTTGCCCTAGACCACCGAGGCAGATCTCATCGCGTCTTCGACGCCTCCTGTCGAGATCAGCGCCTCGGCTTCGGTGACGGCACGCTCGGCATCAAGAGCGCGCTCGTCACGTCGTCCCAGGCGCCTTTCTCGTCGAGCACGATCGAGGTGACGCGGATGTGCATCACGACGCGCTCCACCTTCGACGTCACGCCGGACGCGCGCTTCTTGTCGAGCCGCTCGAACACGGCCTCGGTGCCGGGAACGGGAAACGGCCGCGCCACGTGGAGCGTCTTGCCGTAGCGCCGCTGCCCGCCGCCGAGCTTGCTGCCGATGTTCGCGTGGTGGAGATCGCGCTGCCCCGTCTTGCGATCGATCACGTCGGTGCAGATCAGGTCGGCGTTGATGAGGTAGAGCCGGTTCATCGTCCAGATCTCGAGCATCACCGTCGGCGTGATGTTGGGCGCGGCGCCCGAGGGCGAGTGCGTGTCGCGATCGAAGACGATCTCGAGCGGCATCACCTCGGGCGTGTCCGGAAATGCCTCCTGGAACGTCGTGCGGATGGTGTCGGTGATGGTCTTGCCGTCGTCGTCGGACCAGTCGGTCATGGAGCGAGGGTACCACCGCGGCACGAATCCCTCCGCGCACGCGCGCACCCGCGGTAGCATCGCGCGCCCGCTCGAGGGGCAACGATGTCGACGCCGACCTCACCGCCGCCCGCGCAGCTCGGGCGCTACAAGATCTTGCGGCGCCTCGGGGCGGGCGGGATGGCCGAGGTGTTCCTCGCGAAGTCGACCGGCGCCGAGGGCCTCGAGAAGGTCCTCGTCGTCAAGCGCATCCTCGAAGCGTTCGCGCGCTCGCCGAAGTTTCTCGCGATGTTCGTGGACGAGGCCAAGCTCGCGCTGCGCCTCAACCACCCCAACATCGTGCAGGTCTACGCGTTCGAGCCCGTCAAGGACGAGCTTCTCCTCGCGATGGAGTACGTCGACGGGATGGACCTCGGCCGACTCATCTCGGCCTCGCGTCGGCGCAGCCAGCGCATTCCCCACGCGCTGGCCGCCCTGATCGTGAGCGAGGTCGCCAAGGGGCTCGACTATGCGCACAACCGCAAGGACGAGTCGGGCGTGCCGATGGAGATCGTGCACCGCGACGTGAGCCCGCAGAACGTGCTCGTCTCGCACGAAGGCGCCGTGAAGATCGCCGACTTCGGCATCGCGCGCGCGCGGATGATCACCGAGGAAACGGGCATCATCAAAGGCAAGTTCTCCTACATGTCGCCCGAGCAGGCGCGCGGGAACCGCGTCGATCGGCGCAGCGACGTGTACGCGCTCGGCGTGATGCTCGCCGAGCTCTTGATGGGCCGCGCGATGTACCCGGGCATCCAGGGCATGGAGGTGCTCGAGCAGGTGCGCGACGGACGCGTGACCCGACCGAGCTCGGTCGATCCCGAGGTGCCGCCCGAGCTCGAGCAGATCGCGATGCGCGCGATGGCGTTCGATCGCGAAGAGCGCTTCCAGACGGCGCGATCGCTCGCCGGTGCGCTGAGCCGATGGCTGCACGAGCAAGAGGAGGTGGTCGATCTCGCGGAGCTCGAGCGCTTCGTGGGCGAGCTCGCGCCGCGCGAGCCGACGATGCTGGTCGAAGCGCCCGTGCCCATGGAGGCGACGATGCTCTCCATGCCGAGCGGGCTTCCCTCGCCGGGGCAGCGCGAGGTGCGCGAGCGACGGGGCGTGGTCGTCGTCGCCGGGCGACTGCGTCAGACGCAGAACGCGGACATGAGCGGCAGCGGCTCGGTCAGCATCGACACCGAAGAGGGCGCGCAAGAGCGCTTCGAGCAGGCGACGCGCGTGATCTCCGACATCGCCTACAAATACGACGCGATCGTCGAGTGGCCCGGCGGCGCCGACAAGCGCGAGTTCCGCCTGATCCTCGGCATCGGCAAGACGACGGTCGACGATCCGCTCCACGCCTGTCGGCTCGCGCTCGACATTCTCGAGGCGCTCTCGGGCCTCTCGGCCGACGCGATCGCGCCCATCCACGCGACGCTCGGCCTCTCGCGTGGCGCGGTCATGATCGTGCGTGCGGGCCCCGGTCGCGTGCGCCACGAGCCGACCGACGAAGTGTTCGACGTGGCCGCGCGCCTCGGACGCGAAGCGGGCACGGACGAGGCGTTCACGAGCGGCGAGGTGTTCCGGCTCGCGCGGCGCGTGTTCCGCTTCGCCGACGAGCGCCGCGAGATCACCGTGAAGGACGGAAGCACACTGCGCGCGCATCGCCTCGTGGGCGCACGCACGCGCGATGAGCGCGCCGAAGAGCAGCGCAGCATCGCGACGCAGGCGGGCCTCTATGGCCGCGCGCACGAGCTCGAGGCGATCGCCGAGCTTCTCTCCGAGGTCGCGGCCACCAAGAAGAGCGGGCAGCTCCTGCTCGTCGGTGAGCTCGGCGTCGGCAAGACCGCGCTCCTCTCGGCCGCGCTCGTGCGCGCGAAGACCACGAGCACGCTCCTGCGCGTCGACTGTGCGTTCGGCGCCAGCGACGTTCCGAACGCGGCCGTCGCGGATCTCGTTCGCGAGGCGGCGGGCATCCCCGAGAGCGCAGCGCCCGACGCAGCGCTCACGCAGCTGCGCGATCGCCTGCGTCGGATCTTGCCCGGCGTCGAGCGCCAGAAGAACGCGCTCGCGGCGTTCGAGCCGTTGCTCGGTGGGACGCGCGGCCGGGAGACCGAGACGGGCGATCGCGCGCAGCTGCTCGCGCGCGCCGTGCGTGATCTCGTCGGCGCGCTCGCAGCGCGCGGGCCAACGGTGCTCTGGATCGATTCCGCGCAGTTCATCGACGGCGCGAGCCGCGAGATCCTCGTGCGCCTCGCCATCCAGTCGCACGATCGGCCTCTTCTCATCGTCGTCTCGACCCGTCCGGATCCGCGCCTGGAAGAGGCTCTGCGTGGGCTGCCGCGGATCGATCTGGGCGAGCTGGCCGAGGACGATCGTCGCGCCTTGATCGCCGCGCACTTCGACGGGGCCACGGTGCCGCCCGAGGTGGCGCAGGCGATCGTGTCGCGCGCGGGCGGCAACCCTTTCTTCCTCGAAGAGCTGCTCGACGCGCTGGTCGAGCGCGGTGTGCTCGGGATCGAAGGAGAGGACGGCGATCGCCGCGTCGTTCGCCACGGTGCGGGCGCGTTCGCGCTGCCGGCCTCGCTCGAAGACGTGATCGCGGCGCGCATCGCCGACCTCGCCGATCGCGAGCGCGTGACGCTGCGCTGGCTGGCCGTGGTGGGCGCGGGCCTGCGTGAGCATCAGGTCTCGGAGCTCCTGGGCACGGACGCCGTCGAGTCGCTGCGCGAGCTCGAGTCGCGCGGCCTGGTCGAGCGTCGCGAAGGGGGCACGCTCCACTTCGCGAGCGGCGTGGTGCGACAGGTGGCCTACGAGAGCGCCGATCCCGCCGACCGCGCGCGCATGCATCGGCGCGTCGCCGCCTACCTCGCAGGACTTCCCGCGCACGTCGCGCCCGCGCGCATCGCCAAGCATCACGAGCTCGCGTTCGAGCCGCTGGAAGCCGCCCGCTATTACCGCGCCGCCGGTCTCGCCGCGCGCGCGGCGTACTCCAACAAGGACGCGCTCCGCTTCCTCGCGCGGGCGCTGGCGCTGCTCCCGGACGCGGCCGCCGAGCGCTTCGAGCTGCACGCCGAGCGCGAGCAGATCCTCCGTGTCGCGAGCCGGCGCGGCGAGCAGCGGACGGAGCTCGAGGCGATGCGGCAGATCGCCGAGCGTCAGCGAGATCCTGCACGCATCGCGCTCGCCTTCGCGCGCCTCGCGCGACACGATCTCGACGCAGCGCGAACGGCCGGCGTCGAAGCACTGCTGCGCCGCTCCCTCGACGCCTCGATCGAAGCGGGCGCCCGCGCGGCGGAGGTCGAGTCGCTGCGCCTTCTCGGGCAGCTGCGTCGCGATCTCGGCGACACCGAGGGCGCGCTCGAAGCGTTCGATCGTGCGCTCGCGCGTGCGGGCCTCGATCACGAGCACCTCAGCGCGCGCGGCATGACGCTCGTGCAGAAGGCGAGCTTGCTCTGGCGCAACGGCAGCTACGATCGTGCGGTCGAGTCGGCGGCCGAGGGTCTCGCGATCGCACGGCGCCAAGGGCACAAAGGCCATCAGGCCTCCGCCCTCAATCTCATCGGCGTCTCGCTCGGGAGCCAGGGCGCGTTCGAGGATGCGATCGCGTGCATCCGCGCGAGCATCGTGCTCGACCGGGCTGCCGGCGATCGCATCTACGTCGGACGCAAGTGCAGCAACGTCGGCCAGATGCATGGCGAGCTCGGCGACACCGAGCACGCGCTCGAGCTGATCGGGCGGGCCCTCGAGGTCTTCGATCGCGCCGACGATCTCCCCGCGCGCACGGACACGCTGGCGGCGCTCGCGGAGATCCTCCTCGAGCAAACGGGGGAGCTGGACGAAGCACGGCGCGTCCTCGACGACTCGCTGCGGATCGCGACACGGCTCGGCGATCCCAACGACCTCGCCCACGAGCGCGTCGTGCGGGCGGAGATCCACATGCGCCTCGGCGAGCACGAAGAGGCTGCGGGCGCGGCGGAGGAAGCCGCTCGCTACGCACGCACGGCCGGCACTGCGGTGTACGAGCTCCACGGCAAGGCGCTCCAAGCGCTCGCGTTCGCCGAGCTCGGCCGCCGCGTCGAGGCGCTCGCGATGCTCGACGACGCAGAGCGATCGGCGCGATCAGGCCCCGTGGAACGAGGGGAACGCGTGCTCGGTTGGCTGGCGCGCACGGCACGGCTCCTCGGGGATCGGACTCGCGCCTCGGCGCTCGCGCTGCGCGCAGAGGGCTTCGTGGTCGCGCGCACCGAGCACCTCCGCGATCCGAACCTGCGTGAGCGCTATCTCGCGAGCCCCGTCGTGCGCGCGGTCCGCGAGGAGCTCGACGCCCCGAGCTCGCCCTCATGATGCCCTTCGGCCGCGCGAGCCTGCCGCCGCCGTCCGTGCATCGGGGCCTCGCCGCGATCGTGCTCTCGGGCGGCG
The DNA here is from genome assembly GCA_043750095.1 of Deltaproteobacteria bacterium. Lineage (GTDB taxonomy): Bacteria > Myxococcota_A > Polyangia > Polyangiales > Sandaracinaceae > JBBSAT01. The sequence goes on from JAYVCF010000013.1 coordinate 24,429, forward strand.
GTGCGCGGGGCGCGTACGAGGCCGGCATCCTCCGCTATCTCTTCGGCGAGTTTCAGGCGCGCCACGGGGAGCCGCGCCTCGACGTCATCAGCGGCACCAGCGTCGGTGCGATCAACGGCGCGTTTCTCGCTTCGGTGGTCCACGACAGCGCGGCTGGCATCCAGCGACTCGGCACGCTCTGGAGCGACCTCGCCCTCGATCGCGTTCTCGGCTTCGGCGTGGGCCAGGCTGCACGCCTCCCGCGCGTTCTCTCGGGCGGCACCGACGGGGCGGGCGTGTTCGACGTGACGCCGCTCGCCAAGATCGTGGGCGAGAACCTCCGCTGGGCCGATCTCGCGCGGAACGTCCGACGCGGACGCCTGCGCGCGCTCACGATCAGCGCGACGCACGTGGCGACGGGCCGACCCTGGTGCTTCGTCGATCGCGCGCCCGAGGTGCCGCTGCCGATGGGCATGCCGCCGAGCATGGTGGTGCGCGCCGATCGCATCGGGCCCGAGCACGTGCTCGCGAGCGCGGCGATCCCCATCTTGTTTCCGCCCGTGCCCGTGCACGGTGAGCTCTTCGTCGATGGAGGCCTGCGCCTGAACACGCCGATGTCACCGGCGATCCATCTCGGTGCGCGTCGCGTGCTCGTGATCGGCCTCAACACGGTGCCCACCGCCCCCGCTCTTCCCGCCTTCGCGCCCGGGGTGTTTCCGGGCGTCGCGTTCCTCATCGGCAAGATGATGAACGCGTTCCTGCTCGATCACGTGAACGCGGACTTCTACGAGCTCGAGCGCGTGAACCGCATGCTCGACGACGGCGTCGCGCTCTACGGGCCGGACTTCGTCGACAAGCTGAACGAGCGCGCCGCAGCACAAGGTCGCGCGCCGCGCGAGCGAATCCACGCGCTCGCGATCCACCCGAGCGAGGACATCGGGCGCCTCGCGACCGTGCACCTCCGGACGAATCGCGCTCGCTTCGGCAAGCTCCTCGGCCGTGCGCTCCTGCGCTTGCTCGACATCGGCGAAGGCGCCGACGCCGACCTCGTGAGCTACCTGCTCTTCGACGGTGACTTCGCGCGCGACCTCATGGATCTCGGCGAGCGCGACGCGCGAGCGCGCGAAGACGAGCTCGCACGTTTCTTCTTCGCTGCGACCTGAACCCCCAACGGAGATCATCCGCGCTTGATGCGGCCGCTCGCGACTCCCTCGCGCAAGCGCGCCATCTCGGCGGTCTCTGCGAGCACGATCAGCGTGGCGCCGCTCATGAGCACGAACTCGGGCTCGGGGTTGTACTCGTAGCGTCCGTCCGGCATTCGCACGGCGATCACGAGCACCCTCGATTCGCGCCGAATATTGGTGTCCTTCAGCGGCGCGCCGACGAGGCTGCTCGACTCGGGGAACGAGACCTCTTCGATGCGCAGGTTCTTCTTCGGATCTCGGAGCATCAGATCGATGAACTCGACCACGGTCGGGCGAATCGCCTCCGACGCGAGCCGCAGCCCACCGATCTGCGTCGGCGAGACGACGGCCTTGGCGCCCGCGCGCATCATCTTCGCGCGCGAGCTGACCTCCGTCGCCTTGGCGACGATGCGGGCCTGTGGATTCAGCGCAGAGGCCGTGATGGTCACGAAGAGGTTGTCCTTGTCCTCGGAGAGCGCGGCGACGATCCCTTGCGCGCGCTCGATTCCGGCGTCCTTCAGGGACTCGTCGTCGGCTGCGTCGCCCACCACGTAGGCGAACTTGTCGGGTCCGAAGCGCTCGGCGAGCTCGAGGAGGCGTTGCTCGTTGTTGTCGATCGTGCAGAACGGAATGTGGGAATGGATGAGCTCCTCGATGACGTGGATCCCCGTCGTGCCCGCACCGCAGACGATGATGTGGTTCTTGAGGCGCGCGAGGACTTGCTTCATTCGGTTTCTCCGGAGCGCGCCGCCGAGGTCGCCCTCGACGATGAACGCCGTGATGGTGGAGACGAAGTAGACGAGCGTGCCGGACCCGAGGACGATGAGGCCCACGGTCCACACGCGCGCGTAGTCGTGGTCCTCGAAGTGCGAGAGTGTGTGCGAGTAGCCGACCGTCGAGAGCGTGATGATGGTGAAGTAGATGCAGTCGCCGAACGACCACTCGCCCTGGCCGATCGCCTCGAAGCCGCCGGCGCCTAGGAAGATGACCGCGAGCAGCCAGAGCGTCGCGAGCACGAGGCGATTGCGGAGAAGGCTCCGTTGTTCTCGGGTTCGCTCGCGCGGCACCAGCGGGAGTGTCGGGGAGGTGCTCGTGCGTTTCAACGTCGGTGTGAGCGGGTGACCGAAGACAAGGCGAGCCCCGACGGCGCGCGCGGCGTCGTCCTGATGACCGCGGCGAAGGCGTTCTTCGTGATCGGCGGGCTCGCCGTGCAGCTCGGGCTGCCGCGCCTCTTGCGCTCGCCGGAGGAATACGGGCTCTATGCGGCTGCGACCGCGCTGCTCGCGATCTTCACGAACACGCTCACGCAGGCGTGCGTGCAGACGACGAGCAAGCACGCGAGCGAGGCGGGCGAGTCCGCACCCGAGAGCCTACGGCGCTCATTGGTGCTCGCGGTCACGATGGGCGGCTCGCTCTCCCTCGCGTTGGCCGCGCTCGCCGACGTGATCGCGGTTTCGGTGCTGCACGATCCGCTCGTCGGGCCGCTCCTTCGCGCGCTGAGCGTGCTGCCGATCGCCTACGCGATCTATTCGACGGCCATCGGCCACCTGAACGGTCAGCAGCGCTTCGCGCGTCAGGCGAGGCTCGATGCGAGCTTCACGCTGGTGCGCACGACGGGCTTGCTCGTCGGTGGTGCGCTCGCGATCGGCGCGCTCGGTGCGGCGCTGGGCTTCGCGACGGCCGCGCTGGTGATGGCGTGTGTCGGTCTCGCGTTCGTGGGAATTGGCCGGGGGGGAAGCACGATCTCGACCGGAGTGCCCGGCTCGCCGGGCCGACACAATTCTGTCGCGTCCGCTTCGCGGACGACTCCGGCCGAGATCTCGACGCGTGCGTGGCTCGCGTTCTTCTTCGCGATCGCGCTCCATCAGCTTCTGCTCAATGGGTTGCTGCAGCTCGACGTGGAGATCCTGAAGTCGCGCGTCGCCTCCATCGCGCTCGGCTACGGCGCGTCGGCCGTCGATGCCGCGAGCCGGGCGAGCCTGGAAGCGGGCCTGTATCGCGCGGCGCAGTCGGTGGCGTTCGTGCCGTATCAGCTGATCCTCGCGGTCACGCTCGTGCTGTTTCCGACGGTGGCGCGCGCGCGATCGCTGGGCGACGCCGAGGGCGCACGAAACGCCGTGCGTGGCGCGCTGCGCTTCGCGACCATCGCGCTCGTGCTCTTGGCTGCGCCCGTCGCCGGTGGAGGCGACGCGGCGATCCGCGTCTTGCTCGATGCGCGCTACGCACCCGGCGGTGACGCGCTCGCGATTCTCGCGCTCGGCCAGATCGCCTTCACGCTCTTCGTCGTCGGCTCGACGGCGATCTCGGGCGATGGCTCGCCTTTCGTCGTGGCGATGTCCGCGGCCATCGGCTTGGTGATCACCGTCGGCGTCGCGATCGTGGGCATCGACGCGGCCGGCTACCAGGGGCCCGTGCGAGTCGCGGCCGCGACGGGTGCCGCAGCAGGCTGCGTGGTCGCGCTCGCGATCGTGCTGGTGCTGGTCGCGCGGCGCTTCGGAGCCGCGGCCCTGCCCTGGCCTTCTTACGCGCGTGCATCGCTCGCGGGCGCGGCGGGGTTCGCGACGGCGCACTTCGTCCCTCACGCGGGCCGCTTCGACTCGCTCGGCGCGCTCGTGCTGGGCGCGCTGGCCTCGCTCGCAGTCCTCGCGATCAGCGGCGAGCTCGGCGCGGACGACCTCGCGCTGCTTCGGCGCCTGCTGCGTCGTCGCGCTTGAAGTCGCCGCTGCGCCCGCCGGTCTTCTCGAGCAAGCGCAGGCGCTCGATCTCCATGCCGCGATCGATCGCTTTGAGCATGTCGTAGAGCGTGAGCGCCGCGATGCTCGCGGCCGTGAGTGCTTCCATCTCGATGCCCGTGCGCGCGTGCGTACGGGCCGTGGCGACGATGCGCACCGAGTCCAGCTCTCCGAGCTCGACGTCGATCGTCACCGCATCGATCGGGATCGCGTGGCAGAGAGGGATCAGCTCCGCGCAGCGCTTCGCACCAGCGATGCCGGCGAGCCGCACCGCCGCGAGCACGTCACCCTTCGGCGTGCGCTCGTCGCGCAGCGCAGACAGCGTCGCGGGGAGCATTCGGACCACCGCTTCGGCCACCGCAGAGCGTGCGCTGATCTGCTTCTCCCCGACGTCGACCATGCGTGCTCGGCCGCGCGCATCGACGTGAGTGAGCTTGTTCCGAGCTACCATGACGCGGATCGTGCCTCATCGAGCGGCCCGATGAATACGTGCCTCGTCGCGCGCGTCGCAGCCGGACCTTGGTTTCTTCTTGCTTGCGCGCGGCGGGGGCGTGCGCGCTGGCGGTGCGCTGTCTGCGTCAGGGCTTCTCGACGTCCGACTCGCGGAGGAGCTTCGCGTCGAACGAGAGCACGGCCGCGCCCTCGCGACGCGCGTAGGCCAGCACCAAATAGTCCGCGATCCCGGCGGGCCCGTTCTCCGCCAGCGCGGCGTCGACGAGCGGGCGGTCTTCCGCCACGAAAGGCGCGGTCCTGACCAACGCCCCGATGGCCGTCTGGATCTCGGCACGCCCGCGCCCATACGCGGTCGCAAGCACCCAACTGGTCTCGGCGATGACGAGCGTCGGCAAGAGCACCGTACCGCCCGCGCGGCGGATCGCTTCGAGGCGCCGGACGACAGCGAGGTGTTGCTTCGCGTCGTCGGCGACGAGGAAGCGGACCACGACGTTGGTGTCAGCGACGACGCGCACGCTTGCCCGTGGGCCGGTTTCGGCTCGCCACCGTCCGCTCGATGGCCGCATCCATCTCGCTCACCGACATCACGCGCTGCTTGGGCCGCCTGAGCATGCCCGCGAGCGCGCTCAGCGGAGTGGCATCCTCACGCCGAATCTCCACGACTCCGTCCGCGCGCATCGTCCAGCGAAGCTCATCGCCCGCTTCCAGCGAGAGCCGCTTCCGGATGGTCATCGGGATGGTGACCTGACCCTTGGAGGTGAGCGTTGACATTCTGATTCCTTACCATAGGTAAGGAACTCCGCCCAGGCCTCTCTGAGCGTAGGATCTAAGGGTGGCTCGGAAGCGCTTTCACCTCAACGTGGCGGGGCCGTTCTACGTCGAGGGCGGGAACTGCATCGCGTGCGGAGCGCCGGAGCACGAGGCGCCGACACTGATGTCGCACGAGGAGCCGGGCTACCACTGCTACTTCAAGAAGCAGCCCGAGACCCCCGAAGAGGTCGAGCAGGCGATCAACGCGGTGCGCGTGAGCTGCTGCCGCGCGGTCCGATACGACGGACACGATCCGGAAATCCAAGCACGCATCGACGCGGCTTGGCCGACACGCGTCGACCAGCCGATCGCTTCAGCTCCGGGTCGCGTCGACTTGAGCGGGGTCGCCTGGGCCGCGATCGCCGTGGCGCTCACGCTCCTCGCCTCGCCTGTCATGCGCGCGAACGGAGCGATCGTC
>JAYVCF010000014.1:0-11279 GCA_043750095.1 Deltaproteobacteria bacterium
TCTGCGTTCTGGGCTCCGCTCTGCGCGGGATCGAGCGTGATGCGCCGCTCGACGCCCGTCGCGGGGTCGACGAGGCTGACCTCGCTCGCACGCGGCGCGACCGCTCCGAGTGACGAGAGAAGCAGCGTCCCGTCCGCGCGCAGACGCGGCGTGACCTCGGCCTTCGCATGGTCGCTCTCGATGGCCGCCACGCGACGGGCGACGCGGGCGCGCGCGCGCACGAGCGTCCGCCGAAGCTCGGCGTGGTGGTCGTGATCGTCGGCGCCCGAGCGGCGCGCGAGGAGCGCGCGACCTGCGACGCGCAGCTCGTCCAGATCGCGCGGCCACTCGCTCGGATCGGGCCCCGCCCTCGGCGTCTCGCCCACCGAGGTGACCCCGTGCGGTGCGCCTCCCAGTCGCCGCTCACTCGCATCGACGAGCACGACACCTCCCGCTCGGCGCCGCACGCTCGCGTGGAGCGTCATCACCTGATCGTCGCGGCGGAACACGAAGCGCACCTCGCCCTGACCCGGGCTCGAGACACCCTCGATCGTCGCGCCCGAGAGGTGCTTGCGCAGGAGCTGCGCGAAGCTCGCCGCCGGCTCACCACGCGGCCTCTCGTCGACCAGACCCAGCCCCGGCTCCGACTCGGACACGGACACGATCAACGTGGCCGTCGTCCGATCGATCAGCAGCGTGATCGCCACGAGGTCCGGCTCGGGCACGTCCACGCGCCGCACGCGCGCGCCGCGCAGGACTGCGAGGACCTCTGGCGAGGGCAGAGCCGGCGCGCGCTCGTCCGCCGGGTCCGCCACCTTCACTCGTCGTCGTCGCCGCCGTCGCCGTCGGACGCGGGCGGGCTCTCGTCCTCGCCATCGCCTGCGCTCTCGCCCGCGAGGATCTGCGCGAGCCGACGCGCGCGCTTGGGCCCTTCTCCCGCTTCGAGCACGACGAACGTGTCGGCCGCGCCGATCTCGAGGAGCGCTTCTGCGATGCGCGCCAGCGTCCCGTCTCCGAGCCGCGCGTGAACCCCGATGGCGCGCACGCGCGTGTACGCGACCGGACCCTCGAACGGCACCGGCTGGAGTGGATCGATCGCCGGCACGACGCCGATGCGCTGCGCGAACCGAACCGCCTGCTCGACCTCCCACGGACCTCCCGCTTGCCAGACGAGCGGCGGCGCCTCGGCCTGACGGAGCCGCTCGGCGAACGCGGTAAGCGCCTCGCGATCGCGCGGACCCGGCGTGAGCTCGACCCCGGTCACGAGCACGAGGAAGCGCGGTGCGAGCGCCGCGATCGCCACCAGCAGGTCGGCCACGGGCGCGTCGTCTTCGTGTCGAAGCGTGCCGCGCGCGCCGCGAACGATCTCGCTCGGGAGCTGCACGGCGAGCGTCGCGCCGCTCGGAAGACTCGCGCGAATCTTCTTCGCGGTGACCGTTCGCGGGGTGCCGTGGAGCACGAGCTCGAGGTGCGAGACGCCCTCGAAGTAACGCGCAGACGGGACGCGATCGAGCACCGCGCCGACGTGGAACCGAGACATCGGCGCCACTGTACCCGCGATCGCGCGGAACGCCCGCACCTCTGTGTTAGTCTCGCGCCATGTTGCTCTTGGCTCGGCGCAGCAGCGTAGTCATCGCATCTACGACGCTCGCACTCGCGACGATGGGCTGCTCGTCGGTCCCGACCTTCCCCCTCCCGCCACACGATGCCGGCGTCCACTGCTCCGACACCGAGGCGTGCCCGAGCGGGCAGATGTGTCTGCAAGGGCGCTGCTACGCAGGCTGCGACATGACGCATCCGTGCTCGTCGCGCGAGATGTGCAGCGCGGGCGTCTGCGTGGCGCGGACGACCGACGGCGGCACCGCCCCGCACGACGTCGGCATCGACGGAGGCCCCTGCGTCATGCTCGCCTGCATGACCCCGACGCCGGTCTGCCGTGCCGACGTCACGAGGTGCGTGCAATGCGACGCGACGAACCGCGACGAGTGCAGCGGTGCCATGCCGGTGTGCAACGTCGGACGAGGCTCGTGCGCCGCGTTCGCGCCTGCCATCTGCGCGGCGTGCAACGTCACCGCCGACTGCCCGTCGGGCCTGTCCTGCGTGCGCCGCACCGGGACCGACGCCAACGAGCGCGTCTGCTTGCCCGGCTGCTTGGCCGCGGCCTGCTCGGATCAGGGGTTCACGTGCAGCTCGGGCATCTGCTCGCCCTTCGCGTCCTCGTGCACCGCGTATCGCGCCGCCGTCGCTCGCATGCCGTGCACCGCGGACAGCGACTGCCCGCAGCTGGGCGCCACCATCGACAACGGCCTCGTCACGCACATGTGCTTCGACGATGGAACCGGAACGACACCGGGCACGACGTGCCATGCCGCCTGCGGGCTGAGCACGGACTGCCCTGCGGGCTTGACCTGCGTCGGCAATTTTTGTCGGTGACCCCAGCCGTGGAGATGGCGAGCGGCGCGTGACGCGCCACACTTCGAAGTGATGCGCGCTGCCTTCTGGCTCGTGGCCTCCGCGGTGATCCTCACCGGGACGCTCGCGCTCGCCCAGGACGACGACTGGTCGCTCGCGCGTCCGGACCACCACCCAGCGCGCGCTCACGGCCCGCGGGGGCGTCACGCGCACGCGCCGAGCGCGCCGGCGAGCCGACTCCTCGATCGCTACCGCGCCATGGTCATGCGTGATCCGAGCGAGACGTTCGCGCTCGCGCGCTGGGTGACGCTGGCGACCGAGCGCGACGGCTCGACGGACCCGCTCACGACGGAGATGCGCGCCGCGGCTGCCAGCGATGCGAGCGCGATCGTGCCGCGCATGGTGCTCGCGTATGTCGCGCGCCGTGCGGGACGCGCGGACGAGGCGCGCGCGCTCTACGGCGAGATCATCAGTGCCCATCCCGACGATCCGATCGGCGAGGCCGAGCTCGCCCGGACGGAGCGCGAAGCCGGAGCGCTGCCCGCCGCGCGCGTCGCCTACGAGCGAGCGCGCGCGCACGCACGAGCCCCGGCGTCGGACGTGCTCGCGCACGAAGAGCTCGACGTCCTCGTGTTGCTCGGCGACGTCGAGGCCGCTGGCGCGCTCGATGCGCAGCTGGCGGGCGCGCACGCGAGCGTCGAGCGAGGGCTCGAGCTGCCGCGCGCGTGGCTCGCTCACCAACACGCGGAGGCCGCCCTCGCGGCCCTCGACGCGATCGAGCTCCGCGTCGCCGGGGACCCACGGGCGCTCGTGCCCGTTCGACTCGAGCGTGCCCGAGCGGAGATCGCCCTCGGGGCCACGAGCGAGGCACTGCGATCGCTCGACGTGGTGCTCCGGGCCGCGCGGGGTGGACTGCGCGTCGAGACGTACGAGCTCGCGTACGAAGCGCATCGCCAGGCGAACACGCTCGATGTGCTCGCCGCTCAGCTCGGCCACGAGCACGCCCTCGAAGCGCTCGCGCTGCTCGCTCGGCTCGAAGACGAGCGCGGGCACGACGACGCCGCGCTGGCCGCGTACGACCATGCGATCCGCGCGCGACCGCGCGATGCGGGGCTGCGCGAGCGACGCGCCCACGTGCTCCTGCGGATGGGTCGCGTGGACGAGGCTGCGAGCGCGCTCGAGTCGCTCTGGCGCGCCACGCCGGACGAGCCGGACCGTCTCGTCGAGGCCGCCTCGCTCCTGGTCGAGACGGGGCGACACGACGACGCGATCGCGCTGCTGACCTCGGCATCCGCCGCGCGACCTCGGGACGTTCGCCTCCATCAGCGCCTGGCGGAGGTGTTCGCGCGCTGGGACGACGAGACGCGCGCGCTCGCGGAGGCGCAGACGCTCGTGCGCCTCGAGCCGAGCGACCCGGAGCACCACGCGCTCGTCGGCGACCTGCTGCTCGCGCGCGGAGATCGCACAGGCGCGCTCGCGGCGTTCCATCAGATGATCGCGCTCGACGACACCGCCGCCGGCCACGATCGCCTCGGAATGACGCTGGCCGATCACGACCTCCTCGACGACGCGCGTGCCGAGCTCGGCGAGGCGCTGCGGCTCGCGCCCGACGATCGCGCGACGATCGGACATCTCGCCGAGGTGCTCGTCCGCGCGGGGCGAGACGCCGACGCCGAGCCCCTCGCCACGCGACTCGTGGTGCTCTCGGCAGGCGACCCGCTGCTCGAGCGAGAGGCGCGCGCGGGGCTGGTCTCGATCTGGGCGCGTCGCCGCACGCTGGATCGGCACATCGAGGCGCTCGCGACCCGCTTCGCCGCGTCGCCACCCGACCTCGACGCGGGAGCGCTGCTCGCCGAGGCGCTGCGACGCAGCGGTGCCCTCGCGCGCGCGGAGGATGTGCTCGTCCGTCTCTCGACCCTCGCGCCCGACGACGTCGAGGGCTGGACGACGCTCGAGCGCGTTCGAGCGCTGCGCGGAGACCTCGCGGGCGCGATCGAGGCGCTCGACCAAGCCGCGCGAGTCGATCCGCCGCGCGCCGCGGGCTACCTCGCGCGCATGTCGGAGGACGCGCTCGCGCTCTATCGTGACGACGACGCGATCCGATATGCCGAGCGTGCGCTCGCCCTCGCGCCCGACGATGCGCACGGCCACGTCCGCCTCGGTGACCTCCATCGACGACGGCGCGAGTCCGAGGCTGCGATGGCGAGCTATCGTCGCGCGCTCGCGCTCGACGCGGATCTCCACGACGTGGCGCTCACGCTCGCAGAGCTCACGCGCGAGAGCGGTGACCCCGAGGCTGCCGACGCCCTCTACGCGCGGGTGATCGCCGAGAGCCCGGACGACGACCTCGTCTCGCGCGCGATCGACGCCTCGCTCGAGATCGAGCTCGCGCGAGGAAGCGCCGAGCCGCTGCTCGACCGGCTGCTCACGCTCGCGCTCGCCAGCTACGATCGACCGATCCTCGCGCGCGCCGCCTTGGCCGTGATCGACGTGATCATCGGCCCGCTCCTGCCTCGCGCGGAGGGCGACGACGAGGGAGCGCGCGCCGCCCGAGCCGACGTGCATCGCATCGCCTCGCGCGGGCTCGGTGTGCTGCTGCGTGCGCTGGCATCGTCGGACCCGAGCGAGCAGCGCACCGCGCTCACGATCCTGTCGACGGCGCGCATCGAGGCCGCGGCTCCTGCGCTCCTCGCGGCTTCCGAGACCCATGGTGAGGGGGCCCTCGGCCTCGATGCGCTCCTCGCCGCCGCGCGCGTCGCCACGCCGAGCCTCGTGCCCCGGCTGGCGTCGATCGCGCAGGGATCCGACGCGCAGCGCGCACGGGTGGCGACGTGGGGCCTCGCGCGCGTGGGTGGGACCGAGGCGACCCGCGCGCTCGAGCTGCTCGCCGCGACCGACTCCGACGTGGCCGCGCTCGCCGCGCTCGGTCTCGTGCACGAGGGCGGCTCGGGCGAGGTCGCGATCCTCTCGCGATCGCTGGCGCATCAGGCGGGAACCGCGCGACGCGCGGCGTTCGTGGTCGCGCTCGCGGGACTCGAACACCCGCCGAGCGCCGCCGACTGCACGGCGCTCGCGGACGCGGGCGGATCGTCGCGCGCGGTCGCGATGCTCACGTGCGGCAACGCCGCGCTCGTCGCGCATGCGCTGCTCGGCTCGCTCGACGCGTCGAGCGCCATGCGCGCCGCCCGTCACGCCGCGACCGACCTGCGCACCGCGTGGCCCGAGCCCGGGGCCGGCGAGACACCGGTCGCGCTCGCGCTCCGCGCGATCGATCTCGCGCCTCGTCGCGCACCGACGGACGCGCTCGCTCAGGCACTCGCACGCGCCGCGCGAGACGGACTCGAGTCGCCGACGCCCGGGCCGACGCTTCGCGCGCTGGCAGCACGCGAAGGGCACCTCGCGCTGTCGGCGTTCGAGGGCACGGTGTCCGCGCCGCTCTTCGAGGCGACGAGCGATGCGCTGATCACCGCGCTCCCCGCGGCCGCCAGCGACGCCGAGGTGCGCACCGCGGTCGCGCGTCTGCTCGCGGCACTGCGGGCCAACGATCCTCGCCTCGAGGCACTGCTGGGCGACGCGAGCCGCGACGTCGTGCGCGCGGCGCTCGAGGGCCTCGGCGCACGTCCGGCGATCGCGCCCGGGCTGGCGGTTCCGCTCGCGGCGATCCTGGGCGGGTCGGCCGACTGGGTCTCGCGCCTCGGAGCCGCCCGGGCGCTCGCCCGTGTCCCCGAGGGCGGTGAGGCGGCGCTGGTCTCGGCCCTGGCGAGCGACGCTTTCGCCTTCGTGCGCGAGGCGGCGGCCCAGGCGCTCGGCGCGCGGACCGGCGAGGTGGGCCTCTCCGCGCTTCGAACCGCGGCCGACGCCGACCCCGAGGAGCAAGTCCGGGCGGCCGCAACGGCAGCCCTCGAACGTCGCGGTGTCGCCCTTCGTTGACGGGACGGCGCACTTTCGCCTACAAACGTGGTCGGAGCGCGTCATCGCCCTCCCCGTGTCGACACCATGGACGAGCTCATCGGTATCGCGTGTGGCCAGTGCGACACGTTCTGTCCGATGAGCGCGCCGCGGTGCCCGATTTGCGGCAACGCGATCTCCTCGTTCTCGCCGTCTCCGGGCCCCGCGACCGCCGCGGCCGCCCCTGCCCCGGTTCCGACTCAGACCAAGAGCCAGCTACCCGATGTTTCCGCGACCCTCGTCTCTACGGTCGCCACGCCCGCCCAGGAGGATCCGATGGAGCAGAACCGCTACTACGTATGCAAGGAGTGCAGCTCGCCGGTGCCCCCGGGCCACAAGTTCTGCGGCGCATGCGGCACCACGGTGCCCGACGCGATCCTCGAGCGGCAGGTCGACTTCTTCGGCAGCATGCAGGCGCCCGGCAAGGCGCGCCTCATCCTGATCCGCGGCACCGACGGCGCCGACGGGCTCTCGTACCTGCTGCAGGGCACCGAGCACATGACGGGGCGCACCGACGCGCAGATCCCGTTCCCGAACGACACCTGGATCAGCAACCGCCACGCGAACTTCATCTACCGCGGTGAGAAGCTCGTGGTCCGCGACGAGGGCTCGGTCAACGGCGTCTTCGTGCGCGTCCGCCAGCCGGTGCCGCTCGCGCCGGGCGACGTGTTCCTGTGCGGCGAGCAGGTGTTCCGCCTCGAGGGCACGCCGAAGGACACCTCCGGACCCGACGGCGACCAGACGTACTTCTACTCCTCGCCGAAGCGCCCGAGCCCGTTCCGCCTCGTGCAGATCCTCCGCGGCGGTGCCGAGGGCATGGTCTACTGTGCTCGCGAGACCACCGTTCAGGTCGGCCGCGAAGACAGCGAGATGAACTTCCCCGACGACATCTACATGAGCGGCCGCCACGCGCGCGTGGACCTCGGCTCGGACGGAGCCTTCCAGCTCCACGATCTCGGCTCGCGCAACGGCACGTACGTACGCATCCGCGGCGAGCGCGAGCTCGCGCACGGCGACTACCTCTTCATCGGTCAGCAGCTTCTCCGAGTCGAACAGACCGCCTGAGAGTCCGAAGGCAACCATCCCCATGAGAGGCACGCGCATGAGAGCCCCTTCTTCGCTGGTGATCGCGTCTACGACGCTCCTCGTGCTCGCCATCCTCGTGGGCCCCGCGATCGCTTCGGCGCAAGAGCCGAGCACGGACCAGCGCGCGCAGGCTCGCCTGCTCTACACGCAAGGTCAGACCGAGTTCGCGGCGCACCACTATCAAGAAGCGCTCGACGCCTTCAACGGCGCGTTCCGACAGGTGCCGAACCCGGTCGTGCTCCTCGGCGTCGCGTCGGCGCAAGAACAGCTCGGCCAGCGTGAAGAGGCGCGCCTCACGCTCGAGCGCTACCTGATTCTGCGCGTGGACGCGCCTGATCGCGCGGCGATCGAGGCGCGCATCGCGGCACTTCCCGCGGCGACCACCGGCACGGTTCACGTGGCCTGCACGCCTGCGGGCGCGGCGATCGAGCTCGACGGTCACGCGATCGGCACCGGCACGGCCGAGACGCGGATCGGCGCAGGCGTTCACGAGCTCCGCGTCACACTCGCCGGTCACGAGCCGGTCACGCGCCAGGTCATCGTGAGCGCCGGCCACCAGGTCGACGTCGAGCTCGCGCTCGTCGCGCAGGTGGCCACCACGAGCACCGAAGACACCGCGACGACGATGGAGAGCGAAGACGACGTGTTCGGTAGCGACGAAGCCGACACGACCACCACCGAGCCAGTCGAAGCACCTGCGGAGACGCCGCCGCCGGCCGATCCCTCGCTCGGCGTCTGGGTCACCACCGCCATCGCTGGTGTGGCGCTCGTCACCGGGACGATCTTGGGCTTCCTCGCGCTCTCGAAGCAGAGCGACTTCGATGCGATGCCGACGGCAAGCGCTGCCAACGATGGCGAGGCATTCGCGCTCGGGGCAGACCTCGCGTTCGCGGTCGCCGCGGCCGCGGGCATCACCGCCATCGTCCTCTACGCGACGGAGCGCCCGGCGCAGCCCGTCGAGACGACCGCACGCCTCCAGGTGCTCCCGCTCCTCTCGCCGACCGGCGGGGGCGTGGCCCTCGGCGCGCGGTTCTGAGCTCGCTGGATGTTCCAGAGACTGTTCGTGGCCAACCGCGGCGAGGTCGCCGCGCGGATCGCACGCGCCTGTGATGGCCTGGGCATCACCCCCGTCTTCGCCGCATCGGAGGCGGACGCGGGCGCGAGCTACCTGAGCGGGCGCGAGGTCGTCGTGCTCGGACCAGGTCGAGCAGCGCAGAGCTACCTCGACATGGAGCGCGTGGTGCAAGCGGCCAAGCAGAGCCGGTGCACGGCGCTGCATCCCGGCTGGGGGTTCCTCTCCGAGAACGCGGCGTTCGCGATGCTCTGCGAGCAGCACGGCCTCACGTTCGTGGGGCCACCCGCCGCGGCCATGGCGCTCATGGGGAAGAAGACTCCCGCCAAGCGCACCGCAGCGGCAGCGGGGCTCGCGCTCATCCCCGGAAGCGACGGCCCCCTCGCCGATGCTGCTGCGGCGCTCGCGTGCGCGGACGCGACGGGCTACCCGGTGCTCTTCAAGGCCGAGAGCGGCGGCGGCGGTCGCGGCATGCGCATCGCGCGCGCGTCCAACGAAGTGAAGGCGGCCTTCGACGACGCGCGCGCCGAGGCGACCGCGGCGTTCGGCGACTCGCGCGTGTACATGGAGAAGCTGATCGAGGGCGGCCGCCACGTGGAGGTGCAGCTGATGGCCGACCGCTACGGCCACGCGATCCACGTGGGCGAGCGCGACTGCAGCGTGCAGCGCAACCACCAGAAGCTCATCGAGGAGTCGCCCTGCCCGCTCTTGGGCGACGAGGAGCGCGCCCGCACCTTCGACGCGGCCGTGCGGCTCGTGACGAAGATCGGCTACGTCGGCGCGGGCACGATGGAGCTCTTGATGGATGGAGCCGGCGTCCTGCGCTTCATGGAGATGAACACGCGCCTCCAGGTCGAGCACCCCGTGAGCGAGATGCGCAGCGGCCTCGATCTCATGAGCGAGATGATCCGCGTCGCCGCCGGCCAACGCTTGTCGGTGCAGCAGAGCGACGTCGTGCTGCGCGGCCACGCGATCGAGTGCCGCATCAACGCCGAGGACCCGAGCGAGGGATTCCGTCCTTCGCCAGGCACGATCACGAAGTTCGTTCGTCCACCGGACGAAGGCGGCAAGGTGCGCGTCGACACGCACGTGAGCGACGGCTACGTGGTCCCGCCCTTCTACGACTCCTTGATCTGCAAGCTCATCGTCCACGCCGACACGCGCGACGAAGCGATCGATCGCATGCTGCGCGCGCTCTCTGCGATGAAGGTCGAGGGCGTGAAGACCACGATCCCCATGCACCAGCGGGTGCTCGCCAGCGCCGAGTTCCGCGCGAGCAAGCACGACACGCGAAAGATCCCGGGCTGGCCGTGACCTGGCGCTCCGAGGCCGTCGCCCTCGACCTCCGAGGTGGCTTCGTCGCGCCGAGTTGGGTAAACCGGCTGTCCCGATGACGCACGTCCCCTTGGCTCCGATCGGTCGGCCGCGCGCCGAAGTGCTCGACGACCGCGCGTTCACCTCGCATCGCGAGGAGCTCGCCGCGCGCGAGGACGACCTGCGCTTGCGCCGCGCCGAGGTGGAGGCCGGCTGGGGCGCGAAGTACGTCGAGCGCGTGCACAAGAAGGGCAAGCTCACGGCGCGCGAGCGCGTGACCAAGCTCTGCGATCCAGGAACGCGCACCTTCGAGGTCGGCACGTTCGTGAACGAGGGCGAGGA
Source organism: Deltaproteobacteria bacterium (assembly GCA_043750095.1). Classification (GTDB taxonomy): domain Bacteria; phylum Myxococcota_A; class Polyangia; order Polyangiales; family Sandaracinaceae; genus JBBSAT01. Next base: position 10,154 of record JAYVCF010000014.1, read on the forward strand.
GTTCGGGCCCGAGAAGCTGAAGTCACCGGGCGCCGGCGTCGTCACCTGCCTCGCGCGCATCGAGGACCGCTGGTGCGTGGTGATCGCCAACGACAACACGGTGGCCTCGGGCTCCTGGTGGCCCCGCACGCCCGAGAAGATCCAGCGCGCGCAGCAGATCGCGCTCCGGCTTCGCCTGCCGACCGTCTATCTCGTGGATTGCTCGGGCCTGTTCCTCCCCGAGCAGAGCAAGAGCTTCCCCGGCGCGCGCGGCGCGGGGCACATCTTCAAGGTGAACGCGCTGCTCAGCGACGCAGGCGTGCCGCAGATCGCGGGCGTGTTCGGCGACTGCATCGCGGGGGGCGGCTACATGCCCATCATCAGCGACCGCGTGTACATGACCGAGCAGGCGTACATGGTGATCGCGGGCGCCGCGCTCATCAAAGGCGCCAAGAGCCAGAAGCTCACGTCGCTCGACATCGGCGGCCCCGAGGTCCACGTGCACCAGAGCGGCTGCGCGGACGTGCGCGTCCCCGACGACGATGCGCTGCTCACCTGCGTGCGCCGCGAGATCCGATCGCTGCCCTCGAGCGGCGCGGCGTTTCATCGCCACGGCATGGGCGCGATGGAGCCGCGCTTCCCCACGCTCGAGCTCACGGGCGTCTTGCCCGTCGATCACCGCGAGAGCTACGACGCGCTCGAGGTGCTGGCGCGCCTGGTCGATCAGTCGCTCTTCTGGGAGTGCATGCCGGAGGTCGGCGAAGAGATCGTGTGCGGCGTGGGTCGCGTCGGCGGCTTGTACTGCGGGTTCGTGATCAACCGGCAGGGCCTCGTCGGCGATCCCGAGTCGCCCGACGCCGATCGTCCGGCGGCGATCCTCTATCGCGGTGGCATCGCCAAGCTCGCCGCGTTCAGCCGCGCCTGCAACGCCGACGGCATCCCGCTCGTCTGGCTCCAGGACATCTCCGGCTTCGACATCGGCGCGGAGGCCGAGCGACAGGGCCTGCTCGCCTACGGCTCGAGCCTCATCTACACGAACAGCACCAACACCACGCCCATGTTCACGGTGCTCCTGCGCAAGGCCAGCGGTGCGGGCTACTACGCGATGGCCGGGTTGCCGTACGATCCCGTCGTGCAGCTCTCGACC
>JAYVCF010000015.1:0-6227 GCA_043750095.1 Deltaproteobacteria bacterium
TGACCGGAAACCGGTCGGACCTTGTCCTGTTCCAGCGTTTTCACGCTGGAACTTGAGATCTGTGAAGGGTTCTGACCGGGTTTCCGGTCAGCCCTTCAGCTCTCGCCGGCGCGACGCCGGTAGAGCGTGGTTCGGTCGACGCCGAGGATGCGTGCGGCCTTGGCTTTGTTGCCACCGGCGCGCTCGAGGACGAGCTCGATGTAGCGACGCTCGACCTCGTCGAGAGGGAGGCCGTCGCTGACCGCGGTCTCGAGGAAGCTCTTCTCCGCATCCGCCTCGCCGCGACCGGAGACGAAGTCCTCGAGCACGAGGACGTCGTGGTCACTCAGCATCACGGCCCGCTCGAGGACGTTGGCGAGCTCACGAACGTTGCCCGGCCAGGGCTGCGCACGGAGCCAGCGCATCGCCTCGTCGGTGACGCCCTTCAGCGCGCGGCCCGCGCGCGGCGCGAGCCGACGCAGCCACTCGTCGACGAGGAAGGGGATCTCCTCGACGCGCTCGCGCAGCGGAGGGATGTCGATCCCGATCACGTTGAGCCGATGGTAGAGGTCCGCGCGGAGCCGCTTGTCACGCAGCGCGTGCTCGAGCGGCTGGTTGGTCGCTGCGATGAGGCGCACGTCGACGTGCACCTCGTCACGCGCACCGAGCGGTCGGAACGATCCGGTCTCGAGGCAGATCAGGAGCTTCGGCTGCACGTCGAGCGCCATCTCGCCGACCTCGTCGAGAAGCAGCGTGCCACCGTCCGCGTGGACGAAGAGTCCGTCGCGACTCTCGCGCGCATCGGTGAACGCACCTTTGCGCACGCCGAAGAGCTCGGCCTCCACGAGGCCCCCCGGCATCGCCGCGCAGTTGATCTGCACGAAGCGCTTCTCGCGGCGTGGGCTCTGGGCATGGATGGTTCCGGCGACCAGCGTCTTGCCGACGCCCGTTTCTCCCGTGAGCAGCACGGTCGACGAGCTCCCCGCGACACGCTGCACGGTCTCGAGCACGCGTTGCATCGCTGGACTCCGCGCGACCAGCGCCGAGCCCGAGGGCTCCGTCAGACTCGAGCGGAGCCGGACCACCTGCCGCTTCATCGCGCGATCACGCAGCGTGCGATCGATCGCTGCGGCGAGAATCTGGATCGGAAAGGGCTTGGCGATGAAGTCGGCGGCGCCGGCGCGCACGCAGTTCATCGCGAGCTCGATGGAGCCGAACGCCGTGATGAGGAGCACGAGCTGGGTCGGCCGCTTCTCGTGGATCGCCCGCACGAGATCGATGCCGCGCATCTCCGGCATCTCGATGTCGGACACGACGACGTCGAAGGCCTGCTCGCTGACGCGCGCGAGCGCCTTGGTCGGCGAGGTGACGCCCTCCACCGTGAACCCGCGCTCGCTGAGCTCCTCGGTGAGCCAGTCGACGACGCCCGGATCGTCGTCGACCAAGAGGACGCGCCTACTCTCCGGCATCGGCGAGCTCCTCGGCGGCGCTCGACGCGGGAATGTCGAGGACCACGCTCGTCCCACGTCCGAGCTCCGAGTCCAACGCGATCTGCGCGTCGAGCTCGTCGACGATGCCCTTCACGACCGCCAGGCCGAGGCCGGTGCCGCCCGTCGCCTCGCGCGTCGTGAAAAAAGGCTCGAACGCGTGCTCGCTCGTGTCCCGATCCATTCCTCGTCCGTTGTCGGAGACCGTGATGCGCAATGCATCACCCGGCGCCCTGCCCGCCCGCTGAAGCTTGGTTCGTGCCAGCGTGACTTGGACGCGCCCGCCGCGCGCCGTCGCGTCGAAGGCGTTGCGCACCAAGTTCAGGATCACCTGCTGCACGGCGTCCGAGTCGCCCTCGACCTGCGGGAGGTCGGGCGCATCGACGAGCACCAGCTCGACCCCGCGCCGACGGGCCTCACCCTCGAGCAGATCCACGACGGTCCGCACCGGCTCGAGCGCATCGAAGCGCTCGAGCGCGAGCGGACGCCGCCGCGCGAGCTCCTTCAAGCGCATGACGATGCGCGTGATGCGCTGCGTCTGCTCGAGCAGGATGCGGGTCACGCGCCGGGTCTCGGCCGCGTCATCGGCCTTGGTGGTGAGCGCGGCCAGCCGGCCCTCGAGGATCTGGAGCGGCGAGCCGATCTCGTGCGCGAGCCCGGCGGCGAGCTGCGCAACCGCTCGCATCTTGTCGAGCTCACGGAGCTGACCTTCGACGCGGCGACGCGCCTCCGTCTCGGCCTCGAGGCCCACGCGTGTCTCGCGCAGCGCGCCGACCAGCGCCTCGAACTCTCTCAGCGTCTGGCCGACCTCGTCGTCGCGCCGTGGTGCTGCGGCAGGTGAGAGATCACCCGCACGCACGCGCCGCATCAGGCGCGCCATCTCGGCGAGCGGCTGGCCGACGAGCAGGCGCGAGAGCAGCATCGTGATCAACGCGACCAGGAGCACGAAACCCGTGACCGTCGCGGCGACGCTCATCCGGGTGGCGGCGAGATCCGCGCGCATGTCGCCCAAGGGGCGAATCAACACGAGCGTGGCGGAACGCTCCTCGCGCGTGATGCGAAGCGGCAGACGCAGCTCGACGTAGCCAGGTGCAGGCTCGTCGACGAACTGGAGCAGCGCGTGCGCGGGCGGAGCGCCTGTCCAGTGTGTGCGCTCGACGGCACCGGTCGAGGCTGCGACCCGCGCTCCAGCCGCGTCGTAGACGAAGACATCGACGGTGGGATCGATGCGCTCGAGCGCGCTCAGCGTCTCCTGAACGTCCTCCGACTGCCTGTCGCGCAGCGCGTTCTCGAAGCTGACTTGCAGGCTGCGCCCGAGCAGGTGTGTGTCGTGGCGCGCGGCGCGGCGGAGCTGGTGCTCTTCGGTCTGCACCTGCCAGGACCCGAACGCACCGAACAACACGAGCGCCATCAGCGAGAGCGCGGTCGTGAAGCGGGCCGAGAGCGACACGGAACCACGCTGCCACGCGTGGCCGAGATCCACCAGCGTTGCAGCGCGCAACGAGAGCGTTGCATTTCGCAACGCCGCACGAGAAGCCCGGCCCGTCCGACGAAGGCTTTCGAGACCGGCGCGGCGATTGCTGGTAAGCGGCCGCGCGCGCGGTCATGTTGGTACACCTCTTTTTTCTCCTTTCCTTCGTGTCCTCGTCGTTCCGCTGGATCTCCCGCTGGGCTTGCGGCGGACTCGTCGTGGCCTGCGCAGCGTGCGGAGGGACGAGCGCGGCCGAGAGCGGCGGCGACGAGGACGGCGCGCCCTCGGACGCGGTGACGCTGGTCGCACCCGGTGTCGTGCAGGTCTCGGAGGCGGGGCTGGCGTTCGTCCAGGTCGAGCCGGTCGTCATCGGTCATGGCGTGTCGGTGCTCCGTGCCCCCGCGCGCGTCGCCTATCGTGACGGATCGATCGCGGAGATCGGCTCGCCGGTCGCGGGACGCGTCACGCAGCTCCGCGTTCGCATCGGGGACGTCGTGGCCGTCGGCGATCCGCTCGTCGTGCTCAGCTCACCCGACGCCGCCGCGACGCGCGCGGAGCTTTCCGCAGCTCACGCCCAGCTCGAGGCCGCGCTCGCCGAGGCGCGACGCACGGCGGACATGCTCGAGCACGGCGTGGGCACCGAGCGCGAGCGACGCGAGGCGGACCTGAGGGTCTCGGAGCTCGAGATCGACCTCGCACGCCTCCGAGCCCAGGTCGCGATCGTGGGTCGCGGGACGCGGGGCGAAGTGACACTGCGCGCTCCGATCCCGGGAACGATCCTCGGGCTGCGCGCCGCCATCGGAATGAGCGTCGAGCCCGACGCCGAAGAATCGCTCGTCGAGATCGGCGATCCGCACGCGCTGGGCGTCACGGCCGACGTGTTCGATCGCGACGCGGCCGAGGTCCGCGACGGCGCCGCCTGCGAAGTGTCGTTTCCTTCCGTCGACCACGCGCTGACGGGGCACGTCGCGTACGTAGCCCCGCTCGTGTCCTCGGGGATGCGTACGGTCCCTGTCCGCATCGAGCTCGACGAGCTGCCGCCCGACGCACGTCCGGGCCTCTTCGGCCGCGCCACGATCTCGCTCGTGGACGAGGGAGTGATCATCCCCGCGAGCGCCGTACTGGTGCGCGACGGCAACCAGACCATCGTCTACCTCGAGCGCGCACCCGGTCGCTTCGAGCAGCACGGCGTTCAGGTGGGTCCCTCCGTCGATGGTCACGTGCACGTGATGTCGGGGCTCTCGGGAGGAGAGCGGGTGATCACACAGGGCGCACTGCTGATCGACGGCGCCTCCGACCTCTTGCTCTGACGAACGGCGATGCTGTCTGCCCTCATCGACCTCTGTGTACGCCGCCGCGTCGGAGCCGTGCTCGTGACGCTCGTCGTGGCTCTGCTCGGCGTGCACGCTTACCTGAACACGCCGATCGAGGCGTTCCCCGACGTCACCAACCTCCAGGTCAACGTCATCACGCAGATGCCAGGGCTCGCACCGCCCGAGATCGAGCGCCAGATCAGCATCCCGCTCGAGCGCGTGCTGAACGGCACGCCCGGGATGATCCAGATGCGCAGCGAGAGCCTCTTCGGCCTCTCGCTCATCTATCTCACGTTCGAGGACGGCGCGGACTCGTTCCGATCGCGCGTGCTCGTGGAGCAACGGCTCCGCACGGCGGAGATCCCGGAAGGCGCGGTGCCCGAGCTCGGTCCCGACGCGACGCCGCTCGGCGAGATCTTCAACTATCGCGTGGTCTCCGATCGACACACGCTCGGCGAGCGGCGATCCGAGCAAGAGTGGAACGTCGGCCCGCGCATCCGACGCGTGCAGGGCGTGGCCGACGTCGTGGGCCGCGGCGGCTTCCTCCCCGAGATCCACGTGGAAGTGGACCCGGCGCGCTTGCTCGCATGGGGCCTGACGATCGAGGACGTCGAGGACGCGCTCGCGTCTGCGAGCCGGAACGCCGGGGGAGGCTTCCTGCGGCAAGGGGATCAGCAGATCGTGGTTCGCGGCGTGGGCGCGTTCGCAGAGGTCGGTGACGTCGCGTTGGCGGTCCTCTATGCCGAGAACGGCACGCCCATCACCATCGGCGACGTCGCGCGCGTCACCCTCTCGCACGTGCCGCGGCAGGGCGCGAGCAGCTACGGCGAGTCACTCGACAGCGTCGAGGGCGTGGTCTTCATGCGCCGCGGAGAGAATCCGTCGGTGGTCCTCGACGGCATCCACGAGGCCATCGACGAGCTGAACGACGACGAGATGCCGGAGGGTATGCAACTCGTTCCCTTCTACGATCGCTCACGCCTGGTCGAGCGGACGCTCGAGACGGTGCATCACTCGCTCATCGAGGGCGCAGTGCTCTGCATCGCGGTGGTCTGGCTCTTCCTTCGGAGCTTCCGCGGCTCGCTCGTGGTCGGCGTGGTGATCCCGCTCGCGCTGCTGGTCGCGTTCATCGGCCTCTATCTGATCCAGCTGCCGGCGAACCTGATCTCGATGGGCGCGATCGACTTCGGCATTCTCGTCGACGGGGCGGTCATCCTGATCGAGAACGTCGTGCACCGGATGCAAGCCCATCCGCCCAAGACGGTGGGCGAGCGGCTCGCACTCGTCGCGCAGGCAGCGCGTGAGGTGGCACGCCCGACGCTCTTCGCGATGGCGATCATCGTCGCGGCGCTGATCCCGGTCTTCAGCCTTGAGCGCGTCGAGGGGCGCGTGTTCCGCCCGCTCGCGCTGACGTACACCTTCGCGCTGCTCGGCGCGCTCGTCTTCTCGCTGACGGTGGTACCGGCGCTGGCCGCGCTCGTGCTGCGGCCGGGGACCGGTGCGTCGGCACTGAGCGAGCCGCGCTTCGTGACGGTGCTCCGGAGCGGATACGCGCGCGTGATCGGCTGGCTCGTCGGACATCGCGCCATCGCGCCGATCGTGGCCATCGCTCTCGCCGTCTCGGGCGGGCTCGTCGCGAGTCGGCTCGGCACGGAGTTCCTGCCCGCCCTCGACGAGGGCGACTTCACGGTGCTCGTCGAGCTCCCGACGTCGAGCTCGCTCGAGACCGCACAGCAGGCGTTTCACGAGGTGCGCCATCGCCTGCTCGCGTTCCCCGAGGTGCGCGAGGTCGACACCAAGCAGGGACGTCCCGAGGACGGCACCGACAACGAGAGCGTGAACATGGGCGAGACCTACGTTCATCTCTCGCCGCACGAGCGATGGCGTGCGGGCATCACGACCGACGCGCTCCAAGAAGAGATGCGCGCCTCGCTCGGCGAGATCCCCGGCATCCGCTTCAACTTCTCGCAGCCGATC
>JAYVCF010000016.1:0-6107 GCA_043750095.1 Deltaproteobacteria bacterium
CGCGTCGCGGAGCGCGCGGTGCAGGTGTGCCAGGCGTTCCGCGAGATCGTCCGTGCGTTCGCCAAAGCGGAGCTCGCGGACGAGCTGATCCACGAGGCGCTCTCGGATGCCGGGCTCGGGGCGTTGCCGGTGAGTACCTCCGAGCTGCGAGAGTTCGCCGAGGTCGAGCTTCATCACGCCGTCGCCGACGCGCTCGGCCTCGACGCGGCGGAGGCCGTGGTGAGCGGGCTCGAGCCCATGCTCGCCCTGCTCGCTCGCGCGGACCTACAGCCGAACCCCGCGGCCGACGTCATCACCGTCGTCACGCCTTGCGGCTACTCCCCGGCGTCGGGGCCAGCAGCGATCGCGCGTCTGGCCATCGTCACGCCGGATCCCTGGCTCGCGCTCCGCGTTCGCGTTGCGCTCGGCGGCACGCACGAGCTGGCCCACTACGGCTCGCTCGCAGAGCTCGGTGAGCAGGGGCATCTCCATCGGAGCGTCATCATCGACTGTCGCTCGCTCGAGGGCGCGTCTGGACTCGCCGCGAGCGCAACGGCGGCGGCGTTCGCGAGCGCGCGCACCGACGTGCTCTTGCTCTTTGCGGGCGTGAGCGAGCGAAGCGCTCTGCGGACCGCGTGTCCCTCGGCGGGCCTGATCATGTGCTCGATGCGGGTCTCGCCCGAGGTGATCACGCACTTCATCGGAGCGGCCTGAGCCTGCCGGCGCTGCACCCGTTCCAGTAGGCCGCCGGATAACGTAGACTGATGGAGCGATGCTCGTCCGCGGCGCTCGTCTCTGCTCGTGGTTCGTCACGGTGCTCGGCGCGTCGAGCATGGCGGGCTGCTCTCTTCCGCGCGGCACGCTCACGCCGACCGGCAGCGACGTGGACGCGGTGGGGAGCAGCATGGACGGCGGCGTCGGCATCGACGCGTTCACCGCGATGCCGGACGCGTTCACCGCGATGCCGGACGCGTCCATCGGGTCGGACGGGTTCGTCGCATCGGACGGGTTCGTCGCGCGCGACGTCTTCACGCCGACCGACGCCGGGAGCGACGCAGGCTGCACCGCCGCGACTCACTGCGAAGCGGAGGTGCTCGTCGCGTGCGTCGGTGGGGCGCCGATGCGAACGAACTGCACCGCGATGGCGAGAGTCTGCGAGCCGGGCGCCGGCGGTGCGTCGTGCGTCGCGCCGTGCACGACCGCGCGCTGTGATCCGGCGACCGGCATGCGCGAGGCCTGCGATCCCAGCGGACACTACGGCGCGCCCATGCTCTGTGACGTGGGCTGCGCGGGCAACGCGTGCGCAGCGCCAGGGATCTGCCCGTACGCCACCGAGGCCGCTCTGCACCCGGGCGACTCCGTCACCGTCGATCTCTGTGGCGCGGACCGCCACGACGGCCGATGCAGCTCGGGCGGCGGCGACGAGCGCGTCTACACGCTCTACGTCCCTCGCCTGATGCACCTCGTGATCGACGAGCGCGACATCGACATGACCCGGAACATCGACACGCTGCTCTACGTGCGCCGCGTCTGCGACGACCCCGGCGCGGGCGCCGAGTTCGGGTGCAACGATGATCAGCCGTGCAGCGTCTCGGACGGCGTCATGGGCCCGTGCGAGAGCGGAAACCTTCGCTGGGGCCACTCGATCGTGAGCGGCGATTTCCCCGCCGGCACGTACTGGGTGCTCGCCGACTCCATCGACACCGGCTCGTACGTGTGCGGCACGATCCAGCTCCGCATCCAGATGATGTGATCACGGCGTCTCTACGAGTCGAAGCCCTCCCAATACTCCTCGTGCGTGCACGCGAAATCGCCGGGGCGTGCCTGACGAAGCTGCGCATAGCGCACGCTCACGACCTCGAGTGCGCCCGGCATGCCGAGGCCGGCGAAGTGTGACTGCATGTACATGATCGCCATCAGCGGATGCTGCGTGACGATGGCGACGTCGAGCCGCGAGCTCAGCTCGGACGGGAGGCCCACGAGGCGACAAGGCGCGCAGGGTGAGAGCGTTCCCGAGAGCGGCTGACCGCACGTCTCGCACCACTTCGTAGGCTCGGTCATCGGGTCACGAGCATGCGGTTGGCCCGCCGTCGCACCAAGTTCCTGCGTGTCGAACGCGAGCTACGTCACGGGTGGCCCGGCGTCGCGGTCGATCCGTGTGGTGGTCGGCAGGCGCGGCGCACGTCCTCGGCGGCGCTCGACACGTTCGACCACGCGGCCGCCGGGTCGCAGCTCCAGCCCTCGGGGCAGTCGGACTCGACGTTGCACGCGTACGAACAGAACGTGTCTTCGTCGTTCGGGCCGGTGCGCACGCACGCGTTGACGGTGAGGATCCCACGCGTGGCGCGGCACGAGAGCACGAAGTCGTTGCAGTGCGCGCCGACCTCCGCCCCGAAGTACGTGCGGCCGAACGCGATGGCCGCGACGACCAGGACGAACGCGACGACGAAGAAGAAGGTGGAGCGCGCCACGACCGAGCGTAGCGCGGCTCAGGCGCGCACGTGGGGCTTTCGCGCTCGATCTCGAGCCTGCGCTCGGCCCTCAGCCCCATGCTCGATCGCGTGCTCCACCCGGACGGCAGCGTCCGCGTGATGATCGGTCGCGGTGGGGGGAGCCGCCTCCTCGCGAGCCGGCACCGCATCGGGCCACACTCGGCTCTTCAGTCCGCGGTAGAGCCCGCGCAGCCGCGCCCGTACTTCGCTCGCCTCCGACGCGTACGCGAGCGCGAGCGCTGCACTGACGGCGCCGACCGCCAGGATCGTCCCGAAGACCGCGAGCCTCTTGACGGCACTCATCAGTAGATCTCGCCGCCGATGCCGAACAGAAGCATGGTCGCGAAGTCGTGATCGACCCAAGTCGGGTGAGCGTCGATCGAGAAGACGATCCCGCTTCGTCGCCCGGGCCCATGACCGCCGATGGCGAAGGCCAGGCGAAAGTCGCCGCCGAAGAACGCGCCGGCCCGGCCGCACGCGCTGCTGCCGTTCTCGTAGGTGCATCCCCAGATGACGTCGATCGAGGGGCCTGCGCCGAGCTGGATGATGTCGAGCAGCGTCACGTCCACCATCAGCTCGTGAAACACGAAGCCGATCAGCGACGTGGGTCGCGGGTCAGGAAGGAACTCGGTGATGAGCCCCTGGCCCTGCACGTAGATGGCGACGACGTCGTTGAGCTGCACGCCGACGCGCGCGGCGAACCCGCCACCCGCACCGTGAAACGCGCCGACGAATCCGCCGCCGAGGCCGCTGAATCCGAGGCGCAGGCGCGGATGACCCCAGTGCGCGTCCCGCACTTCCTCCCGGATCTCTTGGCGCGCGCTCTCGTGCTCTTGCGCGCGCGCCTGACCCACGAGCGATGCGCTCGCGCAGAGCGCCAGCGCCAAAGCCCCCACGCAAACGTTGAAACGTTCCGCGCGACCTCCCGAGTGCGAACCGAATTGCGATCTCATGAGCAGTGCCTCCGAGCACGCCCCACTTCACAGAGCATGCCGCCCCGCGCCTGAAGGCGCGCGCACCGGGCTTCGGCCCCTTCTGCGCGAGATCTCCGCGTTCGCGCCCCCGCGCGGTTGTCGCCGCCTGTCTCGACCGAGACGCAAGCGCTCACCCACTCGCACGCGCTACGTGCGATTGGCTCGGCACTTCCCTTGCTGTCTCTCTGTGCGTGACCCCCTCGAACCCCGCGTCATCGACACGCCTGCGGACCGTCCTCGGGTGGAGCGTGGTGGCGAGCGTCTTGATCGCGGCGAGCGTGCTCTTGCATCTCTCGACGACGCTCGGACGCGCCGCAGCCGCCGATCTCACCGCCGAGGTCGTGAACAGCCGGATCCGCGGCACGCTTCACGTCGGCTCGATCACGCGCCTCGACTTCGGCGGCGTCGAGATGAGGGACGTCCACATCGCATCGCCGGCTGGCGAGGAAGTGATGTCGGCCGATCGCATGAGCGCGCGCTTCGCGTTCGGGCAGAGCATCCGCCGCCGCGCCCTGGTGCTCTCCGGCTGTGAAATGGAGGGCGGCGGGATGCACATCACGCGCGGTCCTCGCGGACAGATCGCGCTCGTCGATGCGCTCGAGGTGCCCGCCGATCGCTTCACGATCCCGGTCGAATTCCCCGACGTGCGCCTGATCGGGCAGACGTTTCACATGGCGCTTCCCGGGCTCCCGCTCGAGCTCGAGATGCGCGACGTCGGCGGGCCGATCGACCTGACGCTAGGCCACTCGTTCTCGACGCAGATGCATCGCCTGCGCGGCTTCGTGAACTTCCCCGTGGTCCACATCGGCTTCTCGCGACTCTCGGGGCGCATGCGCAGCGGATCCGCGCAGCCACTCGTCGCGCGCCTGGTCCTCGATCTCGAGGTCGCAGACCCGGGGATGGAGATGACGTACTCGGCGCCTGGTGCCGTCGGCGCGGCCGGCGATCCGCACGCGAGCCTGGCGCTCGCCTCGGATGTTCCATGAAGAAGGTCCTCGTCGGGCTCGCGGCGGGCGTGGTCATGTCGGGCTGCGCAGGGAACGGTTGGCAGGCCGGCGCGGCGCTGTTCGCGGATCCCGCCCGCGTGGCGGCCGCGCTCGGTGATCCGCCTGTCGAGGGCGAAGCAGCGATCGCGGAGCTGCCCGTGCTTCCGCTGCCGCACCACCCGCGCAACTGCTGCGCGTTCGGCATGGACCTGCGCGTCGACTTCGCGGGGATGCAGGTGCCCTTCCTCGACATCGGCAACGTGCTCGGCGTCGACGAGATCGCACACCACGCCTACTCGCTGCCCGACGCCGCGTCCGACGCGGAGGCGAACGGGCTCGTCTACACGTGTCGCGGCGGATGGATCGACACGGCTCACGTGCGCGAGCAGGCAGACGACGTGGTGTTCCTCGCGCTCGCGATGGCACGCACGCTCGAGAGCGGCACGACGATCGTCATCCCTGGTCACGGTGGACCGACCACGATCGTCGTGAGCGCGTTGCCGCCGGGCTTCATCGAGCGCCAAGGGCGAATGAGCGCCGCGACGACACTGGCCGCGTGGACGGCGTTCCGGATCTCGATCTGGCACGAGGTCTCGACCTGGTTCGGCTACCAGAGCGTCGCGGGCTTCTCCGAGCAGCCCTCGGCGTTCTCCCCCGAGGACCTCTATTCGAATGCGCTCGGCATCCGGCTCGGGCTCGCCGTGCTCGACGACGACGACTTCCGAAGCGAGGCGGACTACGACCTCGCCATCGAGGCGTTCATCGAAGAAGCGCTCCGGCGACTGGACGCACGGCCTCGGATCGCCGCGCGCGACATCATGACGAGCCTCGATGGCCTCTGGTGGGACTCCACACGACGGCTCCCCGACAACCTCTTGGTGACGCGCCGTCGGTTTCCTCCGGACGGAGAGGAGATCGAGCCCTGGCGAGCCGACGATGCGTTCACGCGAGGCTCGGTCCCCGCCGCCGTCGACGCCGACTGCCAGCGAGCGACGACCCGTTCCCTCGTGATCCGTGATCGGCTCGGCGGCGTGGACATCCGTGGCCTCGTGTCGATCACGTGGCAACCGGAGAGCTGGGCAGACGCGACGTTTCCATTCCCGAGTGAAGCGGTAGGCCACGTCGTCAGCGAGCACGATCTCGATGCCCTCGTCGCTCGCACGCACGCAGCGATGGAGCCCGTCTTCGGGGCAGGCTTCGACGAGCCCGGCCCGCGGCGCTCGTCGGGTGCGCGATGAGCCACGGGGAAGCGTCGTCGGCAGCTCGGATCCTCGATGTCCAGGTTCGCGGCGTCGAGCTGCGCGAAGAGACGATGGACTACGCGCGCCGCCAGAGCGCGCAGATGCTGGAGTCGAGCGGCATCGCTGGGCGCCGCGTTCGCGTCCTCTTGGAGCGCACGCTCATGTCGACCGAGACGCGCGTCTACGTGACCATCGAGAACGGGCTCGATGTCGTGCGGGCACGCGGACGGGACATCGACGAGCTGCGCGCGGTCCGCGACGCGTTCGCGCGCCTCACGGAGCGCCTCACGGGGCAACTGCGCGGCGAGCCCTCGCGGCGCCTCCGCTGAGCGCTGGCGCCGCGAGGCTAGCCCCAGAGTGCAGGTGTGTTGCTCCGGACTCCGTCGATCACCACGGGGTCGCGGCGCGGGTGTGACCCTTCGCCCCGCGCTGCGG
>JAYVCF010000017.1:0-23138 GCA_043750095.1 Deltaproteobacteria bacterium
GTCGCGCCCACCGCGCTCAGCCATCGGTTCTTGCGCGAGGACATCTCGTGCACGGTGGGCCTCTTGCAGGAGCTGGCCATCGTCGCGAAGGTGCCCACCCCGACGATCGACGCGGTGGTTCACCTCGCGAACGTCCTTCTCGGAGAAGATCTCCGCGTGGGCGGACGCAACCTCGCTGCGCTCGGCTGGCAGGGTCTCTCCCACCGCGAGATCGTCAGCGCGATTCGCGCCTGACGCGTCATGCGCGCTTCGATCTCATGAGTGAGCAGGCGCCGGCCCGCTTCATCGCCAGCGCGAACGCGTGGGCGGCGGTCGCCCTCGTCACGGGGTCGATCGAGCCCATCGCCGCCAAGGTCGGCTTTCGCGCGGACGCTTCGATCTGGGAGCTCCAGCTCGCGCGCAGCTTGGTCGCCGCCCTCGTGATCCTGCCGCTGACCCGACGCATCGCCTGGCTGCCTCGCGCCGATGGGCTCCGCGTGGGGATCGCGGGCGCACTGCTGTTCACCACCTCGACGCTGATGTTGTTCGCGCTCTCGCGCCTCCACGTCGCCGACGTGATCTCGATCTTGTCGATCACGCCCGCCACGGTCGCGCTCGCCACGCGATGGCGCACCGGCGTGTCGCTCGGACGGCGGTTCGCGCTCGGCGTGGCCGTCTCGATCGCGGGCGTGGTGGTCACGACTGGTGCGTTTCGGGGCGAGTCGGGAGACGCGATCGGCATCGCGTGTGCGCTCGGCGCCGTCGCCAGCTCCACCGCCTATCGACTGACGATCGAGAAGCTCGCCGCCACCTCGGACCCAGCGCTGATCTCCAGCTGGATCTATCTCGTTCACGGTGCGCTCGCCCTCGTGTTGATCGCGCCAGTCGTCGGAATGCCTTCGTCGGCCGCGTGGAGCGCGGGCTGCTGGACCGGAATCGCGGCCGCCGTCTCCAACGTCGCGTTCGTCGCCGCGCTCGCGGGGCTCGGAGCCGCGCGTGCCTCGGTCGTGATGCTGCTTCAGCGGCCGATCATCGTGATCGCCGCGGCGGTGGTCCTCACCGAGCCGCTCGGGATCGAGGAGTGCGTGGGAATCACGCTGGTGGTCGCGGGTGTCGTGCTCTCGAAGCCGCCAAGCCCTGCGCCCGCGAAGAGCTGATCGCCACACCGCGAGCGCGCTCGGTCAGAACGAATCGAGATCAGATCGGGGTGGCCTCGCAGGTGAGCCCCGCGCCACAGAGCCGCGAGCAACACTCGGTCGACGTGGCGCACGTGGCGCCGAGCGCCGCGCACGTCGCGGTTCCCACGCAGGCTCCGTTCGAGCAGGTGCCTGTGCAGCAATCGGCCGAGCGGCTGCAGGTCTGCGCGGCGAGACGACAGCTCGGCTGACAGACGAGCACACCGCCGTCGTCGGGCGCGCAGATGCGCGAGCAGCACTCGTCGGGGGTGGCGCACGCGCTCGCCGGCACCAGACACGCGCTCGCTGCCCGCATGCTCACGCAGCGGTCGACCACGCCCGCGCCCGTCGCGTGACACAAGCCGTGGCCGGCGCCGAGGGGGCAGCACTCACGAGTCGCCGACGGATCTCCCGCCACGCGGCAGATCTCTCCGTCCGCGGCGCAGCCCGTCGAGACACCACAGCGCCCGAGGCCCGAGACCAGATCGACTCCCGCGCACGCGCCCGGCGCACCGCCACAGCAGTCGGTGTCGCGACGACACAGCTCACCGGCGATCGCGCACCCACCGAGCGGCTGACATACGCTCGTCCCCGTCTCGTCGTCGGCACACGTGCGCGTGCAGCACTCGTTACCATGCGCGCATGGCTCACCGCTGGGCGCGCAGCCCACGGCAGCGGCACAGATGCTGGCCGTACAAGCGCCGCTGCAGCAATCGACCGCCGTCGTACATGCGGCGCCTGCGACTTCACACGCCGCGCTCTCGCAGCGCAGGCCGACGCCGCAGTGTCCCGTGCAGCAGTCGGCAGCGACGGAGCACACCGAACCGAAGGGCCCGCAGTGTCGATGCGCATCGAGCGCGCCGTCGTCCGGCTCGCCCGCGTCCGCGTCGGGAAGGTCGCCGACGTCCATTTCCATGTCTGGGTCGTCGCCGTCGATCGGGGCGCCCGCGTCGCCAGTGCTCGCGTCGATGCCCGCGTCGAGGTGACCCGGATCGAGCTCGACCGACGCATGACACGCCGCGAGCGCGAGCATCGCCAGGAGCACGGCAGCGCGACGCCTCATCCTACGGCCTCATCGCATCCGTCCGAGGAGCTCTCGCGCGTCCTCGGCGTTGATGCCATCGGGGTGCTCGGAAAGGTAGCGCTGACACGACGCTCGCGCCTGCGCGTGATGATGCTGCTCGTACTCGAGGCGCGCCTGGGCCATCAATGCCGGTGCGCCCCAGCGTCCGCCCTCGGCGACGAGCGCCGCGTAGAGCTCGAGCGCGCGGGCCGGGTCACTTCGTTCGAGGGCTTCCGCCTCGCGGTATCGATCGCTCTCACTCGCCGGCGTCGCGTCGGCGATCTCGGTCGCCGTCACTGCGTCCGCCGATGCGACGGTGGGCGGCGGCGAGCCGAGGTCCACGGGCATCGCGGGCTCGGATGTCGGTTCGTCGGTGCGGCCCGAGGGAGTCCCACCCGCGCTCGAGAGCGGACGAGGCGCACGCGGGCTGGTCGTGTCGGCGCGAGCCTCGGCGGTCGCCGCCTCGCTCCGAGTCGCGGGCGCAGCCGTGGCTGGCGAGTGCGCGTCGCTCGACCGCTCGGCAGAGAGAAGAGGCCACCGATCGCCGTCGTGCAGGACGTGTTGCTCCGCCAGATCTTCCACGCGCACCGTGCCGTGCTCGACGACCACGTCGCCGCTCGGCGCTCCGGGCTCGCGCGCCACGCTGAACGTCGTCCCGATGACGACGACGCGCGTACGCCCCGCGTCGACCGAGAATGACGGACGCTCTCCACGCGGAGGAACGAGGAATCGCACGCGCCCGTACTCGATCGAGACGAGCCACTGCTCCGGCCCCAGCTCCACCACCAGCACGCTCGTGTGGGCCGCGAGCTGGAGCGTCACGTCACCCGCGCTGGCGCTCGCAGCCGCCGCATCGGTGACCACGCGCGACGTCTCGGCGACGCGCGGCGTGTCCCCGTGGGTGACCGCCAACAAGATCGCCGCGGCGACGGCCACGAGCGCGATCGCGGGGCTCGCGCGGCGCGCCCACGACCGTGTCCGCGCGGTGCCTTCGTACCGCGGAGAGTCCCGATCCTCGCTCCTGAGGGGGAGCTCGCGCGCGCGATCGAGCACCGCGCTGCGAACGTCTTGCCACCGCCGCTCGGACAGCGGCTCCACGGGAATCTGCAGGCGTTCTGACATCACCCGCCTCCTTCTTCTTCGACGTCGAGAAACGAACGCAAGACCGGGTCGCGCATCGCCGCCTGCTCCACGCGGCGCCGTGTCCGCCACACGCGCAGCTTGGTCGCGATGACCGAGGCGCCCATCACCGCGGCGACCTCGCGCAGAGGGCGCCCGTCGACGACGTGGAGCGCGAACGCGGCGCGATGCGTCGGATCGACGTGATCGAGGATCGCGTACAGACGCCGTGCCGCCTCGCGCGCCTCGGTGCGTCGATCCGGGCCACGGGCTGGATCATCGGCGACGACGATCTCGAGCAGAGGCATCCGGTCGCGAGGTCGGCTGCGCAAGGTGCGCAGCGCGACGCGAACGCAGATCCGATCGATCCACGTGGCGAGCAGCGCCTCCCCTCGATATCCCGAGAGCGAGCGAAAGATGTCGATGAACGCGTCTTGGATCGCGTCCTCGATGTCGCGGTTGCTCCCGAGCACTCGGAACAGGACGTGGTGGACGCGCGCGCGGTGTGCGTCGAAGAGCGCGCGCTGTGCGAGCTCGTCGCCCGCGACGCATCGGCGCGCGAGGGCCGAGTCGGCGAGACGCGCGGCAGTGCGATCGGGCATCACACCATCATCGTGGCCATCTCCGCCGGTTGGGTTACCGAGAATCGACACTTCCACCGTCCAACGGCACTTCGAGCACGAGCGCGGCTTCGAGCGCCAGCGGCTGGGTCTCGAGCACGGTCACGCCCCGGACGGCGTAGCTGCGCGGTCGCGCCGAGCCGAACATGCCGACGCGAACGCCGACGCGCAGCGAAGAGACGGGACGGAGCCCAACTTCCACCCACACGAGGCCGGTCGGATCGACGTCGAACGACGAGACCACGCGGGCGTCGCTCGTCAGGCGAGCGTCGAGAAACGCGCCGGTGATGCCGACCTCGAGCGCGAACGTGAGATCGGCCCAGCGCGCAATTCCCCATCGCGCCCGCAGGCCGAGGTGCACGTCGAAGTCCACCAGGCGACCCGTCAACGAGGGTCCGCTGATCTGAAGGCCCGTGCCTCCGCGCAGCGTCGCGGAGATCCCGAGCACCGACGCGAGCGCACCAGGCCAGTACATGAGCCCGAGCAGGCCTCTCGGTTCTCCGTCGGGAGGCGACGACGAGAACGCTCGCGCGCCTCCTCCCAGCTCGAGCCGCAATTCCGAGGGCGGCGCGCGCGTCTCCACGATCCGCTCGCCGATCGGCGCCGCCGTGCTGTGTCGCAGCAGCGTCTTGATCGCGAGCGCCACCGAGGCCGCCGTCGGTGCATCGAAGGGAGGGGCGACCGGCAGGGCACGCGCGAGCACGCGCGCCGATGCGCGGTCGTAGATCCACAGCGCGCTCGCACCGCGCTCGTCCTCGGAGATCCACGCGACCGCCGCCGCAGCATGTCGCTCGGCGAGGGCACGACCGTTCTCGGCCGAGGCTGGCATGCTCGCCCCCACGAAGGCGTCCGGCAGCACGACGAGCTCGACGTGCCAGGGCGCGAGCGCCGACTCGAGCGCCGCCACGAGCGCGGGATCCTCACCCGCCAGCACGACTCGCGTGGCGTCTTGAGCCTCGACGGCGCTGACGCAGATGCAAACGCTCGCAGCGACGAGGAGCGAGCACGCGCGCCGGTCTCGCAGTGCCCATCGCCTTCGCGCGTGATGCCGGTCGATCTCGAGGTGGGCCACGTGTCGATGAAGGAAAAAGGCGCAGGGACGGCGGATGGACCGCGAGCGTACCGCGCGCACAGGGCCGGTGTGTGCCTCGGCCGATCGGGCGGCGACGATTTGACGGGGTCGCCGGTAACCTTCGACGGCATCCCCCACACCATGCGTTACATGCGATTTTCCCCGCGTACCCTCGTCCTCGCCTCGACCCTGATCGCCCTCGGCGCGTGTGAACATCGGCTCTCTGGGCCGACTCCAGCGCCCGCCTCGGTGGCTCCGAACGTCGTCTGCATCGAGCAGCTCACGACGTCGGTCACCCTGCGCGGCGATGCATTCTCACCGGTACCGGTGAACGATCTCGCCGATCCGACGTACCTGGCGCTGCCGAGCATCGACCTGTTGCGGAGCCAGACGATCGACGCGATGCCCGCGCCTCTCGGTCCCGATGGCAGGGCGATGCCGGACATCTTCTTCCCCGGCGATCCGACGCCGCCCATGGGCGATGCGGGGATCCCCACGGCGATGCTCAGCCAGGTTCACTGGACGAGCGAGCAGCAGATGGCGATCGACATCACCCCGGGACTCATCCCGGTGGCGACGGGCACGGGCCTCTACGACATCCGCGTCACCGATCGCAGCGGGGCGAACGGCACGCTCGCTGGGCAGCTGCTGGCGGTGCCCCGGCCGACGCTCACCGCCGTGATGCCCGACTTCATCTGCACGGAGGATCACGTCAACACGATCACTCTGACGGGTGACTTCTTCCTGATGATCGGCTCGATGAAGCCGACGGTGACGATCCGTCTCGGCACCGGAATGGCCCACACCTACGCCCCGGCCACGATGACCGACTGTCGCGCGCTGCCCGGCCCGAGCGGAACGATGGCCTGCCGCACGGCGACGGTCACGGTGCCGATGGGCGACCTCGCGCCCGGCACGTACGACGTGACGCTGACGAACCCCGCGCCCGCCAACTGCGTGAGCACGGACGCGCGGCGCCTCACGGTGGTCGCGGCTCCGACGATCACGAACGTCTCGCAGCTCAACATCTGCGACGACACCACGATGCCGACGACCATCACGATCAACGGGACGGGCTTCATCTTCTACACGGACGCGATGGGGATGGCCCACGTGCCGACCGTCCAGATCGGCACGTCGATGATGTACCCGGCGATGATGCCGAGCCCGGTCGGCACGCACTGCACGATGGTGACGGGCCCGACGGAGATGGTGCAGACGTGCGACCAGCTCACGTTCACGATCCCCGCGGGCATGTACCCCGACGGGATGCAGACGCTCGTCGTCACCAACCCGCCTCCGGCGGACTGCCACACAGCCGCGATGATCTCGATCACGTTCGTCCCCAGACCGACGGTGACCGGCGTCACCCCGACGCACATCTGCGCGGGCGGCGGGACGCTCGCGATCAGCGGCACCGGCTTCGTCGCGGGCGCGACGAGGGCATCGCTCGACGCCATGGCCGCATCGATGAACACCGTGAACAGCCCGACGAGCTTGAGCTCGACGTGGGGCACGAGCGTGCCGATCGGCGGGCCCTACGACCTCGTGGTGTCCAACGCTCCGGGCTGCGACGCGACCCTCTCGGGCGTCGTCACGGTGATCATCGGGCCGCAGATCTTCTTCGCGGACCCGCCGGTGCTCTACAGCGGGATCCGCACGCAGGTGACGCTCTACGTGACGGGCTTCTCGCCGCCGGTCGTCAGCGCGTCGATCACGCCGTCGGCCGGAGGCGCTGCGATCCCCGTCACGTTCGTGTTCGACCCGACGCGCCCGAGCCGCATGCAGATCGTCGTGCCGGCGGGCCTCGCCGACGGCGACTACGACATCGCGGTCACCGACTCGAGCGCGTGCGGGGCGAACCTGCCGCACGGGCTACACATCACGGCGACGCCGACCGTCTCGGTGGTCTCGGTCGATCCGCCCTTCGCTTGGACGGGCGCCGACTCCGCGATCACGATCAATGGCGCCTCGCCGCCGCCCGGTGGTGAGGTCGGGTTCATGCCCGTGCCGCGCATGTACCTCAACCCGACGGTGCCGATGGCCGGGACCATCGCGACGCCGCTCGAAGCCGTGACCCTGCTCTCGAGCTCGCGCGCGACGGCGCTCGTGCCGCGCGGTCTTCCCGTCGGGAGCTACGACCTCATCGTCGTCAACCCGGACGCGACCGTCGGATTCCTCATGAACGCACTCTCCGTGGTGGCGATGCCGCCTCCGACGATCAACACGTCGTCGCCCGGATCGGTGCCCTCGTCATCGGGCCGAACGACGACCGTCATCGGAGCGAACTTCCGCAACCCGACGGTCACGCTTCGCTGCGCGCCCGCAGGGGGCGGCGCGGTGATGATGGTCACGACGACCGCCTCGGGCGCGACGTCGACGACGGTCAACGCCGCCTTCGACGCGAGCGCGATCCCCGCCGGCTCGATCTGCGTCGTACGCGTGACGAACGACGACATGACCTACGGCGAGTGGAGCGCGATCGCGACCACGACGCCGTCGCTGAACATCGCCATGCCGAACCCCAGTCAGGCGATGATCACCGCACGCCGTGCCCCCGCGGGCGCGGGCGCGCAGGCCACCGCGGCAGCGCGCTTCGTGTACGCGATCGGTGGCGACAGCGGCACGCTCGCGGGCGCGCTCTCGTCGGTCGAGTCGGTGCCCATCGATCAGTTCGGAGCGGCCTCGCCCTTCTTCGCGCAGCGCTACGCGCTGACCACCACGCGCACCTTCGCGGGCGCGGCGGTCGTCGATCGCTTCATCTACGTGGTCGGCGGGAGCGACGGGACGGCCCCGCTCGCCTCGGTCGAGCGCGCGTACGTGCTCGACCCGGCGGATCGGACGGCGATCACGGACCTCGAGATCCAGGTGATCCCCTCGGGCGGCCTGCCGCCGGGCCTCTACTACTATCGCGTGGCACCGCTCATGGGCGCGGCCGACGCGTACAACCCGGGTGGCGAGAACCTTCCGTCGGAAGAGTTCCCGGTCATCCTGCCGACGATCGCGGGCCACGGCCTGCGCCTCGCGCTCACGTGGCGCAGCGTGCCCGGCGCGACCGGCTACCGCATCTACCGCAGCCCAACGGCGGGCGCGGCGGCTGGCATGGAGCAGCTGATCCACGAGGTGAGCGGCGGCGCGGTCGTCACCTACACCGACTCGGGCGATGCGGCGATGGCATCGGCGCCGCTGCCGCTCCCGCTCGGCTCGACGGGACGCTGGAGCGTCGTCGCCACGCTCGGGACGGCGCGGATCGGGCCGGCCGTGACGGTCGTCGAGGATCCGGTGACCGCCGGCACCTTCTACGTCTACGCGGCAGGCGGTCGCGGCGCGGCGAACCTCACGAGCATCGAGATCATCCCGGTCACGCTCGGCGCGCTGCACGCGGAGACGGTCGGGACGGTGCGCACGGCGACCGGTGCGCTCAGCGCGGGTCGATGGCAGGCATCGGCCTTCGGCGCAGTGCACGACGTCGCGTCGTTCATCACATCGGCACAGCCCTACGTGTACGTCGTGGGCGGCTTCACGAACGCACCGGGCGCGACCGCCGCGTCGAGCACGGTGGCGAACGCATTCCCGGTGATGGCGGGTGGCGATCTCCCGGGGAGCGCGACCGTCTCGGGCCCCGGCGGCGGCGGACGCGCGGGCAGCGGCGCGGCCGTCGCGAACAACCTCCTGTACTCGTTCGGCGGGCAGGGCGGTGGCGCGTCCACGAGCATCGTGTCCGCCAACATCTGCATGGTCGGGGGTGGCGGTGCGTGCGCGGCAGGACCACCGGCCGTCCAGAACTGGAACAACGCGGGGGTGAGCCTCACGACTGCGCGCGTCGACATGGGCACGGCGATCATTCCGGGCTTCATCTTCCTGCTCGGTGGCGACGGCGGAGCCGGACCGCTCACGTCCACCGAATCGACCGTGTGGTGAAAGGAGCACGATGATGAACACCAAGCACACGATTCTCCTCGCCCTGCTCGCGCTCGCGCCGAGCTCCCTCGCGCTCGCGCAAGAGACGACGACCACCACCACCACCACGGATACGACGCCAACCACCACGGCTGCGGCGCCGACCACCACCGAGACCACGACCACCGAGACGACGACCACCACCACGGAAGACGAGGTCGCTTCCGACGCCGACGCCGGCGACTCGTCCACCGCGGCGAGTCCGGTCTCCGAACCCACCGTGCTCCTCTCCATCCGTGGTGGCGTGTTCATCCCGCAGGTGTTCAATCGGCTCGACACGAGCTTCACCGTCGGCCTCGGCGTCGGCTACGTGCTCCCTTTCCTCGACCATCGCGTCGCCATCGTCGTCGACGCGTTCTACACGCGGCCCGAGCGCTCACAGACGCTGATGGATCCGCGGCTCGCTTCGGGCTCCTACACGTACAACATGACGCAGAACGACATCTCGATGTTCGTGGGCTTCCTCGTCCACTTCACCGACCTGGCGCGCGACCTCATCATTCCGTATGCCGGGCTCGGCGCGCGCATCCACTTCCTGTGGAGCGACCTCGACGGTACCTCGGGGGGCAACCCGCTCGGGTTCCATCGCGAGACCAGCACGCAAGGCGGCGGCGCGATCCGCGTGGGCTGTGGAATTCGCGTGGGGCCTGGCATGATCGCGCTCGACGTCGAGCTGGGCCTCGCGCCGCTCGATCACATCGTGACGGGAAGCGCGAATATCGGCAATCTGGGAGTGTCAGCGGGTTACACAGTGATCTTGTGAGGAGTGAAGCCATGCGTGAACTCTCGATCGTCCGGTCTCTTCTCGCGCTCTCGGCGGCATCGTCGGTGATCGTCGCGGGCTGCTCTTGCAGTTCTGGCGTGGATCCGAACGCCGACTCCGGGCGCGCGATGGACGCGGCCGTCGACGCCGCGCGTGTGCACATCGACGGCAACGGCTTCGACGTGAACCCGCCCGATCCCGATGCGTTCCCCGGATTCGACGGCAACGGCTTCGATGTGAACCCGCCCCCGCCCGATGCGTTCGCCGACGACACCAACATCGAAACAGGCCTCGTCTCGATCGACACCGGGTCGATCGACGGCAATGGCTTCGACGTGGGGCCGCCCGGCTGCTTCATGGCCACGTGCCAGGGGCACCAGTACCAGTGCGGCAACTGCATCGACGACGACGGCGACGGGCTCATCGACTCGCGAGACCCCGACTGCCTCGGCCCCTGCGGGAACAACGAGGCGGGGTTCGATCCGCTGATCCCCGGCATCTCGCTGACGAACTGCAGCGCCGACTGCTTCTACGACCAGGATGGCGGAAGCGGTAACGACACGTGCATGTACGACTACCGTTGCGATCCGCTCAGCCCGGACATCGACCCTGCGAGGCCCACGCGCTGCGCGTACGACGCCAGCCGGGTCGGCACCTCGATGTGCCCGCCCACCCAGACCACGACGTGCCACAGCGTCTGCGGGCCGCTCACGCCGAACGGGTGTGACTGCTTCGGCTGCTGCGAGATCACGCCCGGCTCCGGCAGCTACGTGTTCGTCGGATCGATCCCCGATCCGGGCGTCGCTCCGTGCTCACCTGCGACCTTGACCAACCCTGCGTCGTGTCGCCCGTGCAACCCGGTCGCCGACTGTCTCAACACCTGCGAGCACTGCGAGCTCTGCTTCGGTCGCTCGACGCTGCCGGCCGATTGCTTCCCGCCACCGCCGGTCGATGCCGCGGTTCCGAACGACGCCAACATTCCCGACGCGACGTTCCCCGACGGCGGACACCCGGACGCTTATGTCCCACCCGTGGACGCGAACGTCCCGCCCGTCGACGCGAACGTCCCGCTGCGCTGCCAGTTCGGTCGTCAGCCGTGCGGCCTCCCCACCGACCCAGCCTGCCCGGCGGGCGAGTACTGCATCACCGGCTGCTGCCAGTTCTTCGGCTGACCGCCGTCCGGTCATCCGAGACCATTGGCTCGATTGGTGCTCGCTGTTTTCTTGCGTGCACACCACGCGGAGGTTGCGATGCGTTCAGTCGTCGTTCGCTCGGTTGGTCTCTGTCTAGCGCTCGCGGGCGCCGTGGGCGCCGCAGGATGCAGCACACCCGCGGCTACCCAGTGCACCGTCGGTACATCGACGGGATGCGCGAGCGCGCAGGTCTGTGAGCACGTCACGGGCGGGACGGTCGCTTGCTTCGCACCTCTGCTGGTGCGCGGTCACGTGCTCGATGCCCTCGACCGCCACGGGATCGCGAACGCTCGCGTCCTCGCGCTCGACGCGAACGGCGCTGCGATCTCGACCGTCGTGCTCAGCGCAGCCGACGGCGCCTACTCGTTGCCGGTCCCGGCCGAGCGTAATGCGGCCGGTGCGCCCGCATCCTCTTCGATCACGCTGCGGGTCGATGCGGCGGGCTATCAGACCTTCCCAACCGCACCTCGCACGTCACTGCCGATCGACCTCGCGGGCGCCGCGGTGGTCGGCGGGAGCCAAGTCGTGATGAGCGCGGCGACCGACGTGCTGTTGATCCCGCGGGCCGGCGGCTCGGGGATCACCCTCTCGGGGAACGTCGTCGCGGCCCACCCTGCGGGCGTGCTCGTCGTCGCGGAGCAGAGCGGGATCGCGGTCGCGAGCGCGGTGAGCGACACGGGCGGGAGCTTCGAGCTCTTCGATGTACCGGCGGGCGCCACTCACGTCGCAGGTTTCCGCGCCGGGCTCCGCGTCACTCCGATCGATGTCACAGCGCTTGCGCCTGGCGTCGATGGCTTGATGCTCATCGCCGACACCGGTGCGCTCGCGACCGTGACCGGCTCGATCAACATCGTGAACGCGCCGGGAGCGTCGTCGACGAGCGTCATCCTGGTCGTCGAGTCGACGTTCGTGCCGAACGCGGCGCGCGGCGAGGCCCCCGCCGGGCTACGTGCGGGCAACGTGACGGGCGCGTTCTCGATCGCGGACGTGCCGCCCGGCGCGTACGTGGTGCTCGCGGCCTTCGAGAACGACGGTCTCGTTCGCGACCCCGACATGGCGATCTCGGGCACGGCGATTCAGCACATCACGGTGCCGGCTGCGGGCGGCCAGGTCCCGCTCGCCCAGTCGTTCAAGGTCACCGGCGCGCTGGATGTCGTGTCGCCCGGCGCCACGATGGTGGACCTCGTGACGACGCCGACCCCGGTGTTCTCGTGGGCCGACGACTCGTCGGAAGACGGCTACGAGCTACGCGTGTTCGACGCGTTCGGCGTGATGATCCTCGAGAACACGTCGATCCCCAGCCACACGGGCGGAGGGAGCGTGACGTACACCTACTCGGGTCCCCCGCTCATGGCGGGGATGATCTACCAGTTCCGCGCGACGAGCTGGCGGACCGGACACGGCGGCGCGGCGCGCACGTACATCAGCGCGACCGAAGATCTTCGCGGCGTGTTCGAGTACCGCCCGTAGACCGCTCACATCAGCGTCGCGCAGGTCCCGGCCGCCGAGCAGTAGTACGCCGCGCAACAGAGGGGCGCGCCCGCACCGCAGCGATCCCCCGCACCGCCGCACGTCGGCCTGCTCGCGTCGACCGGTCCCGCGTCGACTCCCGCATCCGACGGTGGCGTGCGCCCGGGGATTCCGGTCGCCCACTGCGCGATGTGGTTGTGGGCCGTGACCTCCTGGAATGGCAGCCAGAACGCAGGATGGCTCGTGTCGCGACCGGCCGAGATCCCGCCCGCCGCGTCGATCTCGATCGCCGCCATCCAGATCTGCGGCTGGACGCAGAAGTCCGGACACGTGGTCGACGTGCAGCTGCACGTCGCGGGCACGAGCGAGCACGAGTGCGAGGTCGCCGGGTTCTCGGGTGACTCGGGCGGATAGCAGGAGACTCCGTGCGCGTCCTGGTTGACGACGTGCAGGCCGTAGTCGCGCGTCGAAGAGAACGTGACCCAGATGATCTGGTGGCCACGATCGGCCTGCGCGAACGGGCTCATCCGCGGCCACGAGTTGGTGAGCCCGTCGCCCATGTTGAGCGTGGCGAGATCGACGGGCGTGCCGCCGCTGGTCGGCATCGCCCAGATGCGCGCGGCTGGGTTCGAGTACGCATCGCCCGCGACGCCGGTGTGTCCGAGCACGCGATCGAAGACGACGAAGCCGCCGCCGGGAGTGAATGCAGGATAGAAGTTGTTCTCGTTCACGCTGGCCGCCATCAAGAGCGGAGCGGGCGTGCCGAGCGCCGAGCCGCTCCACGCCGCCATGTAGAGTGACGCGTTGAAGAAGTGGTCGTCGTCGGCGGTGGGGGCGACTGCGCCGTGCGAATCGAGGAAGCTCGCCGGCTGGGCGAAGACCACCCGCGAGTCGTCATCCGACCAGTCCGGGTGCGTGACGCGCGCGACCGTGCGGGGTCGATCGAGGGTCGTCCCGAGCGTGCCGTCGATGCGGAACATGGCCGGCGGAACGGTGCCTCCCGGTCCGTCGGAGTCGAGCATCGAGCTGTGGTCGCTGGAGAAGGTGCGAAAGCCCGGCGGGATCCGCGGCGTCGCGATGGAGCGCGTGGAGATGTCCATCAAGTACGAGAAGAGATCGCCGTACTCGTCGTCGGAGTCGGGGTCGTCGCTGCCGTAGCTGATGCGCAATCCATCGCGCGAGACGAAGTGGCAGCCGTAGCAGCGGTTGCCGGTGGTCGCGCTCGACTCGAGGAAGGGCTCGGCCACCTCGTCGGTTCGGCCGAAGTCGAAGCGATAGATACCGCCCGCGCGCCCCGGCACACCGCCGACCGTCACCGACTGCCAGTAGTAGACCGCGCCGACGACATCTTCGGTCGCGAAGGAGATGTCGCGCGTGTCGCTCGTGGCGACGCACGATGCATCGGCTGGCACCGCACGCACGGTCACGTGCAGCGGCGCGCCGCCTCGGTTCACGTCGGCGATCCATGCCCACTGCGTGGGCGAGACGACGAAGCCGCAGCCACCCGTCGCTCCGCCGCGCGTGTTGGTGATGTCGTTGCAGGTCGTGATGAGTCGAACGTCGGTCGCCACGTTCGCGAAGTCGATCTCGAAGAGCGTGTTGCCGGCGCCCGGAAGAAATTGCACTTCGACCACGCCGGTGTTCGGCGGCAAGAGCACCTGGTCGGGCGGATAAACAAGCACGGGCGACGAGCCCGAGGCGGTGCAGGCAGGCGGCGTGGTCCCCGCGTCGTTCGCAGATCCGGTGCAGTCCGTTCCGGGAAAGCAGGGGCAGCCAGGACACGTCGCGACGTGCACCGATCCCCTCGATGCGTCGACGAGCGCGCCGCTGTCCATCGTGACGCCGGTGTCATCGCGCGCGCCATCGAGCGCGGAATCCGCGAGCGCACCCACATCGCCGCCGGAGTCGTGGCCCTCGGTCCCGACGTTGCCGGAACAGGAGCACCCCGACGCGAGCGCCGGGCCGACCAGAAGCACGAGCACGACCGCGCAGGTTTCTTTCACGCCGACCTCCACCCTCGTTCATGTCTACACATGGGGGATTCCTTCGAACGAAATCGCACCCGACGCGCGGCGTTCTTTGCGCCAATCGAGCCGGCCTGCGACGCTGTCATGGAACATGGTCGCATGGCGGGCGTTTTGCGTAGCGGCGGTCTTCTTCGCCACGGCGCCGCTCGTGACGCGCACGGTGGCCGCGCAAGAACGCACGATCGCGGACGTGTTGACCGTCGGCGGCACCGACCCCTGCCTCGCGAGCGATCGCGTGGCCGAGGTCGCGACGAGCTGGCTGGGACCGGCCACGCTCGATCCCGCCGTTCGCGTCGTCGTGGACGTGATCGGGGGTGGCGCGAGCGTGGTGGTGCTCGTCGATGGATCGATCCACGGCGCGCGCACGTTCGCCACGCTCCCGAGCGATTGCTCCGATCGCAGGGCGGTCGTGGCGCTCGCGGTGGCGCTGGGCCTGGACGCCGCCCTTCTCGAGCGCGTCGCGCCGCCGAGACCCGCACCCGTACCGCGCGCGAGCGAGCCCCCACCCGCGCCCGCGCCCGCGCCCGCGCCCGCGCCCGCGTCCCAGCCCACGCCCGCGCCCGCCCGCAGCCCGCTCGCGCTCGAGATCGATCTCGAGGGTGGCGTCGCGCTCGGCGTCGTCGGTGATCTCGCCGCGCTCGGGTCGGCCTCGATCGGCCTCCGCGTCGATGACACCGTCCGCATCTCGATCGGCGCGCTCGGGACCTCGCGGGTCGGTCAGTCGCTCCGCGCGGGGAGCTTCGATGCATCACTGATCGCGGGTCGCGTCGACCTCTGCGTGGTCCACGGCCTGGGCCCGCTCGAGATGGCGGGCTGCGCCGGCGTCGGTGTCGGCGCGCTCGACGCGACCGGACATGGGTTCGAGACGAACCGCAGCGTCACGCTCGGGTGGGCGGCCGCGCTGATCCGACTCGAAGGCCTGACCTGGATCGACGACCTGATCGGAATTCTGATCGCGCTCGAGGGCGTCGTGCCCTTCGTCCGACCCCAGCCGACCGTCGCGGGGCTCTCGGGCGAGACGGTCGACGTCGCCAACCCCTCGGCCGTCGGATTCGCCGCGCTCGCCGGCATCCGCGCCCGTTTTCGCTGATCAGGCGAAGCATTCACGCGGTGGCGGACATGAAGAGGCGGCAGAGGCGTTGAGCGAGGAAGCGAGAGTCAGCGCGGAGGCGCTCTATCGGGCGCACGCACCGTTCGTCGCGGGTTTTCTCGCGCGTCTAGGGACGCCGCGTGAAGAGCTCGCCGACCTGGTCCAGGAGGTCTTCGTGATCGTGCATCGTCGAGGAGGTTTCGTGTCCGGCACCGCGCGGCCGACGACGTGGCTGGCCGAGATCGCGCTCCGTGTGAACGCCAACGCGCGTCGCTCCCGTGCACGACGGCCGATGTCGATGGGCACCGACGCGCTCGCACTGCTCCACACGACCGAGGCCGACCCCGAGCGTCGTGCGCTCGCGGCGGCGTCGGTCGCACGTGTTCAGCGCTGCGTCGATCAGCTCGACGAGGACCAGCGCGCCGTCTTTCTCCTCTACGAAGTGGCCGGTGAGTCGACGGTCGACATCGCCGCTGCGTTGGCGATTCCCGTCGGCACGGTGCACTCGCGATTGCACGCGGCGCGCAAGCGCTTCGCGGACGCGTGGCAGCGCGCGGAGCTGCGTGATGGTGAGGCAGCCGACGAGCAGCCGGGGAGCAAGGGCCCATGATGGTGGAACCTCCGCAGCGGATGGTCGACGACGACGCGAGCGCGCCGGAGCTTCGCGCGGGACTACGCGCGTACGAGACGGCAGAGGCCGCCGGTGTCGACTACACGGCAGGGCTCGTCGCGCTGAGAGCGAGCATCCGCGGCGGTGGCGCCGGCCCGAGCGGTGCGTCCGGCTTGGGCGCCTGGGCGCTCGGCGGTGGTGCGCTGATCCTGGTGATCGCGGCGGGGACGTGGTGGGCGACGCGCCCGCCGAGCGCCGACGACGATCCAACGACGTCGCCGTCGGCGGAGGTGCCGACGCTCGCCGCGCCGATCCCTCGAGACGCGCCGCGATCGCACGAGGAGATCGCGCCACCGATCGACGAGGCGAGTGCCGCAGTCCCTCCGAGCACCGTGGTCGCCGCGGAACCTGCTGCCGATCGAAGCGTCGATCCGGCGCCGGCGCGCCGTGCGTCGGGCGACACGCTCGCGATCGAGATGCGACTCGTCGCCGAGGCTCGACGCGCGCTCGACGCACACCCGACCCAGACGCTCACGCTGCTCGACCGCGCCGATCGCGAGATCGGACACGGCACCTTCGACGAAGAGCGCGAAGCGCTTCGCATCCTCGCGCTCGCTCGTGTCGAACGCCACGATCGCGCAGCGCGCCTAGGCCACGCGTTCCTCGCCGCACACCCCAGCGGTCTGTTCTCGGAGCGCGTGCGCCAGGCGATCGAGCCGAGCGAGTGATCGTTCCTCCGTGGCGCCGGTACGTGTAGGATCTCGCGGCATTTCGCGCGAACGGGGGACACATGAGAGGCGGACGCATTCGAGGCGCTGTGGGGCTGCTCGCGTTCTTGAGCATGTGGGCGATCGTGCCCACGGCGCAGGCACAGCTCGACGACGACTCCGGCAGCAGCGTCGCGCACGACGATTCACGGGCGTTCGGCGCGCCGGCGGACGGCGTGGTTCGCTTCTCGCCGCGGTGGGACACGATCGTCTTCACCGAGGGGCGCTCGCTGTTCGGCGGCGGAACCGGCTCGACGACATCGTGGGCGAGCCTCTTCTCGCTCGAGGTCGATCTCGGATTCCTCGTGCTGCGCGCGATCGTCCCGTTCTCGTTCGGCCACCTCTCGAACACGGTGGCCGGCCGAACGATGAACGACGATCAAGCGGAGCTCGGCAACCTCACGTTCGAGGGCTACGCCAACATCGAGCTCGGGCCGGAGCATCGGCTCCTCGTCGGCGGAGGGATCGCGCTGCCGACCGCGACGGACCAGCGCTGCGGATCGTTCAGCGAGGGCTGTATCCGTGGTCCCCTCGTGCGCACCATCGCGTGGGTCACGAGCTTCCGAAGCGCCGCTGCGTGGGCGGACCAATCCTTCTCCATCGTGCCGACCGCGGAATATCGCCTCGGGATCCCATGGTTTCTCTTCAGCGCCATCGGCGCGATCCCCGTCTTCATTCCCACGGACTCGCGCCTCGGCGGCCCGCTCGCGCGCGGCAACGTGGAGCTGATGCTCGCGCTCGACGTGTCGGGCGCCGTCCGCATCGTGAACATCGTGGACGTCGGCATCTCGTTCCTCGCGTGGGCGATGCCGAGCGGCGCGGGGATGATGGGCAACCCGGATCTCGGACAGACGGCGCTCTCGTTCTTCGTGCGCACCGATCCGGAGCTCGATGCGCCCATCACCGGCGGCGCCGAGTTCATCCTCGACCTCGACAACAGCTGGGGACCGACAGGCGACAACGGCAAGTTCTGGGGCCTGCGCCTGTTCATCGGCGGACGCTTCGACGTGTAAGAACGGCCGGCCGACCACCCGCTCGCCGTTCCGTGACAACATCCATGTTGGGGGGGTCATCGTGGACCCCAAGGGGTTTCATGACCGACGTTCCGACGCTTCCAGCGACTCCACCACCGCACGTCTTGCTCGTCGACGACGACGAGGCGGTCCGAACCGGCCTCACGCGCCTGCTGACGCGAGGCGGTAGTCGTGTGAGCGCTGCGACCGACGGCAAGGAGGCGCTCGCTGCCCTCGCCGCGTCGAGCTTCGACGTCATCTGCAGTGACATCCACATGCCCGGTCTCGGCGGCCTCGCGCTGCTCCGTGCCATCCGCGAGCGCGACCTCGACGTCCCTGTCGTGTTGATGAGTGGCGATCCCACGGTGGACACCGTGGTCGAGGGCATGCGCTATGGCGCGATCGACTTCCTGACCAAGCCGATCGACCCCGAGCGCCTCACGCGGACGATCGCCCGCGCCAACGTGCTCGGGCGGATCGCACGGGCCAAGCGCGAGGCCATAGGCGACCGCGTCGACACGCATGGCGCCGGCGATCGCGCCGGGCTCGAGGCGGCGTTCGACGGAGCCATGCGGACGCTCTGGATCGCCTACCAGCCGCTCGTCACGCGCGAGGGTGCGCTCTACGGTCACGAGGCATTGCTGCGGTCGCGGGAGCCCACGCTCCCTCACCCTGGGGCCGTCCTCGATGCCGCGGAGAAGCTCGGTCGGCTCGACGCGCTCGGACGACAGGTGCGTGCGCTCTCCGCGCTGCCGGTGGCCGCAGACCCCGCGAGCGGATGGCTCTTCGTGAACTTGCATCCGCGCGACATCCTGGATCCGCAGCTCACCGGCCCCGACTCGCCGCTCGTCGCGATCGCTAGCCGCGTGGTCCTCGAGATCACGGAGCGCGCTTCGATCGAAAAGCTCGAGAACCTGAAGGATCGCGTCGCCGAGATCCGCGAGCTCGGCTTCCGGATCGCGATCGACGACCTCGGCGCGGGATACGCGGGCCTCACCGCGTTCGCGGTGCTGGAGCCCGACGTCGTGAAGCTCGACATGACGCTGGTGCGCGGCGTCGACTCCTCACGCACGAAGCGTCGCTTGGTCGAGTCGATCACCGGGGCCTGTCGCGATCTCGGAATGCTGGTCGTCGCGGAAGGCGTGGAGACGACGAGCGAGCTCGACACCGTGCTCGAGGTCGGATGCGATCTCGTTCAGGGATACTTGCTCGCGCGCCCCGGCGCGGCGTTCCCGGTCCACACGTGGCCGCGCGTGCGCGCCTGAGAGGACCTGCGCGGCGCGCAGCCTCGTCTCGACGTCATCGGGGATAGTAGTAGTCGAGGCAGACCTCGCACAGGCCGTGCGACGAGCTCGCGGGAACTTGCTCGACGTACGCCGGCACCCAGTCCCACGTGGGCGGCGTGGAGCCGACCCGACGCACGCGTCGACAGTGGCTACACTGAAGGATCATCCCGTTCGCCGCGCGGTAACGCGCTTCGAGCGGCTCGCAGTCCGGCCCAGGGTGGACCTCGTCACGCGCGACGGAGTGGGTGACGAGCAGCCCGGTCTGACCGCACGGCAGGATGCGCATCCGATAGTGGACTCGGTGCGTCGGCGTGGAGCATTCGTAGGTGTGCTCGACGGGCGCGCGCGCGATCCGTGCCCGCGCGAAGAGCTCTTCGTAGAACGGCTTCAGCACCGGCGGCACGGCGTCCAGCACGCTCGAGCCGACGTCCCACGCGCCGCCGGCACGACCGGCCCAAGGCGCGCCGTGCTCGCGCGCGAAGGCGGCCCATGCCTTGTTGACGAAGCGGATCCGAAGATCGGCGTCGACGACATAGATGGTGCAGGGATCGCGGTCGAGGACCGCCGCATCGAACGGAGCGAGCAGCGAGGGCAGCGTGTCGTCCATCGAGAGTGAACATGCGCATCGCGACGCGCGCGGCAATGGGCGCACTCGTAGTACGCTTGCTTCGGGGACGAATGGTCGCGGTGTGTGCCTAATTGTCGATGACCCGCTGAACATCGCGGCCGACGACGGGCGGCTCTGGGACACGAGCGCGCGAGAACGGCCGTGGCGATGTTCTGCGATCGGGCGAGTGACTATCGCCCTACGTCCGTTCCCGCGCGTGACCCACGGCTGATCATCGCGAGCTGCCGCACGAGCGCGAGCAAGAGCTTCGTCTCGACCGGCTTGCGGAGATAGGCATCGAACGGCCGCACGACGGCACGGCGGGGCTCGACTCCACCGGTGACTGCGATCAGCGCGACGTGTCGCGTGCGCGGCTCTTCACGAAGTGCCTCGGCCAGCGTCCAGCCGGCCGAGCTCCCGCGGAGCAGCAGGTCCGTGACGACGACGTCGGGCACGCGCTCGATCGCGGACTGATAGGCCATGTCGGACGTGGCGACTCCGCGAACGAGACAGCCGTTCGTCGCGAGGAGGCTCGCCATCATCGTCCGGGCATCGTCGTCGTCCTCGACGATCAGCACGTCCACGGACTTCTCGCGAATGCCTGAGCGGAGAGCAGCACGGTGGAGCAGGGATGCGTCGCGTTCGGTGGTCATCGGCCAGCCTCGCTCTCAGCGAGAGTGCGTGATCGCCAGCGCGCGCGCATCCGGGATTTGCCCGACAGGCCGCGTCAATGTACGCGCACCCGGCCGCCGGGCACGAGCACCCGCTCCATCTCCCTGATGGCGTCCACGGGATGGGTGATGTAGTGGAACATGTTGCACGACACTACGATCTCGAAGCTCGCATCCGGCCAGGGCAGCTGGTTGGCCCAGCCCACGCGCAGGTCGGCCTGCGCCGGGAGTTTGCCTTTCGCTTTTGCCAGCATCTCGGGGACGGGGTCGATTCCCGCCAATGCCGCTTCGGGGTACTTCGCAGCGAGCCGCGAGAGCAACTCCCCGGTGCCGCAGCCCACGTCGAGGACGCGATCCCCGGGATTCATGGCAAGGCGCGCGATCGTTTCCCGGGTGGTGGATTCGACGTAAAAAGACCACTTGCGGTCGTAGTCTTGCGCGGCGCCTGCGTACTCCTTGATTACCGGGTCCATGCGCGACTATGCGCCGCAGGCACGAGAGGGCGCAAGCGGCTTCAGGCCGCCGCCAAGTCCACCTTAGACATCGGGATGGCGCTCTCCATCACGAATCAGATCAAGCAGGAGTCTTGCTGCGAAAGCTAAGCGATGAAAACGACTGAGCGACGCAAGCTCGAATCGAAAGGATGGCGTGCAGGATCGGCGCAGGAATTTCTGAGCCTGTCAGATGCGGAAACTGCGTATGTTGAACTGAACAAAGCGATCGTGAAGCGAGGAACTTCCTCGGCTGCTTGACGTAATCACGGACTTAGAAATTTGCAATCTCCCGATACCCGCGCGGCAAAAAGCGGGACTCTCTGCGCGCCGGGCAGGCACGCGCGCTCCCGGCTGAACGAATGCACAAGCATGACCGCTGCGACGGCACGATACCGTTTGTGGCGCAGAGCAATCCTCGACTCTCTCATCTGCACTAAATTATAAACTTTCTGTTTATAATATCCGCTCACAGAGCCACTCTCCAGACGTTTTTGTACCGATACCAGTACATTACCCTCTGAAATCCACTTTACCCTTCCCATCAGTCCCCCACTCCACTGACACTCCCGCCTCTTCATGCTATCTTCGCCCCCCTCCCCCCGCAACCACTCCCCGGAGAACCCCCATGAAACTTTATTACTCCCCCGGCGCCTGCTCGATGGCCCCGCACATCGTCGCCACCGAACTCGGCACCAAAGTCGACCTCGTCAAAGTCGACATCCCCAACAAGAAAACCGAAGACGGCGGCGACTTCTACAAGGTGAACCCGAAAGGCTACGTCCCGGCGCTGCAACTCGACAACGGCGAAGTGCTCACCGAAGTCGGCGTGATATGCCAGTACCTCGCCGACCAGAAGCCGGAAGCCGGCCTGGTAGCGAAAGCCGGTACGATGGAGCGCTACCGCCAGATGGAAGCATTGAATTTCGCCGCCACCGAGGTCCACAAGCAGATCGGCGCGCTGTTCAACCCGAAGATGACGCCGGAGTCCAAAGAGATTCAGGGCGGCACGATCGACAAGCGCCTGACAACGCTCGAAAAGGCGCTCGCCGAAAAGCAATACATCATGGGCGACAAGTTCACGATCGCCGATGCGTATCTCTTCACGGTACTGAACTGGACGAACCCCCTCAAGTACGACCTCGGCAAGTTCCCGAACATCAAGGCCTACATGGGCCGCGTCGGCGCGAGGCCGAAAGTGCAGGAGACGCTGAAAGCCGAAGGGCTGGTGAAGTAACGTGGCCTAGGGGCCGGCCAAAACCCGGCCCGAACGATTGCCCCACTTTCCCGGTGGGGCGATCCTGCCTTAACCGTCGGACCCACTTTTCCATTCCTGCAGTCCGCGGGGGTAAAATAGCCCGCTATGGGAAACGCAGCGCGAGAACTTCTGCAAACCTTCGAGGCCTTGCCCGAGTCCGACCAACGCGAGGTCTTGGCGCTACTCCTTCGCCGCGCATCCGAGGCGCCCTACGACCTTCCGTCCGACGAGGAGCTGCTCTACGCAGCCGATGAGATATTTAAAGATCTGGATCGGCTGGAGGCCAAGGGTTGAAGGCGCCTCTCCGCGGGGAGTCTGGACTGTTGATCTTGGCATGGCCGCAAAAATTCGTCCTTGCTTCGTTGCCAGCGTCCCGATTGACGCATCTGACCGATCTCTTGTCACTCTCATCCCGCATACGACGACGCTTCGACAATCGCGGTTCGAAGTTGCCGTTCCCGTCAGGTTCCTTCGTCCAGGCGCATTCGATGCGCAAGGGATCGTCACTGTGCCGACGGTAAGGTTGATGAATCGTCTCGGTACGCTTTCCCCTGGGCACATTCAGGCGATCGAAAAAGGCATGCGCGCGTGGCTCGGACTTGAGATCGGATAGGCAAAGAGGGTCATGCCCAAGCAAGGCGACATCCGCGTCGGCGTAGGCGGCTGGACGTACGAACCCTGGCGGGAAACCTTCTATCCGAAGGAC
Organism: Deltaproteobacteria bacterium; assembly: GCA_043750095.1. Taxonomy (GTDB): domain Bacteria; phylum Myxococcota_A; class Polyangia; order Polyangiales; family Sandaracinaceae; genus JBBSAT01. The sequence continues at coordinate 22,941 of JAYVCF010000017.1, forward strand.
CTGGCGCAAAAGCGCGAGCTGGAATACGCCAGCCGCCAGCTGACGGCGATCGAGATCAACAGCACGTTCTACGGCACGCAGAAGCCCGCGGTCTTTGCGAAGTGGCGCGACGAAACGCCGGACGACTTCGTGTTTTCGGTCAAGGCGTCGCGCTACGCGACGAATCGCGGGGTGCTGGCGGAAGCGGGCGAATCCATA
>JAYVCF010000018.1:0-5222 GCA_043750095.1 Deltaproteobacteria bacterium
TGTCCGAGTCGTCGCAGGTGAGTACGGCGGCGGCGGGGCTGCACGTGTGCGCTGTCGTGTTGCAGACCTCGTTGCCGTTGCAGAGGTTGCCGTCGTCGCAGTCGGAGTCGGCCACGCACGTGAACGTGCAGTCGTCGTTGCAGCCGTCGTTGGGCATCGGAACCGCGGGGTCGCAGTCCTCGCCCGAGTCGACGTGTCCGTCAGGGCACGCGCCGGCGCGACAGACGCCCATGTGGCAGGTCGTGACGCCAATCGATCCCGCGATCGTGCACGGCGTCAGATCCGTGGCGTTGGTTCCCGGAGCGCAGGTATGCATCGCACTGCACGACTCGCTCCCGTTGCAGAGCTCGCCGTCATCGCACTGACTCGGCATCGTGCACGAGAACGTGCAGTCGCCCTCGCAACCGTCGCCCGCGATCGCGTTGCCGTCGTCGCAGGCCTCGACGGTGTGCATCGAGCCGGTGCGCGGGTCGGTGACGCCGTCGCCGCAGCGCGTGAGCTGGCAGATGCCGTCGAGGCAGATGAACGGCTCGTCGATCCCCGCGACGAGGCAGTGCAGGCCGTTCGGCATGCCCGAGCACGGCGAGGCGGGGCCGCCGTCGAGCATCGGGCCCGTGTCGGGCAGCGGGCCCGCATCGTGCGGGCCGACGTCGATCCCTCCGCCGCCTGCGTCGCCGCCGCGACCGCTCAGCGTTCCTTCGACCAGCGCGGTGCAGCCTGCCCCGAGCCCCATCAACAAGAACGAGGCACAGAGCCCGACCGTCGTACGCATGGGCGACTCCTGGGTCGAAAGAGAAGAAGAAGCGGAAGAAGCGGAAGAAGCGCGCGAGGAGCTCAAAACGTTCCCGCCACGCCGTTCGGTGTCAGACGAAACGCCGAGCGCGTCTCGCTGCTCGAGCCGGCCGGCATCACCAGCGTGAGGATCAGCGCCGTGATCGCGCACGCGGCCGAGACGCCGAACGTGATGTCGGAGCCCAGCGCGAGTCCGCGCGCGGTGTCGGCCTCCGGCCCAGTGGAGCTCGGGGCGGAGCCCGCGGTCGAGAGCGCGACGCCGCCGAGGACGGCTGCGGTGATCAACGTGACGCCTGCGGCGGACCACATGATGACCGGTACGAGCGGGATCTCCCCGCCGCCTCCGCCGCCGGTGCTCGCGGTCGCGGTCATGTCGACGGGCACCGCCGTCTGCTGACCGGCAGGCACGACCACGGTCGAGGTGAAGTCGGCATAGCCGGGCGCGCGCACGACGATGTGGTGCGAGCCCGCGCTCACGTGGAGCGCATCCGGGCGCGGCAGACGGCCCGCGTCGGCGCCATCGAGCGTGACGACCGCGCCCTCGGGGCCACCCTGAAGCAACACGGCCGTCGACTCGATGCGTGCGCGGATCGCGCCCAAGCGCGCGCGCGCGTCGGCCTGATGCTCGTCCGCAGGATCGGCGTGCTCGAGATAGACGTTCAGCGCCGTCGCCGCTTCGTCGAGGCGACCCAAGCGCTCGTACGCCTGCGCGAGGTTCCACTGCAGAAGCGGGCGCGGATCCAGCCCGTAGGCCTGGGTCCACTGCTCGATCGCAGCGGCGTAGTCACCCTGCGAGTACGCGACCTGTCCACGCTGGAACAGGGTGTGCGCGTCGTCCTGCGCCAGGGCCGAGCAGGGCAGCGTGAGGGCGAGAGCGAGCGTGATGGCGAAGACCGAGCGGGAGAGCGTCATCGGCGCGCATGGTAGCAGCGAGCGCCGCTTTCACCCACACCGTCCGCGCGGACTGTCAACGTCCAGGGCGGGCGCGATCCAGGAACTCGTCGAAGAGCGGGCGCCACGTGGCCCAGTTGTGCGCGCCGGGCCGCGTCAGCACGTGGTCTTCGGGCTGCATGGAGGCGAGCAAGCGGTCGGCGTCGGCGAGCCGGTCGTCCTCGCCCCAGCCGATGTAGAGAGGAGGCATCGCATCGGCGTCGGTCGCGTACCCGCGAAGCCAGGACCAGAGGTGCGCGGTGTAGTTGTCCTGCGTCCACGCCGCGTGATCGATGCCCGCGGGCGGGTGCCACTCGGTCGGACCTCCCGCGGCCTGGATCTCACGCACCACCGCCTCGTCGCCGACGAAGGGCGCGAGCAGGATCACGCCCGTGACGAGCTCGGGATGACGCTCGGCGGTGAGGAGCGCGCCGAGCCCGCCCATCGAGATCCCGACGAGCCAGATCTCCTCGTAGCCACGCGTCGCTGCCGGCAAGAGCACGTCGTCGAACACGATGTTCGCGACGCCTTGGCCCGGCGAGGGCGTCTCCCAGTAGTAGCGGTAGTGCAGATCGATCGCGACGGAATCACAGGGCGCTCCGCGCGTGATCACGTCGCTCGGAAATCCCTGATCCATGAACGTGTCGGGCTCGTCGAGGAACCCCGGCACGAAGACGATGAGGCAGTGCTCGCGCGTCACGGAGCTGCGGCGGAACTCGAGCGCTTGGATCGGTCGGCTCGGCGAGCGCGTGAAATAACAGCCCGCGAGCGCGGACGACGCGATCACGAGCGTGATGAAGAGGACGACCCGACGCCGCACGGCGCGGACCCTGCCATGTCTGTGCGACCCAGGCGAGCACGCGTGAGCTCGCGCGGGGATGTTCGCGTCTACTCTGCCACGCCTGGCGGTCGCATCGTCAACGTGAGGCCCGGCTCGTCGCTGGCACGGACCGATGCACCCTCGGGCGCGCCGAGGACGACGACCTTCTTCCCGTCGTGCGTCTCGAAGCGCGCCGTGCCGAGCACGGTCACGCGCTCGCCGGCCTCGAGCACGCCCTCGCGGTAGCGGAGCACCCGATCGGCGGCGAGCTCGGCCGCGTGCCCGTGCTTGGTCAGGAACGCGAGCGCCTTCTCGCGATCGAGGTCGCCCTTGGTCTTGTGGTGATCGTTCACGATCACGCCCTCGAATCGGGTCGTGTCGATCCGGATCGTGCCGGTGCTGTCCTCGACGAAGAACGGGCGCGACGCCGTCTCGTGCGCGACCGCGGTCCATACCTCCTTCCCTGCATCGAGGGATCGCTCCTCGAGGAGTGCATCGAAGTGGGCACACGAGCGGTGGCTGAACGGCGCATCGAGCGTGGCCGGCCCGTGGCGGAGCGTGCCGGTGATGCGGACGGTCGCGCCGTCCGCGACGTCGCCGATCTTCACGACGGGGGCGGCGACGATCGCTCGGCGGGCACGTTGGTCACGGGAGAAGTACCAGGTGACGAACGCGGACGTCGCGGCGGCTCCGGCCACGACCCCGACCAAGTGCATCAGATGCATGCGCGGCATCCTACACGCGCTCTTGCCAGCGTTGACACCCCCAATCGGCCCGCGTAGAACGGTCGCGCTCGTGCGCCTCGGAAGGGGTGCGCGCCTCGGTTTTCGCGCCGGTTTTCGCGCACCTTCGAGGGTGCGAGGACGCCGACGGCCGGCAGGAGAGAGCACGATGTTCGAGGCCTACTTCCCCCTCTTCCTGATGCTCGCGATCGCGGTGGCGATCCCCGTGCTGCTCTACGTCCTGGCGAGCTCGCTCGGGCCCAAGGATCCGCCGCACCCGGAGTTCCTGATCCCCTACGAGTCGGGATCGGAGTCGACGGGCGCCAAGCACGTCAAGCTCTCGGTGAAGTTCTATCTGACCGCCATCTTGTTCGTGGTCTTCGACATCGAGGCGGTGTTCCTTTATCCGTGGGCGTCCCAGTTCCGGCAGCTCGGATGGTTCGGCCTCGTCGAGATGGTGCTCTTTCTTTCGGTGCTCGGAGCGACGCTGCTCTACGCCTGGAAGAAGGGCGCGCTCGAGTGGGAGAAGTAAGCGATGGCTGAAGCAAAGCAGCACATGGAGATGGGCGGCGGCGACGCCGGGTTCGTCACCACGCGCCTCGAAGATCTCGTCGCCTGGGCGCGCAAGTACTCGCTCTTCCAGTACCCGTTCGTGACGGCCTGCTGCGGCATGGAGTTCATGTCGCTCAACGGTCCGCGCTACGACGGGCTCGCGCGCTTCGGCGCCGAGGCACCGCGCTTCTCGCCGCGTCAGGCCGACTTGCTCTGGGTCGTCGGCACCGTGAGCCAGCGTCAGGCGCCCGCGCTCAAGCGCATCTACGAGCAAATGGGCGATCCGAAGTACGTCCTCGCGTTCGGGACCTGCGCGAGCTGCGGCGGCTTCTACGACAACTACGCGACGATCCCCGGCATCGATCGCGTCATCCCGGTGGACGTGTACGTGCCCGGCTGCCCGCCGCGGCCCGAGGCCGTGATCGACGGCCTCAATCTTCTGATGGAGAAGATCGGCATCAACAACCGCGAGCCGCTCGTGGTCCCGCCGCGCGAGATTCCGGCCATGACGCAGCTCCGGAAGAAGGGCTCGCCCGTGTACTTCGGGCAGGAGCGCATCCGCGAGCAGCGCGCGCAGCTGGGGCACGGCTCGGTGACGATGGACGACCTCCTCGGCACGGGCGATCGCAAGATCGAGACGACCGCCGTGGTGAAGGCCAAGGGCCCGAGCCATGAGTAAGAGAGTCGTCGAGCGCCTCAAGGCGCAGTTCGGAACCAAGATCCTCGAGACGAGCGACTTCCGTGGCGACGAGACCGTCGTAGTCGCCAGGGCCGACTGGGCCGTGGTCGGCAAGTTCCTCCGCGACGACGCCGAGTGCGCGATGGACATGCCGGTGGACTTCACCGCCGTCGACTATCCCGATCGTGCGCAGCGCTTCGAAGTGATCTTCATGGTGCGCTCGCTCAGCAAGAACCACCGCCTGCGCATGAAGACGCGCGTCGCCGAGGGCGAGAAAGTCCCGACGCTGATCGACGTCTGGGAAGGCGTGAACTGGCCCGAGCGCGAGGTGTTCGACATGTTCGGCATCACGTTCGAGGGACACCCCGACCTGCGTCGCATCCTGATGTATCCGGAGTTCGTCGGGCATCCGCTCCGCAAGGACTACGACATCGCCAAGACGCAGCCGCTCGTCGAGTACCGAGATATCGGTACCGACAAGTTCGCGCCCTTCGATCACAACGAGGGCCAGCCCTGGTCGCGCGTGGACTGGCAAGAGCGCGCGCACGGTCGAGACATCCAGGTCTCGCCCGCGATCGGCCTGCAAGAGCATCAGCGCCCCACGCTCAGCAAAGGCCACGAGTACGTCGCAGGCGCGGCGCCGGACCCGAAGGAATAAGGCATGGAGCCGAACTACGAAGACCTCGCCGACGAAGGCGGTGCGCTCGAGCTTCCCGCCGAGCCGATG
>JAYVCF010000019.1:0-20694 GCA_043750095.1 Deltaproteobacteria bacterium
ACCGAGCAGGCGGCCGCCATCGACGGCTCGGAGGGGCGGCCCTTCCTCGTGACGGCGGCGCTCGTGACGACTCTCGGCGACGGAGCCCACGCGGTCGAGCTCCTGGTCCGCGGCGATCAAGGGAGCAGTCAGCCCTTCGACACCTCGTTGCACACCGCGACCTCGCTCGCGCTCGCGCTCGACGCGGGCCCGACGGGGACCGTTCACTTCGAGGACGTGCTCGTCTTGCACGGCGCGGGGTTCACCACGGCGACGGAAGGTGTCGTGAGCGCGCACATCGTCGGTGTCTTCACGCCGAGTGGCGGCAGCGCGGCGCCGATCGACGTGCGTGCTCCGATGGAGCTCGCCGACCTGGGAGCGCGCGATCGGGGCGTGCTCGTGCTGACGACGGATCTCGCCGGCCCCACGCTGCGAACGGGCGTGCTGGCGGGCACGATCACGCTCGAGTCGACGCTCGCGAGCGGCGCGCTGCGAACCACCCCGAGCACGCGCCTCGACCTCACGTTCGTCGCGCCGGAGCTCTTCGCGTTCGATCCGGTCGTGGTCTCCGTCGGCGAGATCGTGTCCGTCCGCGGCGCGGGGTTCCTCGGCCGGGCGGGGCGTGCGAGCGAGACGACCCTGGTGCGCCTCAGCGCGACGTTCACACCCGAGGGCGGCGTCGCGACGCCGTTCACGATGGAGCTCGTGCCCACCTGGATCAGTGGTGCAGAGCTCGGGCTCGTTCTCGACGCACGCGTCGACGCGGGGCACGTGGTGGCGGCGCTCTTCGGCGCTCAGCGAGGTGTGCTCCGCGGAGACGCGACGCCGATCGCGCTCCGCGGAACCGACGAGCTCGTCGGCGCGGCGGCTCCCTTCACGCTCACGCTCGGCGCGCCGCGCCAGGTCGTCGAGCTCCGCTTTCTGCCGGGCTGGTACGACAGCCTCGCGCGACTCGGGCTGGCCGCCGCCGACACGCAGGTGATCGCGGGGATCGTGCAGCGCATGCGGACGATCTATGCAGGTCATGCGATCGACGTTCGGACCTCACCGGTGACCGACTTCGCGGAGAACGCATACGCGGTCGTCGAGATCGGCGGCCCCGATCCCAACGGGTCGGGCCTCTTCGGCTACGACAACGCGCCCGGCAAGGACGTCGGCAACCTGCGCCTCTTCGATCGGATCGGCGGCGCGAACGCCGAGATCCAAGCGGATGGTTTTCCGGGCTACGGAGGCGTGTTCGTCGAGTCGATGCTCTGGTGGTCGTCGCATGCCGAGCTCGAGAGCGCGCGGCCCGCGGGTGCTCCGCCTCCCGAGCCGCTCTTCGATCACGTCTTCGACCCCGTGCGCGCCGAGCCTGCGACGTACGACGAAGCGATGGGCGTCGGCGAGAGCGCCCGAGTCGCGTTGGTGGCGCATGCGATCCATGCGCTCGCGAACCTCGTCGGCGAGACCACGGCGCACGAGCTCGGCCACAGCCTCGGCCTCGCACAGCCGCATGGCGATCCGACCGCCTACCACGACGTCGGCGACGGTGAGGGCTGCTTGATGGACAGCGGAAGCGCGCGGCCACTCGGCGAGCGCATGGCCGAGCCCGGATTCGCGGCGTCCCACTTTTGTTACGACGAGCCCGCCTATCTCGACGAGATCCTCGCCAGGGAGTGAGGGCGGGCTTCGCTGCGGCGCTCAGGGCCGGAGGATGACGAACGGAGGCGTCGGAGACGTGATGATCCCGACGGCAGTCGCCGAGGGCCCGTTCTTCACGGCGTCGCGGACGACTTCGTAGATCCCGGGGTGGTTCTGTAGCTCGTGGTGCATGACGCCGCCGAAGTGATCGGTCTCGATCGGAAAGGCGCGGCTCTGCACCGTCGGGCCGGCGCTGCTCGGGACACGCACGAGCAGATCGCCGATCAGACGGCCGAGCGGGTGCTCGGGGTCGCGTGTGATCGTCGCGGACACGAACGAGTAGGTGACGTCCGGCAGGAGCGCGATGTCCTTGGCTCCGGGCGAGTCGAGCGCGTCGGGGTCCTTGCCGAGCCAGTCCTCGTCGACCAGCGATCCGTGTCGGAGATCCTTGATGCCGGCGCTGCGTCCTTCGAGCACGCGCGAGGTGACGAGCGTGCCGGGCAGATCGATCGCCCCGAGCACGGTGGTGAGCACGGCGCCGAGCTTGGCCAGAGGCGCTCCTCGATGCGGTGCGCCGAGCGAGACCACGCGACGCACGAGGGAGACCCATCGCGCCCCCGACTCGCTGCCGTAGTGACACGCGCTGCGCACGACCAGGCCGCCCATGCTGTGTCCGACGAGGACGAGCTCTTCGATGGGGATCGGATAGGCGTCGACGAAGCGCTCGAGCTCGCGTGCGAGGAGCCGTCCGTTCGTGGAGACGTGGCGGCCGCTGTTGTAGCGGAGCCAGACGGGCGTCACGCCCACGTCGCGCGCGAGCAACGAGCCGAACGTCGCGCTCGGATCACCGTGGTACGCCTGCGCCTCGAGGACCCACGACCACTCGGTCGTCCCGAGCCCGTGCACGAAGAGCACGACGCGCGGGGATGGCGCCGGCAGCGCTCGGACCAGCGTCGCGCGATCGAGCGTGCGCACGTAGTGGTCGCCGACGCGGAACGACATGCCCAGATCGAGACCGTTCTCCTTCGCGTGCAGGTGATCGCCAAGCGCCGCGTTGACGAGGCCCAGGCCCGCGTCTCCGAGCCAGTCGGCGGTCTTGAGCACGTCGGAGCGCAGCGGTACCGCGCGGATGAGCGAAGGGGCATCGCGCTGGCCGAAGCGCGCCTCGGCGACGTCGAGGCCGGCGTCCGTCACGACCTCGACCGCGCGGTTCACCGCCTTGATGGTGCCGAGCACGCCGCGCGTGCCCAGTCGCCGGATCGCATCGACGGCACGCGCGGGCTCACGCGTGGCGTCGGCCACGTCGGTGACCCGCAGCACGTTGCGCGCGGTCGACTCGTGTCCCTCGTAGACGAGATCGACCGTTCGATCGACGGCCTCGTGCACCAGAGCTTTGAGGCCGCGCCAGCGTCGCATCGCGGGCAGTGTTGCACGCGCGAGCAGGCGCCAAAACGCGAACGGCCCGGATGCTTTCGCATCCGAGCCGTGGGTCCCCCGACCTGAAGTCTTCAGCAGGGCCCGGTGTGGAGCACGCCCTGGCCTACGCTGTTGGCGTGGCAGGAGTTCGAGTACGTCATGCCGTCACAGCCGCACACCGGCAGGTAGATCGCTGGGCACAACTGGGGGCGCGTCGCGCACGTTCCGGTCGCATCGGCGCGGCCGCACATCGCGCTCGCCGAGAAGTTGCAGTACTCGGTCGCCGAGCAGGTGTTCCCGAGGCGCGCGCCGCAGCCGACGGCATCGGGCACGCATCCGCACACGCCGGGCGTGCCGTCGTAGTGGTAGCCGACGATGCAGAGATACATGTTCGGCGGGCAGGCATCGGGCACGCAGCCGCAGACGCCGGGCGTGCCGTCGTAGTGGCTGCCGCGAACGCACAAGAGCGTGTTCGGCGGGCAAGCCGGCGGCGGGCAGCTGCGGATCTCCCAGTGACAGGTGGTGAGGTCGGCGTTGCGGATGCAGTTCCCGGTGAAGCCACCGACCGAGCCGTCCTCGCACATCAGCGTCGCGATGCGCGGGGCGATGCCGCAGAGCGAGGTGTCGGTGCACGCGTCGCCCGCATGCATGGCCGGCGTCGGCGCGCAGTACGAGGGGCAGGGCGCACGGATGCAGACGATGCGGTTGCAGGTCGAGCCCGTCGGGCAGCTCGTCCCGCACTCCTGCCGGCACTCGCTGCTGCCCGAGCACGCGAGCGTGAGGTTGAAGTTGCCGCCGGCGTCCCAGTACTCGCGGACGAGCACGAGGTACGTGCCGGCGCGCGTGACGCGGTGGTCGATGTGCGAGTTCGTCGAGCCGCGGTAGTCGTCGTTCACCGCGATGGCCCGCGCGCCGGTCCAGCTGCTGCCGTTCTGCGGGCCGTAGAGCGCGAGCACGGTGTCCGAGCTGTCGGTCGCCGCCACGTCGAGCGCGACGCGCGCGCCAGCGCTCGCGGTGAAGACCCACGCCGCGTAGCCGCCGCTCGCGTAGTGACCTTCGACGGTCTCGCCGAAGCCGATGGGGCCCTGAATCGCCACGTGACGCGTGTACGAGTCGGCCGGAAGGTCCGAGTCGGCCAGGGCTCCCGCCTGGATCTCGCTCTCGAGATCGCGCGACTTGGCGCCTGCCGGGTTCTGCATGCAGCCCGTCGCGATGACGAGCGAGAGAAGAGCAACGGAGGTGACGTTCCTGGTCATGGACGCCCGGTTTGCAGTAGGCGTGCCACCTCGGTCAACGCACGTTTGCGCACATTATCGACGAGGACATGGCGACTCGAGTGGCCACTGCCGAGCCCACCGGAAACACCACTGGCCAGCGCTATCCTTCGCGCGCTTCGCTCGGGAACTTTCCCGCCGAGAGCACCGGCACTCCGTCGATGGTCACCGTCGCGCGCCGCGTGAGCAGTGGGATCTCCACGTCGGAGTCCCACGTGGCGTTCGTGACCTCCGGACACGTGTGGCCGAGCGAGAGATGAAAGCCAGGCAGCTTCAGATCCTGCAGGAGCGCGCCGATCGGGGCGACGACGCCGGTGTTCGTGCCGAAGCCGACCTGTCCGACGCGACGTCCGCCGTTGGACGCCTGCAGTGCGGCTTCGAGGCGTGCGCATGGCTCGCTCGCACCCTCGAGCCGCACCACCTCGCCGCGCTCGAACACGATGCGCGTGCGGAACGCGAGCGGCAGCTCCGTTCCCTCGGGGAGCCAGATGCCGCCATCCGGCACGAGCGTTCCGTCCACGCCCGCGGGGACTCCATAGACCTCGCCGCCGGGAAGGTTCGTCCAGCCGGGCCCGTGGAGAACGCCGCTCGCGACCACGACGTTGGCGCTCGGCTCCATCGTGAGCTCGAGGTCGGTGCCGCTCGTGGTGGTCGCATGGACCTTGGCGGTCGGCGTGAGCTTCTTCGCGAGCCACGCGGAGACGCGCTCGATCTCGGCGTAGTCGGCGCGCATCGCCTGGCTCATCATCGCGGCAGTGATGCCGATCATGTGGCCGTGACGACGCTGCGTCGTTCCGACCTCGACCAGCCGCCGACGGAGATCGGTCGGCAGGCCACCCTCCATCGCGGAGACGAGGATCGAGGCGTCCGCGTTGGCGACGTGCGCGACGAGCATGCTGACGAAGCGCGGATCGGCGGCTTCGTTCGCGCCGACGACGAAGGCCTCGACGGTCGCGCCCGCGTTCGTGGCGGCTTCGAGCAGGGCCGCGCCGATGGGAGCGACCTCGCCGCGATGCGTGACGATGACGACGGTCTCTTTCGGACGAATGCCGAGACACGTCTCGACGGCGTTCTTCGCCCCGATCGCGATCGCCGCATCGGGTGGCGGCGCCGAGATCGTTCGCCGCGGAACCAGGAGCAAGCTGGACGACGGGCGTTCGGAGCGCGGCGGCCGCGTGGAGTCTCTCGTCACTATCGGTACGTGCAGCGTAGCTCGTAGTCGCAGAGCTGGTAGACGTCGCCCTCTTCGATCCGCTTGGTGTCGACGCGACGGCCGGCGAACTCGATGCCGTTCGTGCTTCCGAGATCCTTCATGTAGAAGCCGCCGTTCTGGAAGATGATCGCGGCGTGGCGGCGCGAGATGTTGCCGTCCTTGATGGGCAGATCGGCGGTCTTGTTGCCGCGGCCGATGATGAACTCTTCTTTCTGCACGGGGTACTTCTGCCCGTTGAAGATGACGAAGAGCGTGGGCATCGTGTTGGGATCGACCGCCATCGGCGCGGCCTGCTGTGGCTGCTGCGGCATGCGGAGCGGCGGCGGCTGACCCGCGCCTGCTCCAGGCATCGCCGGCGGACGCTGCGTCGGAGGCGGCGGATACGACGAGGGCCGCGCGGCCGGCGCGCCTCCACCGAACGCAGGATTGCTGGGCGGCGGCGCACCGTATCCGCCCGACGGATATCCACCCGCGCCACCACCACCGCTTGCACCGCCGTAGGGCGAGGGCGGCGCCGGGTAACCGCCGGGCGATGAGCGCGGCGGCGGCGCCGGATAGCCAGCGTTGCTCGGTGGCGGAGCGCCGTACGCGGGCGGCGCTGGATAGCCAGGGCGCACCGGAGGTCCTGGAGGCGCCGACGGAATCTGCGGCTGGCTCGGGATGCGCGGTCGGCCCGGCGCGCCTGCGGGCTGCACGGCCGGCGCCGCGGCTTGCCCAGCGGGCATTCCGCCAGGCGAAGAGGGCGAACGCGGCGGCGGCGCGGCAACGCCGGGTCCGGTCGCAACTTGCCCCGTCGCGTCGGCGCGACCCCCGTAGTTGCGCGATCGCGCGTACTGCCGCATCGCCTCGTTCACCAGGTAGTCGACCGAGCACTCGAGCTCCTGGCTCATCTGCTCGAAGATCTCCCAGAGATAGTCGCGGCACTGAAACTGTCGCAGCGTCTTCTTGTTCTGGTCGTTCATGGACCCTTGCTCTCTTGGAAAGATCGTCTCTCGCGACGAGACCGGACGAAAATCAGTGAGCCGCAGGCGCGGCGGGCGTCGGGGTCGGCGCTGTGGCCGCTCCAGCGGCGGCATCCGCCGAGGCGGTCGCGGCGCGTTCCATGATCGAGGTGCTGGCCTCGCCTGCGATCGTTCCGATCGTCGCGTGCGCGTCCCAGTGATCACCATGCGTCGCGACGGTCGACGTCGTCATCGCCTGGAGAGCCGGGAGATCCGCCATCGTGCCCGCCCGATCGAAGTAGTAGAGCGCGATCACCTGATGCGCCCAGTCGGGCGAGGCGAGCTGCGCGCGCACCGTCGCGGTCGGCTCGGGCCGGATCTGCGCGAGACGCTCGGCGTAGCCGTGCAGCTCTTCGCGCGCATAGCGGATGTGCTCGCCCACCGGCAGCCGCGTGAACCACTCGGTGACGATGTCGGCGCCGCCGATGGTGAGCAGCAGCGTTCCCACGCGCCAGCGCACGCGCCAGATCGTGTGGTCGTTCTCCGCGTTGGTCTGCGTCGCGAGCGGCCAGAGCTGCGGGATCACACTGCGGTCGTGCGCGTCGGCGACGCGATCGAACGCGTAGTCGCGCACGCGATCGGGTGACGCGGCATTGAGCGCGAGCGCGAGCAGAACCTGCGTCGAGCCCGGCGGCGTGTGGCCTTCCAGCGCCTGCAGCGCCGTCACGCGGCGATCTTCGAGGGCGCGCGCGGTCGTCGGCGGCGGGGCCGCGGTCTGCTGCGCGATCTCCATCAAGCGCGCCTGCACGGCCGGCTGATCGCCGAGGTTGTGCATGGCGGGCAGCGCGCCCTGCGTGATGAAGCCCTCGCGATTGAGCTCGGTCGTCGTGGTGAGCAGCTCGGGCGTGAGCGTGCGTCCGCTCGCGGTCGCCTGGTTCGTGATGCGATCGTGGAGCCATGTGCCGAACTCGGGGCCCTCCATCTCGTGCTCGATCGCCACGATGCGCGCGCCGGCGCTGGCCTTGGTCGTGTCGTCGGCGAGCTGCGAGATGAGCAGCACGATCTGCACGAGCGCGGCCTGCGGGATGCGGGCCGTCATCGCGTCGACGAGCTGGACGCACGCGGGCGCGCCGAGCTGACGAACGACCTGCTCGGCGCTGAAGCTGCCCGAGAGGTTGCGGCCGTTGAAGTCGACCGTGAACCAGCCGACGACGCCGTCCGTCATCTGCTGACGCACCGGCGGGCTCGCGTACTGCAGAAGAAGGAACGAGGCGTCCTTCGCGCGTACCTCGATGGGCGGTGGCGGGTCGTTCGGTCCGGGCGGAGTCGCCGAGGCCGCCGCGCCTTCGCCACGCATCAGCGCGAGCAGACCCGTCGGGCTCTGGGCCATTCCGTCGACGATGCGAGTGCGGTCCGCTTCGGGCAGAGCACGGACCGCCGTCTGCAGCTCGGCGACGCCATCGACGTCACTGCGCTCCATCTCCACGAGCGCGAGGCCCGCGCGGATGCGCAGATCGTCGTGGTAGCGCGGCGAAGAGAGCACCGCGACGATGCGGCCGGGCCCGCGCACGGTTCCCTTCCAGGTGTCGATGTCCGCCTCGGTGATGGCGCACGCGCCGACCAAGACCGACAAGAGCACCGGCAGGATGAGGGCCCCCGGGAGGGGACGCGAGAGCCGAGTTGCGGCGGCGTTGAAGCGTCGGAAAAATCGCATGAATCCTCGTAGTGGAGCCGCGGAGCGACGCCACACCAACCACCCACGACACCGCGGGCGGGGCGATACTACCCAGCGAACGAACGCTCGATCAAGCAAGAGACGTGGCGATCGGACAGGGCTTTCCGGGCCCTCGGGTCCGGGCGTTCTCTGGCCCCGCGCGCCTGAACCTGCAACGATCGGCCCGCGAGCATGAGCGCGGCCGAGCAGCGGGAGAAGGCGGGCAACGACCCGGGCGCCAGCCGGGCCGGATCCGCCGGTGAGGGCCCCGAGCTGAGCGTGATCCTCCCGATCTTCGAGGAGAAGGACAACCTCCGGCCGCTTCTCGACGAGATCGAGACGGCGCTGAACGGCGCGAAGATCTCCTTCGAGGTCGTCGCCGTCGACGACGGAAGCCGCGACGGCTCGCGCGAGCTGCTCGAGACGCTCGCGGCGGAGAAGCCCTGGCTTCGCGTCGTGGTGTTCCGTCGGAACTGTGGCCAAGCCGCGGCGTTCGACGCCGGGTTTCGTCACGCGACGGGTCGACGCGTCGCCACCATGGACGCTGATCGCCAGAACGATCCCGCCGACGTCCCGCGCCTCCTGGCCAAGCTCGACGAAGGCTTCGACGTCGTCACGGGCTGGCGCCGCGATCGCAAGGACGGGATGTTCTTGCGCAAGTTTCCCTCGCGCATCGCCAACTGGTTCATCCGTCGCGTGACCGGCACGAAGATCCACGACCTCGGCTGCTCGCTGAAGGTGTACGAGCGCGAGATCACCGACGAGATCCGCCTCTACGGCGAGATGCACCGCTTCCTCGTCCCGCTCGCCGAGAGCCAGGGCGCGCGCGTGAGCGAGCTCGAGGTGACGCACCGCGCGCGCGTCGCCGGCGTGAGCAAGTATGGCCTCTCGCGCACCGTGAAGGTCCTGCTCGATCTCTTGACGGTCTGGTTCCTGCGCCGCTTTGCCACCAAGCCGATCTACGTCTTCGGTGGTGCGGGCGTCGGCATGATGGGCCTGGCCGCCATGCTCTCCGCGCTCGTGCTCTGGGAGAAGTTCGCCGACGGCGTGTGGGTGCATCGCAATCCGCTCTTCAACATCGCGCTCATCTCGGGCTTGCTCGGCGTGCAGTCGCTCGGGCTCGGGCTGCTCGCGGAGCTGGTGGTGCGTACCTACTTCGAGTCGCAAGGCCGCGCGCCCTATCCGATCGCGCGTCGCATCGGGTTTCCCCCCGTGCGATCGCTGCCGCGTCAGGGCGAGTAGGGCGCCCGCCATGTGTGGGATCGCGGGCATCCTCGGCACGGAGCCGCGCGTGGATCTCGTGCGCGCGATGTGCCGCGCCATCGCCCACCGCGGCCCCGACGGCGAAGGCATCGAGGTTCGCCGTGCGGGCGGACGGGTCGCGACGCTCGGTCATCGCCGGCTCTCGATCGTCGATCTGAGCACCGGCGCGCAGCCCATGGAGGACGCCGAGCGCCACGCCATCGTCTCGTTCAACGGTGAGATCTACGATCACCTCCGCACGCGCGGCGTCCTCGAGAAGGAAGGCGCTCGCTTCGCGACGAAGAGCGATACCGAGGTGATCGCGCTCGGCTTCTCGCGATGGGGCGAGCGGATCGTGCGCGAGCTGCACGGGATGTTCGCGTTCTGCGCGTTCGATCAGCGCGACGGTTCGACGCTGCTCGCGCGGGATCGGTTCGGCATCAAGCCGCTCTACGTGGCGCACCTTCCGAACGGAGGGCTCGCCTTTGCATCCGAGCTCTCCGCGCTTCTGCTGGTGCCCGAGGTGAAGAAGAAGGTCAGCGACCGCGGGCTCGCGTCGTTCCTCTTCTCCGACTACGCGCACCCGCCGCACACGCTGATCGAGGGCGTCGAGAAGCTCGCGCCGGGCGAGCTCATGCTCGGTCGCGTCGGACAGGCGTGGGAGCGCCGCTCCTATCTTCCGACCGAAGAGGTGCCGGACGGTCCCGCACCGACGTCGACCGAGCTCTGGTCCACCCTGGGCGACGCCGTCGAGTCGCAGCTGATGAGCGACGTGCCGCTGGGCGTGTTCCTCTCGGGCGGGCTCGACAGCTCGTGCATCGCCGCGCTCGCCGCGCGACGCAGCAAGAGCCGGCTTCAGGCGTTCTGCATCGCCTTCGACGACGCGAGCTTCGACGAGAGCGCGCATGCGCGTCGCATGTCGGCGCACCTCGGCCTCGAGCACGTCGAAGAGAAGGTCGGCGAGGCCGCGCTGCTCGAGAACATCGATCGCGTGCTCGATCACCTCGACGAGCCGCTCGGCGATCACTCGATCGTGCCGACGGATCTCTTGTGCCGGCTCGCGGCGCGTCACGTGAAGGTCGCGCTCGGTGGCGATGGCGCGGACGAGCTCTTCGGCGGCTACCCGACCTATCGCGCGCACGTCCACCATGCACGCCTGCTGCGTCCGATCACGCCGCTGTTCCGGAGCGCGCGCGCGCGAGGCCTCCTCGAGCGGATCCCGGCGAGCGATCGCTATCAAGCGCTCGACTGGAAGGTGAAGCGCTTCCTCGGACGCTGGGACGACGACACACGCACACGGCACTTACGCTGGATGAGCGCGCTCGATCTTCCCGAGCTGCGCGAGGCGATGGGCGCGCGCTTCGTTCGCCCTGCCACGCTCGGCGAGCACGTCGGTGGCGCCGATCCGATCGCGCTCGCGACCGGGCTCGATTTCCGCACGTACTTGCCGGGCTCGGTCCTCACGAAGGTCGATCGCGCGAGCATGGCCCACGGCCTCGAAGCCCGGCCGCCGTTTCTGGACGAGAGCGTGGTCGCGCTGGCGCGCCGCGTTCCCTCGCGCGACAAGCTGCGCGGCTCGACCGGCAAGTGGCTCTTGCGTGAAGCGAGCCGCGATTCGCTTCCGCCTGCGATCCTCGAGCGTGGCAAGCACGGCTTCTCCGTTCCGCTCGCGGCCTGGCTGCGAGGTCCGCTCGCGCCGCGCCTCCGGGCGATCCTGGCCGACTCGCCGTGCTGGTCGGTGCTGGAGCGCGGCGCGTTCCAGCGCTTCGCCGATGCGCACGCAGCGCGTCGTGGCGATCACCAGAAGGGACTCTGGGCGCTGATCGTGCTCGACGCGTGGATGCGCGCGCGCGGCGTCGATGGCTGACGACCGCTAAAACGAGCGGCCGGCCGCGAAGTCGGAAGCGATCGTGGTCGCGACCGTCGTCACGGCCGCCGCGTTGTCGGTGATGATGCCGAGCTCGCGGTTGTGCAGGATCGACGCGGCCGTCAGGTTGATCGAGCCGACGTAGGCGAGCGCGTTGTCCACCACGATCGCCTTGGCGTGGACGTTGGGGCTCGAGAGCGAGCGCACGGGGATGTGTGCGCTCATGAGGTTCGTGACCGCTGCCTGCTGAGCGGAGGTGAGCGACCCGCTGGCGATGACGACGCGGACCGTGACGCCCCGGCCCGCTGCGCCGACGAGCGCGTTGACGATGTTGGTGTCGCTCAGCTCTTCGTCCTCGACATCGATCGAGTGCTGCGCGTGGGTGATCAGATCGAAGAGGCGCGACTGCGCGTTCAGCGGTGCGACGATGAGCGGTCCTGCGTACGAGGGGAACAGGTTTCCCGCGAAGTCGGCCTCGAAGATGGCGTCGGCGTCGCGCACGTCCACCGGCTCGTGATCGACGGCGAGGTACTCGCGGTTCGAGCTGGGCGAGGTGGTCGTGGCGTTCATCGTCATGATCCACGCCTCGCGTGCGTCGATCACGAGACACTTCTCGTGGGTGAGCGAGAAGCGCGACGAAGCCCAGTGCACGGGGATGCCCGCGCTGGCGAGCTGCGTGAAGGAGGAGCTGTTCGAAGGACCGCCGCCCGAAGGAAACGACTGGTTCAACACCACGCGCACGTCGACGTGCCGAGCGTGGGCGCGGATCAACGCGTCGATCACGTTGCTGCTCGTCAGCAGGTACATCGTCATGTGCACCGACGCGGTCGCGCCGTCGATCGCGGCCACGAGCATGGCCGCGTTGTCGCTCGGCTCCACGATGATGCGAACGTCGTGGGTGATCAGACCGGCGGGGCCTGCGTCATCGAGAGCGGCATCGTCGATGGCCGCGTCGTCCACGGCCACGCCGGGATCGCACGAAGCGAGGAAGAGCCCCAGAAATGCCAAGCGAAACGGCCGCGAAGTCACCCACCCATCATGCACGCGCGGCGCACGCAGGGCCACCCTTACCAGCCCATGCTCTCGACGTAGGCTCGCAGCGCCGGATCGTCGCGCTCGAGCGGCCGCATCCAGCCGCGATCGTCGAGCGTGCGCGTCCACCACGCGTCGGGCTCGCGCGCGAACTGGTAGCGAAACCGTCGAACGCGGAGCCAGCGTGGCGGACGATCGAAGGGGACGCGCGAGAAGAGGGTGAGCGCGCTGCCCTCACCGTGAAGGATCTGCCAGACCAAGTGAACGAGCCAGGGGCTGCGCCCGACATCGTGATGCATCGCCGCGAACCAGATCTGCCAGTCGAGTCGCAAGGGATAAGGCGCGACGAAGCAGGGACGGCGACGCGGATCGCTCGGCGCGCAGGGCAGCTCGTAGGCGCGGAAGCTCGCGTCGTCCTCTGCATCCTCCGCGAGCGAGCCCTCGATGGCGAGCTCGTAGCGCTCGCGGCTCACCGACCCGAACGCGCCGTAGGTGTTCACGAGATGAAACGGCGTGAAGCTCGCGTTCATCCTCTGATCGGGTGAGAGCAGATTGAGGATCGGATCGATGCTGAGCGTGCCGAGGCAGAGCGCGAGGATCACGGGCGTGAGGATCGCCGCGCGGCTCCGTGGCGTGGTGGTGGCGAGCCGCTCGCGCCCGCGTGAGGGAACGAGACGCGCGAGCTGCCCGTCGTCGAAGCAGGCGAGCGTGAGCACGATCGTGAGCCAGTTGAGGTACGAGAGGTTCCCGCCCGCGATCAGCATCAGCTGGAACGCGATCGTCGAGAGGCCCGCGACGAGCCGCACGCGTGCGGGACCGAAGAGCCCGAAGGGCACGACGAGCTCGACCAGGTGATTGAGCACCCCGCCGATGCGATGCACGAACGCGGGCGCGAAGTGCCAGAGCGGCGCGAGCGGGCTCGGCAGCGGCTGCGTCTCGTAGAACGTCTCGAGACAGGTCAGCTCACGCCAGCAGGGATCGCCGCGCAGCTTGATGAGCCCCGCGCCCAGCATCACGCGGAACACGAGCCACCGGAACAGCACCATCACGATCGGCGATGCGGGCGCGCGCCCGGATGCGATGGGCGAGACGGATCGCAGCGGCGCGAGGAAGATCGCGAGGAACCCCGCCTCGGCGAGCATCAGCTCCCAGCCGAACGCCCAGAAGTCCTGGCCGACCTCGATGAACGAGAGCTGCAGGACCCAGAGCGCGGCCATCAAGAGCGCGTTCGATGCGCCCAGCATCACCAGGCCCGCGAGCACGACACCGAGCCATGCGAGCGCCCGCAGCGCGTCGTCGGTCGGAGCGATGGCGAGAAAGATCGTCGGTGCGCGAACGATCGCAGAGACGCCCTCGGCGCGGACTCCCTCCAGCATGGCGTCGGCTGGCAAGAGGCCATGCGGTCCGACGAGCGGCGCGATCTGATGCGCCAGCGAGAGAAACGCGACGAGGTAGATCGCGCCCAGCCCCCGCAGGATCCAGAAGCGCGTGAGCTCGTAGTGCAGAGGTCGTGGACGCAGGAGCGCCGCGTCCTCTTCCTCCTGCGTCACGGCGTCGCGGGCTCGTGGAGCAGACGACGCAGCACGCGATACATCTCGGTGCGATGCGAGCCCATCATCTCGCCCACGTGGCGGTAGCGGATGCTTCCTCGGCGATCCACGAGGAGAAAGTTTGCGTCGTGATCGGCGCACGAGAACGGTGCCGCCACCATGAGGCCGCTCCAGTCGAGCAGGATCTGGATGCCGTAGCGCTCGGCCATGGCGCGGATGGCCGTGCGCGCGAGGTCGCGAATGACGCCGTCCACGCCCGTGAGGTTGGCGATGCCGTACGTGGTGATGTCGCCCGTGAGGTGGTTGTCCACGATGAACTCGTGCAGCTCGAGCTTCAGCGCGTAGTTCGTGTCCGTGTGCTCGCGATCCTCGTACCAGAGGATCACGACCCGGCCGCGCAGATCGCGGAGGTTGCGCGTGACGCCGCTGGTCTCTTCGATGTCGAAGTCGACGGGCTCGCCCGCGGCGATGACGTCGCTCGAGGCGACCGGCACGCCAGCGTCCTGGGCCGCGCTGATCGAGACGATCGACGCGAGCAGGATGAGGCTGAGCGCCGCCGCTCGCATCACATCACCGCGGCCGCGGCGATCTCGCCCGTCCGGCCGACTGCGCGCGAGACGTGATCGACGAGCTCGGCCAGTGAGGTCACGTCCGCGTGCCGCTGCGCGCGACCGAGACAGCGCTCGAGGTCGCGCGCGATGGGCGAGAGCTGCCGTCGGCGCGCACCACCCTCGGCGTTCTCGGCCTCGAGGCGCGCGCGAGAGAGGGGCCGCTGCCACGATGCGTAGTCGACCGCACGCGCGAGCTCGACGCCTCGATCGGGGCCGACCGCCAAGAGCGCGCGCAGGAAGATCTCGTTCACGAGCTCTTCGGCCAGCGCGAGCTTGTCGCGCATGAACGCCTCGGTCTCGCTCGGCGTCATCGACTTCTCGAGATCGAGGTGGAGGTTCGCGAGGACCGAAGGGATCGGCGGCAGGTACACCGCCGCGCCGTCGGTCTCGTCGTTCACGCGCGCGGCCCACTCCGAGAGGAGCTTCTGCGCGCGGAAGTGCAGCTTGCCGAACCCCATGGCGATGGGCTCGAACCGCATGAACTCGTCGGTGGGCAAGAGGTAGATCTTCTGGAAGAACCACGGACACGCGAACGACCAGTAGTTGAAGTCGTCCCAGTAGACCTTCGCGGGCAGCACCTTGGGGCTGCCGTACACCTTCGCCGCTTTGCGATACGTCTCCGTCGCGACGTCGAAGAAACGCAGATAGAAGCGATCGAAGCTCTCCACGCGCGCGCGGATGTCGCGGCCGGCGAGGTCGTCCTTGATCAGCTCGGTGGTGAGCGTGTTGCCGATGGCGATGAAGTCGGAGCCGGGCGAGTAGAAGGGATCGGCGAACACGCCCGCCTCGCCGACGAGCGACCAGCGATCGCTCGAGAAGCACTGGGTGCTGCCGTGCGAGTAGTGGCGCAGGCAGAGGAAGTCCTCGGGCGGGAGATCCTTGATCTGCTCGTAGCAGAGCGGCTCGTGCTTCTTCACCCACGCCATCGAGCGCTCGAAGGTGCGGATGGTGTCGAAGGGATGCACCGAGTCGTGCACCACGATGCCGAGCGACATGTGCCCCGTGCCGAGCGGGATGTACCAGAACCAGTAGCCCTCTCCCATGAAGTGGGTCGTCGAGTACCAGCGGATGTTCTCGGGATCGCGCGCGTGCCAGGCGTGCTCGGACTCGGGCACGAGGTCCTTCACGTCGACCTTGCCCACGACGCGCCACCAGCTCGCGTTCGCGAGGTGGCCGCTCGGCGCGTTGAGGCCGAGCTTGTTGCGCAGGATCGCGCGGCGGCCGCTGGCGTCGACGACCCAGCGCGCGCGGATCGTTCGCTCCTCGTCGCCCGAGAGCGTGGCGATCGAGACGACGTGACCCTCGGCTCCGTCATCCGGCTCGACGCCTTTGGGTCGGGCGAGGTCGACGTCTTTGACGGACCAGCCCTCGAGCAGCGTCGCGCCGGCGTCGGTGATCATCGCGCGCAGATCGCTCTCGAGCCGGCCGCGATCGAGCTGGAACGAGGGCACCTTCGCGAGCTCCGGTGGGCCGATCTCCGTTCGATCCTGGAGCGCGTGCGTGTCGCCGCCGCCCGGAAAAAAGCGCAGGCCGTTCTTGATGAAGTGCGTCTTGCGGAGGTACGCACCGAGGCCGAGCCGCTCGCCGAAGTAGTGCGAGCTGAGCTCGACCGACGACTCTCCGACCTTGTGCGCCGCGTCTTGCAGCGGGCGCTTCTGGCGCTCGACCACCAGCACGCGCGCCTCGGGGATCTCGCGACGCAGCTGCCGCGCCAGCGTGAGGCCCGCGAGGCCCCCGCCGAGGATCACCACGTCGTAGTCGTACGAACCCGCGCTCATCTGGAGTCTCCCGTGGCCCTGTAGGTCAACGTTCCCGAGCTCGCGACGCGCGGCCCCTCGGCGATCATGCGCTCGATCCGAAAGCGCACCACCGTCTCGGTCCCCGTCTCGCGCGAGAGCGAGAGCGAGAGCGAGTCACCCGGCACGATCACGTCCTGGAATTTCAGACGGCTCATGCGCTGCGGATCTCCGAGCGGCCCGAGCGTACGCCGCGCCTCGCGGTCCGCGATGGCCACCACCTGCGCGACGCCCGGCAGCATGGGCCTCCCCTCGAAGTGACCCTCGAAGAAGCGCGAGCCAACCGGCACGCGGAGGCGCACGACGCGCTCGTCGCCCGTTCCCGACGTCGACTCGATCTCGAACGCCTCGCTGCCCACGGCGAGTCAGTCTAGTGGACGCGTGCGTCGTTTCAACGCGCAGTCGTCCCAGGCTCAGCGCTTCGTGCGCCAGCCGGCGTTCTCCACGTCCTGCGTCGCGGCGTAGCGCGGCTGCACGCGGAGCAGGTCGCCGTATCGCTCGGGCATCGAGGGCGCGAGCGCGAGGAGCACGCGTCCGGTCGCTTCGGCGTCGAAGGCGGCGCGGTGCGCAGTCTCGAGCGGGACGCTCAGGCGCGCGGCGACGTCGACGAGCTTGAAGCCCTTCTCGAGCTTCTGGATCTCGCGCGCCCAGACGAGCGGATCGATCCAGACGCCGTCGTCGGCACACGCGGGCGGAAGATCATCCCCGCGCGTCGGAAGACCCGCGCGCCGCTGCTCGGCCCAGAGGAAGCGGCTGTCGAAGCCTTGGTTGTAGGCGACGGGGATCCGGCCGCGCAGCATCTCGAAGACTTCCGCGAAGACCTCGGCGAAGCGCGGCGCGCCCTCCAACATCGCGTCGGTGATGCCGTGGACCGCGCTCGACTCTGCGGGGACGGGCACGGTCGGATGGACGAGCCAGTTCTTCGACTCGACATGCGCGCCCTGGTCGAACACGGCGAGGCCGATCTCGAGGATGCGATCCACCTCGGGATCGAGGCCGGTCGTCTCGAAGTCGATGACGACGAACGAGGCGCGCGCCCAGACGGTGTCGCCCGAGAATCCGCGCGCCAGGCCCACCACGCGAGCAGCGCGCAGCCGATCCGCGATGCCGGGATAGTGGCGGCCGGTCGGAAAGCAGCCGCAGAGATCGACGTTCCCGCGCACGGAGGCGACCATGGCCCGGTCCCAAGGAGAGGTGCAAGGGCGATCGGTTGACGCGCGGCGCGCACGCTCCACATTTCCCGGCGATGCGTCTCGTCATGGTCATGGTCATGGTCTCGGCGCTCGTCGCGTGCAGCGGGGGCTCGGCCCCTGCCACGGGTGAGTCGCAGTACGAGGAGCGCGGCGAGGTCATCGCGCCGCCCTTCGAGGTCCGCGGTGCGGCCGAGGGGCTCGTGCTGACTTGGTACGACGAAGAAGGACCGCACGTCGCGGCGAGCCGCACCGAGATCCCGGGCGAGCACCGCGCCGAGGTACGCGTCGACTCGCTCGACATCGCGCCCGACGATCGCGATCCCGACCACGTGTTCGTCGCCGATCTCCGCACGGCCGACGAGCACGGCGACTACACCGTGCGCCGCATCGCGCGCGACATGTTCGAGCAGCACGTGCAGACGCTGGTGGCAGCGGCGAACGCGGCGTCGGCGCACGGCGGCACGGGCGACGTGATCATCTACGGCGCCGAGTGGTGCGGCGCCTGCCACGAGGCGCAGGCCTTCTTGCGGGCGCGGGGGATCGCCTTCGTCGACCGCGACATCGAGCACGATCCGGGCGCGCGCGAGGAGATGAGCCGCCGCGCAGCCGAGGCCGGGATTCCGACCGGCAGCATCCCCATCATCGACTTCCGCGGCACGATCATCCGGGGCTTCGATCGCGAGGCGCTCGAGCGCGCGATCCGCGAGACGAGCCCCGATCAAGCCGGCGGGATCACCATCTGATCCCGACCGGAGTGCCCGGCTCGCCGGGCCGATACAATTGTGTCGCGTCCGCGGCGCGGACGACTCCGGTCGAGATCAGCGCCTAGCCGAAGTACTTCCGCATCGGCACGAAGTAGAACTCACGCCAGCCGGTGGTGTACTTGCTGGCGCCGCCCGCGGGCAGATCGGTGTGGACGAGCTCGAGGCGCGTGCCGCCGCCATCGGGCACGAAGCGCACTTCGACGTGCGAGTCGGGATCGCTCTCCTCGAACTCCGTGGTGCGCCAGGTCATCACGAGCTGCTTGCCGGGATCGAGCGAGAGGAAGCGGCCCTCGATGTAGCCGCTCCACGCGCTGTGCTTGCCGCCGATGCGCGCGTCGATGATGGCCTCGCCGCCCGTGAACTCGGAGTGCTCGCCGCCGTCGATCCAGGCTGCGTACACGCGCTCGGGAGAGGCGAGCAGCGTCGCGTCCATGGTGAGCGACTCGCGAGCCGCAGCCTTCGGCTTGCCGCGGGGCCGCACCTTGGCCTTCGGCTTTGCCTTCGCCTTCGTCTTCGCGACGATCTTCTTGGGCGCTGCCTTTTTCCTCGGCGCCGCCTTCTTGGCTGCGACCTTCTTCTTCTTCTTCGGCGGCGCCTTCTTCTTCGAAGTAGCGCGAGCCTTCTGTTTCTTCGCAGCCGCCGTCTTCTTCGTCGCCACGATCGCCTCCGGCAAGAGCGCGCGGATCATCGCCGCGCCTGCGTCGGACCACAAGCCCTGAACGGCGCTTGAAAGGCCACGCGTGCCGCGCGAGAGTCGGCGCCGATGGCCGACGACGCGGGCGCGATCGAGACGAGAGGGGCTCTCGCGGCCGTTCGTCGGACCGTCCGCTTGCTCACCATGGCGAGCTGGACGCCGACCATCGTGAGCTGGGAGGCCGTGCGCGCGCTGTTCTGGCGCGGAAATCGGCGCGTGATCATCGATCGCGCCAAGCATGCGTGGGCGATCGTGTCGCGCTTCGTCCTCGGCGTGGACATGCACCTGGTCCGTGGCGCGATCCCGCCGCGTCACGCGTCGCGCGCGCGGCTCATCGTCTCGAACCACCGGACGCCGCTCGACATCGTCTCCTTGATGTGGCTCTTCGACGGGCACTTCCTCGCGAACCACAAGACGCGCACCGCGCCGGTCGTGGGCATCGCGGCCATCCGGATGGGCACGATCTTCGTGGACCGCGAGGATCGACGAAGCGGCGCTCAGGCGATCCGCGCGATGCGGCGTGCGCTGGAAGACAAGCAGTCGATCATCATCTTCCCGGAGGGCACCACGTACGCGGGCGACGAGGTGCGGCCCTTCAAGGGCGGCGCGTTCCTCGCGGCCAAGGGCGTGGCCGACGTCGACGTCGTCCCCGTCGGTCTCGTGTACGGCGACGGCACGGAGTACTTCGGCGAGAGCCTCGGACAGCACGCGAAGCGGTTCCTGTCGCGCGAGCGCAACCCCGTCTGGATCGCCATCGGCGATCCCGAGCCGTTCCCCGCGCAGAAAGACGGCGCCGACGAGGTGATCCGCGCGCGCGTGCAGGCGATGGTCGACGAGGCGCGTCGCGCTGCGAACGCGCGGAAGCTCTCATGACCGAGGGCCGCGAGTCGCGTACCAGCGCGATGCCTCACGTCTCGCTCGTGAGCGAGCGGCTGGGCGAGATCCAGATCGCGATGCGCGAGAAGAAGCTCGAGGGCTGGCTCTTCTCCGATCATCGCGGACAGAACCGCATCGCGCTCCGCGCGCTCGGCCTCGGCCCCGAGACGGGTAGGTCCACACCGCTGCGCAGGCTCTTCTACTGGCTGCCCGCCGACGGGATGCCGGTGATCATCGCGCACGCGCTCGAGCTCGAGACCATCCCGGAGCTGCCGGGCGAGCAGCTCGCGTACACGGGCTGGGCCGAGCTGCGGCGCGCGCTCGAGAGGACGATCCCCTCGCGCGGTGAGATCGCGATGGAGCACGCGAGCATCGCCGCCAGCCCCGAGGTCTCGCGCGTCGAGGCCGGCACGATCGGGCTCGTCGAGAGCTACGGCGGCAAGGTCGTGTCGTCGATCGATCTCGCCAACGCCTTCATCGGCACGATGCGCGACGGCGAGATCGCGTTGCTCCGAGCGACCACGAGCGCGCTGACGGAGGTGCGCGCCGAGCTCGGCAAGAAGCTCCGAGGTGCGTTCACCCCCGAGGACGTCGCGCGCGAGTCGATCGCGCTGATGGAGGCGCGAGGCCTGACCATCGTCGAGCGTCCGATGGTCGCCGCGGGCGTCGCCACGCGATCGTGGCCGCGCGAAGTGGCCACGCGTCCGGTGGGCGATCGCGAGCACGTGCTGCTCGATCTCTTCGCGCGTCGCGAGGCGGGGCCCTGCGTGCACCTCGGCATCGTGCTCTCGCGCGGCGAGTCCAAGATCGCCGAGCGGATGCTGCGCGAGGCATCGAGCGTGCGCGACGCGGCGCTGGCGCTGATCGAGACGCGGCTCGGCAAGGGCGAGCGTCTGCTCGGGTACGAGG
>JAYVCF010000020.1:0-16524 GCA_043750095.1 Deltaproteobacteria bacterium
GCGCCGCGTTCGGACAGCTGATCCGTGTGCACCAGCGGCGCGTGTACGCGTGCGCGATCCACATGCTCGCCGATCGGGGCGAGGCCGAGGACGCGGTGCAGGAGACGTTCTTGCGCGCGTATCGAGCCATCGATCGGTTCGACGGGCGAGCCGAGCTTTCGACCTGGCTCTATCGGATCTGCATCAACGTGTCGCTGAACACGCTGAGGCGAAGGCGCCGCGTCGACGCGGCCGACATCCAGGATCCGCGCCTGCCCGAGCCCGCGGCCGATCCGAACCAAGGCGGGACGGATCCGCGCAACGTCGCTGCCGCGCGTGAGCTCTATGGTCGGCTCGGCAAGGCGCTGGACGAGCTGTCCCCCTCGCTCCGCGCGACGGTGATCATGGTGTTGATCGACGGTGTTCCGCAGAAGGAAGCGGCGGAGGCGCTCGGATGCAGCGAGGGCACGATCGCGTGGCGCGTACACGAGTCGCGGCGTCGTCTGCGCGACAAGCTGGGTGAGTTCCTCGAAGACAAGAGCGGCACGCTGCGACCGCCACCGCCAGCGGCGCGCGAAGACATCAAGCTCGGCGCGATCGCACCGAGCGCTCCGGCAGTGAAGCTCGGCTCGGCATCGCCGAGCAGTCCTGCCGAGGAGAAGGGAGGCACGGGCTCATGAAGGACGAGCTCATGCGTCGCATCTCGGCGGCGCTCGACTCTCCGGACGGCCTCGCGGGCGATCCTGCGCTGCAGGAAGAGCTTCGCGCGGATCCGGCGAACGCGAAGTACGCGAAGGACCTCACGCGCGTGGGCAAGTGGCTCGCGACCTGGCCCCTGCCCGAGCCCGACGACGGGGCGTTCGAGGCGCTGGCAGCTCGGATCGAGCAGCGGCTCGACGAGCCGGTCGGCACCTCGGGTCAGGATTTGACCGAGCCGCCCGCGTTCGACGATGACGACGCGCTCCGTGATGCGACGGTCGGGCTGCTGCAGTCCGGCGAGTACCGTGTGAGCGACTCGTCGATCGAGATTCTCTCCGACTCCGCGCTCGTGCTCCCGGCCGCAACACCTCCGTCGCCTTCCGAGACGAGCAAGCCGGTCTCTCCGATCGCGAAGGTCACTCTCGGCAAAGCGCGCGTGCCGGCGATCGTCGAGGAGTCGTCCGGAACGGGTGAGCCGCTCAGCGCTGCGGATCTCGAGCTTCGCCTCGAGGCCAGGAGCGATCCCGGCAAGCCGAAGAAAAAGATCGGCCCGGCTTCGCCGGACGCGCCCGCCAAGAAAAAGAAAAAGAAGGCCGGTAGCGCCTCGGCCGAGGGTGATCGCATCTCGATCCCGACCCCGAAGCCTTCGCTCTCGGCGCCGACGCTATCGCCCGTCGTTCACCTCCCGAGGGCCGACGAGCGCAAGCCCGCGGCGACCTTCTGGTGGTTCGCGGCGGCGGCCACGATCGGCCTCGGTGTGTTCGGTGCGGCGACGCTCTTCGAGTCCGCAGGGGCACCGGCATCCGAGACCGCGTACGGATCGACGCTCGTCACGACAGGCACGCTCGCGCCCACGGCAGCGGCGACGCCCGTGGTGCTCGCGCCGCCGGCGACCGCGGCGGCGATGCCCACCACACCCGCGGCCGACGTCGCGCCCGTCGTAGAGATGGCGCGGCTCGGGGCCCCGTCGATCGAAGCCGAAGAGGCGACCGAAGCGGAGCGCGCGCGCGCGCCAGCCCCGAGGTCGGCCGGAGGGACGCCCTACGCGCCCGCACGCGTTGCCGAAGGTGGAGCGACGACGCGCGCGACGACGACCGCGGCCGCCACCGACGATCCACGCGGCGCTGGCGCCGGCGGCCGTGCTCCCTCCCCGACGACGGGCGACGACATGCTCGCCGCGCATCACGCCGTGGCCGGCCCGACGGAACCGTCGATGCCCGAGACCGCCACGCCGAGCGGACGCACGGCGGCCACGGCCCCGCCCGCGACGACGGCCACGCCCACGCCCGCGCCACCGCCACCCGCCGACATGGGCGACCTTGCGGATTCCCCCGACCGCTCGACGATCCAGGCCGTGCTCGCCGCACGCCTCGAAGCGGTGACCGCGTGCGCGAACGGTGCGCACGGCCTCGCCGACGTGGACATCGTGATCTCGGGCAGCGGTCGCATCACGACGGCCACGGTCAACGGAAGCTTCGCTGGCACGCCGGTCGGATCGTGCATCGCACGCGCGGTTCGCGGCGCGACGTTCCCGCCGTTCTCGCAGCCGCGCTTCGAAGTCACCTACCCCTATCACCTCTAGAGCTCACCTCGGATCGGTGCGGTGCGCGCGCACACCTCGCGCCGGAGAGGTGGCGCGCCGCGCGCGAGGTGGCGGGGGCTCGTCCGACTGGGCGGGAACCCAGACGATCCAGTTCGTTCCGCCGTCGAGCGGCTCGGCGCGCGCGTCACCGCCGTGTAGTCGCGCGAGATCACGCGCGACCGAGAGCGCAAGACCGAGGGCGAGCGAGCGACCCTGAGGTCGTGCGGCCGGATCCGGATCGAACGCGCGCGCCGCGTCCGCGTCGGTGACCGGGGTGCCCCGATCGTGAAGCTCGAAGCGCACGACGGTCTCGTCACCCTCTCGCATCTCGCGAACGCGCGCGTAGATCGTCGGCCGCCCACGGACCAGCGCGCGCAGCACGTTGAACAAGGCCTGTCCGAGCCGCGCGCGATCCACGAAGAGCGGTGAGAGCCCCGGCTGCACCTGCGCGTCGACGCTCGCGTGCTCGACGTCGCTCACTGCGCGCGATCGCTCCAGCGCCAGCGTGAGCACCTCGACGGGCGCGATCCACTGCCGATCGAGCCGAACGCGACCTGCCTCGATTCGCGCGGCGTCGAGGATGTCCGTGAGCAGCGTGATGAGCTCGCCCGCGGCGCGGCGGACGAGGACCACGTTCTCGCGCTGGGCGTCGTTGAGCGGGCCGTCGCTTCCGTCTTCGAGCAGCTGCGCGAAACCCGAGATCGAGTTCAGCGGACTGCGGAGCTCGTGGCCCATGGCGGCCATGAAGCGGGCTCGAACGCCCACGGGCGGGATGGACTCCTTGCGCTCACGGGTCGACGTCGCCTCGGCCTCGCGCCGTGCGAGGGTGGCGAGAGCGCGACGCGAGAGCTCGTCCGTGACGTTTGGCGGAGCGCCACGCTCGGCGACCTCGTGACCTCCGGAGACCCCTCTCAGATAGCGCACGACCGACTCGCGCTCGCGCTCGACGCGCCGATGCGCGAGACGGACCCTGGCCGCGAGCGCGAGACCGAGCGCGATGACGACCACGCCGTAGGGCCCGGGCACCGCGAGGGCCGACGCGAGGCTCAGCGCCAAGAGCACCTCGGCATCTCGCACGCGACTCACGGGCGTAGGCCTCGCGCCGGCATCACGAAGTGGAACGTCGAGCCGCGCCCGAGCTCACTCTCGACGTCGAGATGTCCGCCGTGAAACTCCGCCATCTCCTCGGCGATCGCCAGACCGAGGCCCCATCCCTCGTTGGGACGCGCCCGCATCGGTCGCTCGCCTGCGCGCTCCACGCGCTCACCGCGCGTGAAGATGCGCGCGAGATCCGCCTCGGCGATGCCTCGCCCCGTGTCGCGCACCGAGAAGCGCAGGTTCTCGCCCTCGCGCTTGACGGCGATCACGATCTCGCCGCGCTCCGTGTAGCGGATGGCGTTGGAGCCGAAGTTCCAGAGGATCTGACGGATGCGGCGCGCATCGCCGACCGGCGCGGGCAGGCCCGCCTCGATCTCGAGCCGAAGCGTGACGGGCCGGGCGCGCAGCTGCGCCTCGAGCCCACGTCCGAGCTCGCGCACGAGCGGCTCGATCTCCACCGCGCAGATCTCGCGCGCGACGGACTTTCCCGCCGACTCGCCGATCACTTCCTCGACGAGCGCGCGGAGGTGAGCGCCCGAGTCGTTGATGGCGGCGACGTCTTCGCGCTGCGAGGGGGAGAGCGGCCCGTCGATCTCCGAGAGCAGCACCTGCGTGAACCCGAGGATCGCGTTGAGCGGCGTGCGGAGCTCGTGGCTGACGGCCGCGAGGTAGGTCTCTCGGTGTCGCCTCCCGCTCGCGGTCTCGGCGGTCTCTTCCGCACGCGCGGCGGCGGTCTTGGCGATCTCCTGCGCGATGCGTCGCTCTTCTCGCTCGATGCGCTCTGCCCCGGCAGAAGGCGCGTTCGGCGCGTGCACGGCCAGCGCGAGCGCGGCCAGCGCGACGAGCGCGACCAGCCTCAGGGCGAGCTCGATCCCCGACGCCGTCACGAGCGTCAGCAACACCGCGACGAAGGTGATCGCCAGCACGAACCTCGGTACGACGCGTGCGCTCGCCACAGCTCGAGAGAGTGTCAGAGCGCGGCGGTCGAAAGGTCCAGCACGCGCTGCAGCAAGATCTCGCGCCCCTCGTGCGTCTCGGAGCTCGCGGCGATGGGCTTCACGCCCGCGGTCGCGGTGATCTGGTCGAGCACGATCCCGCGCTCGGACTTGCCGAGCTTGTCGATCTTGGTCGCGACGAGCAGCGCGGGCCGGCCGATGTGCGCGAGGTACTCGAAGAGCTGATCGTCCTCCTCGTCGATCCCACGACGCGCATCGACGATCAGCACGACGCCACGCAGCCCCTCTCGGCCCTCGAGGAACCCTTCGATCATCGGGCCCCAGCTCTTGCGCTCGCTCTTGCTGCGCTTGGCGAAGCCGTAGCCGGGGAGATCGACGAGATCGATCGTCGATCGCTCCCCGCTCGGGTACTTGAGATCGACGCGGAAGATGGAGATCCCGCGCGTCTGTCCGGGCGTGTTGCTCGTGCGCACGAGCTTGCGCCGATCGATCAGGCAGTTGATGAGGCTCGACTTGCCGACGTTCGAGCGACCCGCGAACGCGATCTCGGGAAACGCAGGCGGCGGCAGCCCATCCACGGCCGTCGCGGTCGCGATGTAGCGTGCGTCGGTCACGACGGGGAGCGGGAGCGAAGGCTTCACATGCAGTCGAGCTGCATGTCGAAGCTCGTGAGCGCGCCGTGATCCGCGCCGACCGTGTCCGCGATCGTGAGCGTCCAGACACCCATGGCGAGGTGACCGCGCGCACGGCTGACCGTGTGCGTTCGGAAGGGACTGCGGGTCGAGTGACGCTGGAGCGAGAACGACTGGCCGTCGGGCGCGCGGAGCGAGACCTCGAGGTCGCGGTTGAAGGTGTGGTTGCCGGAGAGATCGACGCGCAGTGCGCGGATCACACAGGGCGAGGACACCGTCGCGGTCGCCGTCGTCGTGTGAAAGTCGAAGATCGGTCCGCCGCCCACGCCGTGCACGCGCATCGATCCGCCGGTGCTGGGGGGAGGCATGCCGACGCCGGTGGGCCCGGGCGGGGTCGCGGGCATGGCAGAGGCGAGCACCGCGTTGAGCGAGATGGTGTTGTTCACTGGGCTCGCCGCGATCGTCGTCGCCTGGTAGCCCGGCAGCGTGAACGTGAACTGGAAGGTCTGCGTCTCGCCCGGGTTTGGCGCCGGCACGGGGACCTGGCTCGTGAAGGGCGTGGTGCCGAGCACCTGACCACCGCCGGTCACCGTCGCGCCGGGCGGTGTGCTCGCCGCAGCCACCGTGACCATGACTTGACCCGGCGCGACCGCGACCGACGTCGGCGGCACGGCCACACCGCTCGGTGGAGGCACAGCCGCGGATACCGGCGGAGGAGGAGTGCTGCCCCCGCTGCACGCCGTGACCCCCACGAGCCCCCCTAGGAGGGAGGGCACGCCGAGAACGAGGATCGCGAGGAAAAGGAGCGCTCTACGCATGGCCGCCATCGATCGGTGTGTGTACCAAACCCGCCGCAGGTCGGGAAGACACTGCCTCTACGGCGTTCGAGGAATGAAACTTCCCCGCCCGGTCCGGCGTAGTCTCTCACGAAATGCGCTTGGCTCGACTTCGGCTCGCGACGCTCGCTTTCGGGGCCATCAGCGCAGCCCTCGTGGCATGCGGGCCGCCGCCGATCCACCCGATGCCCGACGCGCGCACGGATTTCGGTCCCCGCACTGGCGCGACCTGCCCCACGCCCGCCGTGACCTACGCAGCGTTCGGGCAGACGTTTTTCTCCAGGTACTGCACGAACTGTCACGCATCGACGCTGACGGGTACCGCGCGAACCGGAGCGCCTGTGGGCTACGACTTCGACTCGGCCGCCGGCGTCCGCGCGCACATCATCGAGATGGACGAGGTCGCTGCGTCGGGGCCGAACGCGACGAACACCGCGATGCCGCTCGTCGGCACGGCGCCTTCGCTTTCAGAGCGGCAGCAGCTCGGTCAGCTGCTCGCGTGCGGTGTTCCCGACTGAGCTCCGTCGCGCGGCTCGACCGTCACGACCGTGTTCACGGAGCTCGCGATGAAGCAGCCGTGGTGGGCCTGCTCGTGCAAGCTCGCGAGCGTCGCCGGCTCGGGGGCTACGGCGAAGAGGATGCGCGGGCGCAACGTCACGCGCGTCACGTGCATGGGTGCGCCGGCCGGGCGCTCGAGCCAGCCGCTCGCCTCGTCCTCGTAGCGCTCGACGACGATCCCCTTGCGAGCGCAGATCGCCAGGAACGTGAGCATGTGACAGCTCGAGAGCGCGGCCACGAAGAGATCCTCGGGGTTCGCGAGGGACGGATCTCCTCGAAACTCCTTTGCGGCGGACACGGTGATGACCGCTCCGCCCCCCAACCGGGCAGTGTGCGCGCGCGCGTAGTGCTCGTAGCCGAAGCCGCGATCGCCTCGGGACCACTCGATTCGCGCTGTGTGCTCCGACATGGCGTCCACGCTAGCGCGGCCGCAGGGACATAGGGGCGTGCACGTGGGTCCACACCTGCCGAGCCGATGCGGCCGCGATCTGATGGATCCATCGACGGCACGTGGATCGCACTGGCGGAGTGCGGGCGAAAAGTTGCGCCCCGGGGGGCGCTGAACAAAAGTGGAGGTAGTCCAAGTGAGAAGGTCCGCCAGCGCGCTGCTCATCGCCCTCACCCTCGCCTGCGGCTGCGGGACCACGGACGCCGTCGGGACGACCACGTCCACCACGCCGGATCCCGAGGCGACGTCCACGGCCGAGGCGCCGTCCGACACCCATGGAGGCGGCACGACCACGCCGAGCCCGCCGCCGCACGACACCGTCGTCGACGAGCGACCCGCGCCCATGCACCAGCCGATTCCGCTCTACGAGAACGGCGCGATCGCGCACGACGTCGATGCCGCGACGGCGCGTGAGCAGGGCTACGTCGTCCTCGATCTCGGCGAGTCGTGGACACCTTATCTCTTCACCGAGCGCGGCTCGGCCGAAGAGCCCGTCATCCAGAACGACTACCGTGCGACCTACCTCGCGCTCGCGCGCGGCGAGTTCCCCGACGATCGACACGGCGATCTGGCGCGTGAAGATCAGTACCTCGAGCCCTACGGCATCCCCCCGACCGTGGGCCTCCTTCGCACTCGTTTTCATCACACGCACGACCTCGCGTGCGCGGCGACGCTCGATCTCGCGCCGCTTACCGCGTTCGAAGGACAGCTCGCGTACGAGAGCCGAGACGGCGGTCGTAACTTCGTTCGCCAGTACCAGACGCTCGAACGCGGCGTGAACGAGCTCATGCGCGCGCAGAGCGTCACCGACGTCGCGCAGCTCGACACCAGCCGATTCTCCGACCGCGACGAGCGACGCCTCGCCGACTATCAGCGCGCCGCACCGCGCTACGCCGCCATGGTCGCGACGCAGCGACGCCTCGACTGCGAGGGCTACTACGAGGGCCTCAGCGGCGGTCACGTGGAGGGCGGCTTCGACTGGAACACGCACGAGGCGCTCTCGCGCTTCGAGCGGCGTCATCGCATCTACGGCTGGGGCATCGTCGCGCGCGACACGCTCGCGATGCTTCGACGGACGCCGGAAGAGGGCGAGCAGGAAGCGATCATCCGCGTGCTCACCGAGCGCGCGCTGCACGCCGCGGGCTTGATCGAAGACGGAAGCATCGAGGGAACGTTCCGCGGCAGCGACGGCGTCACGCACGACGTGCCGAACCTCGAGGGCCAGCTCCGCACGCAGCTCATCGAGGCGTTCGGCCTCCAGACGCCGGAGTCCACGCTCGCGTTCATCGACTCGCTCGGCGAGCTCTCCCCCGAGGGCGAGCACCTCGTCGCGTTCCGTTCGCCCGCGCTGCCCGAGTACTACTCGTCGGACATGGACTTCGAGGTCGAGATCGATCGCGGAGACATCTGGTACGACTTTCCCTACGGTCCCCACGGCGAGGAGCTCGCGCAGCCCGTCGAGCGCAGGCCGCACACGTCGATCTTCGTGAACTGGAACGGGCAGCGCATCCCGCTCGCGCAGTTCGGCACCACCATCGGTGGCTGGCGCAGCGAGCTGATCGATGGCGTCACCTACTGGCGCTACAAGAACTCACCGCCGGGGCCCGTCGTCTGGCATCAGATCGTGGCCGCACCCGTCTGGCTGCCGCCCGAGTCGACGCCGGTACGCGATCTCCTCGTGCGCTCGAGCGCGCGCGGCGCACACGGTTGGGCGCCCGACTATCACGAGGTCGGCCCGAGCTATGCGTCAGCGTATGGCCTGGTCGCGGCCTACCACATCCGTTACTTCGAGCGGCCCGACGGAACGATCCGCCTCGGCGGCGACGAGGGAATTCGCAGCCACGGCTCGGTCGACTACACGAGCATCATGCGGCGCCACTCGCACGGCTGTCATCGCTTGCTCAACCACATCGCCGTGCGCCTCATGAGCTACGTGCTCGCGCATCGACACCACACGCGCGACGGCGTGCAGCAACTCGGCTTCCGCCGCGAGCTCGAGCGCGACGGCAACAGCTGGACGATGGCGCTCGATCGCGGCGGCTACGTCTTCGCGCTGGAGCATCCGATCCACGTCGAGGTGCTGCAAGGCCGCATCCGTGGCGAGCTCCAGCACCCCATCGACGAAGCGCTCCCGCGCTTCGATCCCACGCGCGGCGCGTACATCCAGACAGATCCGAACGTGCCCGAAGGAATTCCCGTGACGGTCAGTCGCCTCGGCGTGGTCACGCCCATTCCCGGCGGCTGGGCCGCGGTCGTTCCGCCCGACGCGGGCGTGGCCGACGCCGGCGTGATCGCGCAGTGACGGGCGCCGAGCGCGCGTAGAATCGCGCGCGTGAAGGCGGCAGACCGCGAAGCGCTCGATCGTCGGCTCGCCACGGCGGGGATCGCGAAGGACGAGCTGGGCTCGGCGCTCGACGCCACGATCCGGCCCGGCGAGCACGCGCTCGCCAAGAGCGCCTCGACGACGGCGCGCGGTGGACGAGGCGCCACGATCACCGGACCCTTCCTTCCCTCGATCACGCTCGCCGAGGCCGCGACGGAATCGACCGCGCCACCGTCCACGACCGCCGATCTGCTCGTGACGACGCTCCTCGGCGAAGGCGGCATGGGCATCGTCCACATGGCGTCGCAGCGCTCGCTCGATCGATCGGTGGCGATCAAGCGACCGACGTCCGA
This sequence comes from Deltaproteobacteria bacterium, assembly GCA_043750095.1. Lineage (GTDB taxonomy): Bacteria > Myxococcota_A > Polyangia > Polyangiales > Sandaracinaceae > JBBSAT01. Next base: position 9,465 of record JAYVCF010000020.1, read on the forward strand.
CTCGGGCGACGGCCTGGTCGAGGAAGCGCGCACGATGGCGCGCGTCGAGCATCCGAACGTGGTGCCCGTGTACGCGCTCGGCCGCGACGCGCGCGATCGGCCCGTGCTGGTGATGAAGCACATCCAGGGCGCCAGCTTTCGCGAGCTCTTGAAGGACGAAGCACACGCGGCCTGGCCACCTTTGATCGAGCGCTGGGGCGATCGAGAGCGCGCCGCGCTCGGCATCCTCGGCGAGGTCGCCGACGCACTCGAGCTGGCGCACGCGCGTCGCATCATCCATCGCGACGTGAAGCCCGAGAACGTGATGGTGGGCGAGTTCGGCGAGGTCTACTTGCTCGACTGGGGCATCGCGCGTCGGCTCGACGAGCCCGCGATCGAGACGGGCAACATCGTCGGCACGCCCGGCTACATGGCGCCCGAGATGGTGCTCGAGTCCGAGACCGTCGACACGCGAACCGACGTGTATCTACTCGGTGCGACGCTGCACGAGATCCTCACCAAGACGCTGCGGCATCGCGGCGCATCGCTCTACGAGACGCTCGGCCTCGCGATGGCGAGCGAGCCCGTCGCCTACGGTCAAGACGTGCCCGAAGATCTCGCCGCGCTCGCCAACGCATCGACGAGCCTCGATCGGGACGCGCGTCCCGAGAGCGCCGCCGCGTTCCGGAGCGCACTGCGTGATCACGAGCGTCACCGCGAGGCGCTCGGCCTGGTGCGGGATGCGCGCGCGACGATCGAGCCGCTCCTCTCGGGAGCGATCGCGCTCGCCGACGCGGCCGCTCTGCCCTTGCTCTCGGAGGCGGGCGCCGCCCTCGCCGCGGCGCGGCGCGCGTTTCCCGAGGGCGCGTCCGTTCGCGCGGCGCGCGAGGAGCACCTGGTTCTGTCCATCGAGCGTGACCTCGCCATCGAGAGCCCCGCGGCCGCGCGCGCACACCTGGCTCAGCTCTCCGCGCCCGCGCCGGCGCTCGAGAAGCGCGTCGTGGCGCTCGAGGCCAGCGTCGCGCGTGCGAAGGCGAGCGACACCGCGCTCGCCCGCGCGCGCGCCGAGGCCGACACGTCTTCGGCATCGCGCACACGGCTGGTGGTGCTCACGGCGGCGTTCGGTCCCATCGTGGCGGCGACGCTCGCGCTCCGCACGACCGGCCTCGTCGGGGGACCCGAGCTCTCACAGCAGAGCATCGCCGTGACGGATGGCGCGATGATCGTCTTGCTCACGCTCGGCCTGTTCCTCGCGCGCAAGCGGCTCTTCGCCAACCAGGGGAACCGCGTGCTCACGTGGTATGGCGTGGCCGCCGTGGCGGCGCTCTCGGCGTCCAACGCACTCGGTGTCGCGCTCGGCGAGTCGGCGAGTCGCATCCTCGCGCACTCGTACGTGGTGATCGCGACCGGCTTCTTGCTCGGCGGCGTGATGTTGCACCGGCTCTTCTTCGTCGGCGCGGCCACCTCGCTCTGCGTGGCGATGCTGCTCGGTTTCGTTCCCGAGCACGGGATCGCATGGTCGAGCGCCGGAATGGCGGCGGCCGCCGTCGTCTCGCTCGGCGGTGTCTTCGCGTACTCGCGCCGCCCGCCCACCTGATCGCACGGGTGCGCTCGTCGCTCTCGCGTGGGATCCTTCGACGGTGAACTTCGTCGGGCACTCGTTCATCGCCGCGCGCACGAGCGACGATCCCGTGTTCGCGCTCGGCGCGATGCTTCCGGACTTCGCGTCGATGGTCGGCACGCGCCTGAGCAAGCACGATCATGCGGGCCTCGCGGCCGGGATCGCCGACCATCACCGCACGGACGAAGCCTTCCACGGCGCGCCGACCTTCGTTCGCTTGTGTCGTGAGGAAGCCGTGGGGCTCGAAGCGATCGGGCTCGGCTGGGGCGCGTCACGCGCGATCGCACACGTGGCCACCGAGCTCGTCCTGGACGGGCTCCTCCTCGAGAACGCGAGCGTGGAGCGCGGCTACGTCGATGCGATCGAGACCATCGACTGGGTGCTCCCCGCGCTGCGATTCGAGAAGGACGGGCTCGTCCGCTTCCGAGAGCTCCACGCCCGGCTCGCGCGCTACGGGCCACCCCACGGCTACCGAGATCCGCTCTTCGTTCGCGACCGGATGGTCCAGATCCTCGCGCACCGGCCGCGTCTCGCGCTGGCCGAGGGCGATGCCGAGCGCCTGACGGCCTATCTGCCCGGAATGTCGGAGCGAGTGCGCTCATCGGCGCACACACTCCTGCACGAGCTGACGGAAGCGCTGGGGCCGCCCAAGCGCGGACCCGTGGCTTTGATTTCACTCACGTAACATCGAGACCCTCCGTCGCCCCTCCGTTGACACTGTCACGGACCCCCGTGAGATACTCCCCGACCGCGTAAGCCCGTGGAACCTGCTCGCGCAACGCCTGCTCCGCCCCCGTCGCCACCCGACGGCAGCGGTGCGCCCGCGGTCACCGATGCGGACGGGATGCCGCAGCGCTTCGGCAAGTACACGCTGATCCGCAAGCTCGCGCTCGGCGGCATGGCCGAGATCTTCCTCGCTCTCCAGCGCTCCATGGCCGGGTTCGAGAAGCTGATCGTCGTCAAGCGCGTGCTGCCGCACCTGGCGAAGGACCAGGCGTTCATCGAGCTCTTGCTCACCGAGGCGCGCATCGCTGCGACGCTCAACCACCCCAACGTCGCGCACATCTACGACGTCGGTGAGGTCCACGGACAGTTCTACATCGCCATGGAGCACATCCACGGCGAAGACCTGCGCTCGATCGTCCGACAGATGAAGAAGGTCAACGAGACCTCCTTCCCGCTCGAGCACGCGATCGCCATCGTCCTCGGCTGCTGCGCGGGTCTCTCGTACGCACACGAGAAGACCAACCTCGACGGCGCTCCGATGGAGATCGTCCATCGCGACGTCTCGCCGCAGAACATCCTCGTCACGTTCACGGGCGACGTGAAGCTCGTCGACTTCGGCATCGCGAAAGCCGGACGCAGCACCGCCGAAGACACGGGAACGGGTCAGCTCAAGGGCAAGATCCCGTACATGAGCCCCGAGCAGGCGCAGGGCCTGCCGCTCGATGGGCGCAGCGACGTGTTCTCCGTCGGCGTGATCTTGTTCGAGCTCTGCACGGGCAAGCGCCTGTTCCGCGGCGCGAACGAGATGGAGACGCTCAAGAAGATCGTCGAAGAAGAGTATCCGCGGCCCCGCTCGATCAATCCGAACCTGCCCGAGCGTCTCGAGAAGATCATCCTCAAGTCACTCGAGAAGGACCTCTCGGCTCGCTACCAGAGCGCGCGCGAGATGCAGGCCGAGCTCGAGGACATGATCCGCGCCGAGCAGATGAAGGTGAGCCCGCTGACGCTCGCCTCGTGGATGCAGCACCTCTTCGAAGAGAAGCTCACGCAACAGAAGTCGATGCTGAGCGAGGGCCGACAGCTCGCCGAGGTCATCGCCGCCCAGGTCGCTGCGGAGGAGGCGGAGGCCGCACGCGAGGCCACTCGTTCGGGCGTGCGCGCGCGCTCGCGAAGCCGCGTCCCATGGGTCTTCACCATCATCTTCGGCTGCTTACTCGCGGCCGTGATCGGATACTTCGCCGTCTTCGGCGTGGGAGGTAGGCCCACCGGGCCTGGCGTGATGGTGATCGACAGCACGCCGCCCGGCGCCGCGATCCGCATCGATGGCGACGTGCGCGCCGAGCACACGCCCGCGACGATCCGTGATCTACCGCTGGCGCACTACACGCTGACCGTCACGGCCGCAGGCTTCGATCCCTTCACGCAGGAGCTCGACCTGACGGAAGCGGTACAGGAGGCGAGCGTCCACGCCACCCTCGTCCGTCCGAGCGCGTCGAGCTACGGCATCGCGAGCGTGACGACGACGCCCGTCGGCGCGCACCTCTTACTCGACGGACACGACACGGGCCTGGTCGCGCCCGCGACGGTCCCGGACATCCAGCCAGGCGTCCAGCACACGCTCGTGATCTCGCTCGACGGGTACGTGCCCGTCACGCGCACGCTGCTGATCACCGCGGGCCAGGTCGAGACGATCACGCTCACGCTCGAGCGCACGCCTCTTGGTCCGAACGAGTCGCTCTTGGTGCTGACGACGGACCCGCCCGACTCACGCGTGCAGCTCGACGCGCAGTGGTACGAGACGGGCAGCCCCTTCGAGCTGCGCGTCCCGAGCCGCGAGTACCGCCTGCGCGTCACGCATGGTGGGCGCCGGATGGAGGAGCGCGACGTCGAGCTCACGGGCGGTCAGCGGACGGAGCTGAGCATTACGCTCGACCGCGAGCGCACGACGCCGCCTCCCGGATCGCACGTCGATCACCCCACGGTGACGCCCGCCGGGCCCGGCCACATCACCATCAACGCGACGCCTTGGTGCAACGTCTCGATCGACGGTCATGCCGTCGGCGAAACGCCCATCGTGGAGCACGCGCTCCCCAGCGGATCACACAGCGTCACCTGCACGAACCCGGAGACGCAGGCGACCCGCACGGTCCGCGTCGACGTTCGCCCGGGCGAGACGACGCGCACGCGCATCACGCTCTGAAATCTCGGCCGGAGCCGTCCGCGAAGCGGACGCGACAACAATTGTGTCGGCCCGGCGAGCCGGGCACTCCGGTCGAGATCAGCGCAGCGCTGCGACGACGCCAGCGGCGATCCCGACGAGCGGCCCGTAGAAGAAGAGCGGCGTCCCGATCGCCCAGAGCGCGAACGTGGCGTTGTCGGCCAAGGTGGCCGGTCGCGCCGCGTCCTCGAGGCCGAGCTTCTTGCGCATGTCGCCGGTGATCTCCTCGAGCAGCTCCTCGCGCCACTCTCCGTCGTAGAGCGAGCGCGCGTGGCGGCCACGGATGTACCCACGGTAGGTGGCGCGCGGCGCGATGAAGAGGCCGAAGCTCATCGCGCTCGCGTTCAAGAACCACGCGGCCCAGTGCGTGCCACAGCCAGCGCCGATCTCGAAGCCGCCGATCTCGCCTTCGCCCGTCCAGTCGGTCCCGTACTGCGCGAGCACGTGATGAAGATCGTGCAGACGGATGGCTCGCTTGCGGGCGTCGGTGTTGGGAAAGCCGATCTTGAGCGGGCCGATTTTCTTCAGCGTGACCCACGTGTCTTGGTACCCGCCGTCGCCGAAGCCGTTTTTCTCGAGGTAGCGCGCGCGGTTCTCGCGGAGGGTGCTCGCGGCTTCGTAGAGCTGGCGCGCTTGCGCGGTGGTGGTGGGCATGTCTTCGCTCCAGGACGAGCGTACCGCCGAGCCAGCGTCGCGGGCGAGCCGTGTTAGAACGGCACCCATGCTCGAGGATCCCGCGCACCGCGAAGAGGTGGTGATCCACGCGATCTATCCGGCGAAGCGCGGGCGGCTCACGCTGCGCGGCGGCGGTGCCGAGCTCGACTGGCATCGCGATCGTGCGCCGGAGCGTGTCGAGGGTGACGTCAGCACGTTTCGCTTTCCGGTGCGGCACGGCGAGCCGGTCGAGCTGAAGCTCGTGCGCGCCGACGGCGCGTGGATGGCGGGGCGCAACGTGGTGGCGGGTTGCGGCGACGAGCTCACCCTCCATCCCGCGTTCGAGGGGGAGCAGCCTCCGCTCGAGAACTGGCGCGAGGTGAACGTCCACGAGGGCGCGCTCCGCTTCCGCGTGCAGCTGCCGCCGAGCTATCGCGAGCAGACCTCGCTCCGCTATCCGGTCATCTATGCGCAGGACGCGCAGTCGCTCTGGACCGACAGCAGCGATCCTTTCGGCACGTGGGGGCTCGACCGCGTGCTCGACGATCTCTGGGATCTCGGAGCCCTCGCCGAGTTGATCGTGGTCTCGATCGAGACGGCCGATCGCAGGCTCGACAAGCTCGGCCCCGTCGAGGATCCGAAACACGGAGGCGGCAAGGGCGAGGCGCACCTTCGCGCGATCACCGACGTGCTCAAGCCGCTGATCGATCGCGAGTACCGCACGCGCGCCGATCGCGCATCGACCGCGGCGCTCGGCTCGAGCATGGGCGGCCTCTTCTCGTTCTGGGCATCGTGGCAGCGGCCCGACGTGTTCGGAACGGCGATCTGTCTCTCGTCGTCGTTCTGGTGGGCGGATCGATTTCTCGTGCGTCAGGTGCAGTCCGGCGCGTGTCCAGCGCCGCGTCCGCGCATCTACATCGACTCGGGCGCCACAGCGACCGGGCTCGACGAAGATGCGTCGACGCGCGACGGCGTGCACAACACCCGCGCGATGTACCGCGCGCTGCTCGGCCACTGCTACGCGGCCGACGACGACCTGCACGTGCTCGCGTGGCCGGGCCAAGAGCACCACCCCGCCAGCTGGGCGTCGCGTGTGGCGTTCCCACTCCAGCTCCTGTTTCCGGGCCGTGCGTGATCACGCGACGCTCGGGTCGTGCTCAGCGACCGAGCTGACGATCGATCTCGGAGCGGAACGTCTCGAAGGGCTGCGCGCCCGAGACCCAGGTCGGTCCGATGAGGAACGAGGGCGTTCCGGTCGAGCCGTGCGAGGCATCGACGCTCGCGATGCTCGCTTGCACCTCGGCCTCGTGCTCGTGCGAGACGAGCGCCGTCCGGAAGCGCGCGACGTCGATCCCGGGGATGGTGCTCGCCATCGCCTCGAGGCTGCGGCCATCGAGCCCGCCGCTCTGCGAGCGGAAGAGCTGATCGTGGTAGCTCCAGAACGCAGCGTCACCGAGCTGGCGTCGCACCTCGCGCGCCGCCTGCGCCGCCGGCATCGCGTCCTGATGGAAGGGCAGCGGGTAGTCGTGCCAGACCCACCGGATCTGTCCCGGGTACGCCGTGTCGATCTGCGCGAGCGTGGACTCGACGCGTGAGCAGAACGGACACTGGAAGTCGCTCACGACGTGGATGGTGATGGGCGCGCCGACCGGGCCACGCACGGGCGTGTCCGTCGTCTCGACGAGCGGAAGGCCGGTCGGCGGCGGCGCGGGGATCGAGGGCGCGCTCGGATACGACGGCGGCGCGTACGTGGGCGGCGGATACGACGGATACGCGACCGGCGGACCCGACGGAGCCGACTGGCTACGCAGGAGGAAAAACGCCGCGCCTCCACCGACGCAGCACATGCCGGAGAGGCCGAG
>JAYVCF010000021.1:0-5239 GCA_043750095.1 Deltaproteobacteria bacterium
AGATGACGCAGCTCGAGAACCAGCTGCCGGTGCTCGCGACCACCGGATCGACCGGGCCCTTCATCGGGCTGTTCGGCACCGTCTGGGGGATCATGTCGAGCTTCCTCGCCATCGGCGCGCAGCACGGCGCCACGCTCGACGTCGTCGCACCGGGCATCGCCGAGGCCTTGATCGCCACGGCCGTGGGCCTCTTGGCCGCGATCCCCGCGGTGATGGCCTACAATTACTTCATCCGACGCGTGCGCGTGATCGAGAGCGAGACGGACGCGTTCGCCGCCGACTACCTCAACATCGTGAAGCGTCACTTCCTTTCGTAGAGCGAGGCCTCGATGGGAATGAGCAGCGGCAGTGGCTCGGGGCGCGCGCCGATGAGCGAGATCAACGTGACGCCGCTCGTGGACGTCATGCTGGTCCTCTTGATCATCTTCATGGTCGCCGCGCCGATGATGACGGCGGGCGTGCAGGTCGATCTGCCGCAGGCCGATGCGCCGCGCCTGGAGGTCGACGAGCAACGGATCCTGCTCTCGATCGATGCGAGCGAGCAGATCTTCATCGGCGAAGATCCCGTGCCCTTCGAGCGACTCGAGGACGTGCTGCGCCACAACGCGCGCTTGCAGCAGGAGCGCGAGCTCTTCGTGCAGGCCGACGAGACGGTTCCGTACGGCGTGGTGGTGCGCGTGCTCGCGGTGGTGCGCCGCGCGGGCGTCGAGAGCCTCGGCCTCGTGACGAACCCGCTGGGATCCGGCGGCGTGCCGACACCTGCCGCTGCGATTCATACCGAGCCAACCCCCGCAACGCCCTAGGGGTCTGACGCAGCGATGTACCTCGACCCCGACGACGTTCGACCGCGCTCGCTGCTCGATGCGGCGCCGATCGACTCGCGCGCGCTCGCGATGGGCGCAGCGATGGCGGCGGGGATCCACGTCGGGTTGCCGCTGATCGTGGCGATGGTCGTGGGCGTCGCGGCAGCGGTGGGGATCACGCTGACCGCAGCCACGCCGCCTCCGCCGGTGATCCAAGACGTCGTGCAGGCGCGCTTCGTTCAGCTGGGCGAGATCCTCGACCCGCATCGGCTGCCTGATCGCCAGGTGCCGATCCTGCGCACCGATCAGGCCGATCCGCACACCGCGCCGTCTCTGGATCCGAACCCACCGCCGCCGGCGCCGCGGCCCGATCACGAGCGTCAGCGCGACTCGGTGGACGACGCGCTGCAGCGCATCAGCCACGACGCGCAGACCTTCGCCGAGCGCGAAGAAGAGCGCGTGCGCGAGGGCAATCCCGACGGCATCGAGGAAGGCACCGAACGCACGGCGACCGAGGGCGACCTCTATCAGGGTCGCCTCTACTCCTTCTTCCGGCGCGGCTGGACCGTGCCGACCACGATCTCGGACGACACCGTGACGGGCCTCGTCGCCGTGGTGCTCATCGAGATCCACGCGGATACCACGATCGGCGAGTGGCGCATCGAGCGCAGCAGCGGCAACGCAGACTTCGACGAGTCGGTGTCCGCACAGATGACGCGCATCGTGGCCGCGAGCCCGAACATCCCGCCGCCTCCCGAAGAAGTCGCGACGCAGTACCTGGGACAGCACATCCGCGTGCAGTTCAGCGGCCGCAACGCGCACCGCTGATCGCAGACGTGACGCGTGCGATCGCGCTGGGCTACGCTCGGCCCATGTCTCGCGCCACGATCTCACGCAGCTCGGTGACGCTGCCGACGTGGGCGTTCGCGCTCGTCGTGCTCGCCGCCTGCAACCGCACGCCGCCAGCGCCACCGCCACCGCCACCCGCGAGCGCGGCGCCCGCGGTGACCAGCGCGACCACCGCCGCGACCCCGACCACGGTTCCGGCGATCGCGGTTGCTCCCACGCCAACCGGCGCCCCCGTGGCCAGCATGGTCCCCGTCACGAGCGTGCCTGCGCCGAGCCCGAGCGAGATCGCGCTCAGCGCGGACGCCGCGGTCTGCGGCGCGGCCCTGCACTGCTGCGAGGCCACCGCGCACGCGGCACGCACCGTCGCACGCCGCGAGGGCTACGACCCGCGCGACGACCCACGCCGCGATCCACGTTTCGATCCGAGCTACGGCGGCTACGGTGACCCGCGCGAGGATCCACGCGTGCGCCGCGTGGCGTCGCGTCTGGTCTCTGGCTGCCAGCAGCTCCGCGAGCCCGACGCCGCGCACGCGAGGCGCTGCGCGGAGCAGATCGAGACGATCCGCCGCACGCTACGCGAGGTCGGCGCGCCGATTCCGTCCTCCTGCCACGTGCCGGACCTCTCGGCGGTGCCGACGCTGCCTTCGGCGACACAGTAGCGAGGAGAAGCGCGGCCCGCCGATGGGCAGTCGGGGTCGGGGTTGCGAGGGTATCCGGCCTATGGAGGCGCGAACAGATCGAGCGGGCCGCGTCCTTCGCCCAGTCCGGGCGCGCTCGCGAGCGCGCGATGCACCCACTGCTTTGCGCCCCGAACGGCGTCGAGCATGGTCTGGCCCTCGGCCAGGCGCGCGGCGATCGATGATGCGAGCGCGCAGCCGGTTCCGTGGCCCGCGCGCGTGACGATGCGCGGTGCCGTGAGCTCGAAGCACGCTCCACCGATGCAGAGCACGTCCACCGCGTCGACGCCGTCGAGGTGACCGCCCTTCACGAGCGCAGCGCCGCTTCCGCGTTTGACGAGCTCACGCGCGGCCTCTCGCGCCGACGCGACATCGACCACCGTCCGTCCCGTGATCGCGGAGGCCTCGCTCGCGTTCGGCGTCACGATCGCGGCCCGCGGCAGCAGCTCGCTCACGAGTGTCCTACGCGCGGCTTCGTCTGCCAGCGTGCTGCCGCTGGTCGAGAGCAGCACCGGATCGCACACGAGCGGTGTCGATCCGATCCGCGCGGCCACCGCACGCACGATGGCGTCCGAGCCGAGCGCGCCGGTCTTGATGATCGACACGTCCAGATCGCCGAGCACCGCGTCGATCTGCGCGGCCACGAGATCGGCATCGACGAGCTCCACGCGCGAGACGCCCCGCGTGCTCTGCACGGTGAGCAGCGTGATCACGGCGGCGCCATACACGCCATGCTGGTGCAGCGTCTTGAGATCCCCCTGCACCCCGGCCCCGCCGGAGGGATCCGAGCCGCCAATGGCGAGCACCACTTTGTTCATTCCGTGGCAGTCTGCCGCCGATCGGCGTGCCCGCACGTCTGAAGCGTCTGGCCCTCTCGACCGTCTGATGATCGCAAGCATGACGACACGCCCCACTCCGCTCGCCCGCGCCGCCTCCGCTCTCGCGGTCTTGCTCCTCGCCCTGGCCGGTGCCGCACCGCTCGGAAGCCTCGCGCTCTCGCAAGAGGGCACGGGGCCCGTGGAGCAGGGCGCCACGCTGGAAGCTGCGCCGCCCGAGGGCGTGACCGCGGAAGGCGAGGAGCTGCCGGGCAACACCGTGGTCATCGACGTGGATGCGCCCGAGCGCGCGCTCTACCGCATCGCGGTGCCCGATCTGCGCGGCGACGCCACGATGGGCCCGGATGGCGCGAGCGTGCTCTCGAACGACTTCCGTCTGGTCTCGCTCTTCGAGGTGCTCGATCCGCGTGGCTTCACCGCCGATCTCGACGCCGAGGGCCTCGGCATCAGCACCGGGAGCTGGCAGACGGTCGGCGCGCAGGGCGTGATCAAAGGACAGATCACGCGCACGGGATCGCAGATCCGCGTCGAGATGCGCCTCTACGAGCTGAGCCACGGCGAGACCGCCACGCTCGTCCGCACCTACAACGGCGGCAGCGGCGAGCTGCGCAACTTCATGCACGACTTCGCCAACGAGGTCCTCGCGATCCTCACGGGGCGCGCGGGCGCGTTCGGCACGCGCATCACGTTCGCGCGCCGCGTGCGCGAGGGACGCAAAGACGTCTACGTCGCCAGCTTCGACGGCCACTCGGTGAGTCGCATCTCGGCGGGCCACGGCGTCGCGATGCTCCCCGCGTTCGGACCCGGCGGCATCTGGTACTCCATCCTCACTGAGACGGGCATGTTCATCACGCACGCCGGGCTCGACCCGGTCGAGTCGCCGGTGATCGACGCGCCCGAGAGCATCAACATGGGCATCTCGATCTGCGGCAGCCGCGCGTTCTTCACGAGCACGCGCGACGGCAACAGCGAGATCTACTCGAGCGATCTCGACGGCACGAACGTCGTGCGGCTGACGGATCACCCGGGCATCGACGTCTCGCCCACCTGCGGTGGCCCCGGCGGGCTCATCGCGTTCGTCAGCAACCGCCACGGCACGCCGCAGATCTTCGCGATGAACTCGCAGGGCGGCGGCGTCCGACGCCTGACCTTCCGCGGCAGCTACAACCAGACCCCGCAGTGGTGCCCCGACGGCCCGCAACACCTGATGGCCTTCACGGGACGAAGCGGCGGCCTCGACGTGTTCACCGTCGACATCGAGACGCAGCAGTACACGCGCATCACGCAGGGGCAGGGCGTGAACAAGGATCCCGCATGGTCGCCCGACTGCCGCATGCTCGCGTTCTACTCGACGCGCGGCGGCATCTTCATCTCGAACCCCGAGGGCTTGAACCAGCAGCTGGTGATCCCGGGTGTGGCCGAGACGCTGAGGTGGTCGCGGTAGGGGGGAGCGCGAGAGCGGCTTCCCTCGCTCGCCCGGCCGTCCCGGTGGTACGTTCCCCGCCGCCATGGCCACCAAAGCCGAGATCCTGGGCGAGGTTCCGTTCTTCGCGATGCTCGACGACTCCGAGCGGGCTGCGCTGTCCGAGCGCGTCGACGAACGGAGCGCGCGCAAGACGGAGATCCTGTTCGAGATAGGGCACCCCGGCGCGGAGCTCTTCATCGTACGCAGCGGCAAGGTCGAGATCTGGATCAAGCGGCAGACGGGCGAGCGGGTCGTGCTCGAGACCGCGGGGCCCGGGGACTTCTTCGGGGAGATCTCGCTGCTCGATGGCGGGCCGCGCAACGCGACCGCGACGGTGACCGAAGATGCCGAGCTGATCGTCGTCGATCGTGGAGATCTCGACGAGCTCTTCCGCGTGAAGCCTGCCGCCGCGATGGACTTGCTCACGGCGACGGGCCGTCGGCTTCGCGAGACGTCGCGCCTCTTGCGCTCGGGCGCTGCGAAGAACGTCAACGAGGAGCAAGAAGACAAGAGCTCGGCCGTCGAACGCGCCGCCGACTGGGTCACCGAGTTCTCGGGCTCGATCCCGTTCCTCGGGATCCACATCGTGGTCTTCAGCATCTGGATCGT
>JAYVCF010000022.1:0-11134 GCA_043750095.1 Deltaproteobacteria bacterium
GGGCGCACACGGCCGCCGAGCAGGTCGCCGCGGTGATGGCGTCACTCTACCCACTGCGTCGCGCGCTCGAGAGCGAGCTTCAGGTCGAGGCCGCGCCGATCCCGCTCGGCCAGCCGAAAAAGCGTCGGGCGGTGTTGGAGCTCGTTCCCGAAGCCGACGCACCGGTCGACGAACGGCGCGAGCTGACGCGTGTGGCGCTCGACGTCGACATCGGCCTGCACAGCGACACGAACTTCTTCACCGGCTTCGGCGACGACGTGTCCGAGGGCGGACTCTTCGTCGCGACGTACAGCCCTCTGGCGATCGGTACCGAGCTCTCTCTCTCGTTCGTGCTGCCCGGCGGCTCCCAGGTGAGCGCGCGCGGGCGCGTGACGTGGATTCGAGCGCCGCACTCGGACGACGGCGACGCGCGCCCCGGAATGGGCGTCGCGTTCACGAGCGTCGACGCCGCGGGGCTCGACGCCATCCGCGAGTTCATGACCCGACGCGCACCGCTCTTCTACGGCGACTGATCTGCGCCCAGACGCCGGACGTCGCTCAACGCATCATGACCCACGCCGCTGCGAGCGCGAGGGCCAGAGCGGCGACGACGAGCACCCACGCTGCGTTCCGGGGCACCTGCGAGCGCGGCGACGGCAACACAGCTCGCTCGTACGGTTCGAGCGCGGCCGAGAGCGCTCGAGCGCTGGCTGGCCGCTCGCCGCGCGGAAGCTTCAAGCAGCTCGCCACGACTGCCGCGAGCCCGGCCGGCACGTCCGCGCGGTCTCGGTCCAAGGGCGGTGGCGGCTCGCGCATCTGCCGTGCGAGCACCGACATCGGCGAGCCCCCACCCTCGAACGGCAATCGACCCGCGATGAGCTCGTAGAGCACGACACCCATCGACCAGACGTCGGCGCGAACGTCGATCGTCCCTGGGTCGGCGAACTGCTCGGGCGACACGTACGCCGCGGTGCCGACCCAGTTCGAAGCGTCGGTCAGGTGGCTCGAAGCTCCGTCGGTGGCCGTCGATCGCGCGACACCGAAGTCGAGGAGCTTCAGCGACGGGGGGCCGTCCGCGTGCTCGACGAGGAAGAGGTTCGCGGGCTTGAGATCGCGGTGCAGGATGCCTGCATCGTGCGCCGCGGCGAGCCCAGCACACGCCTGCCGCACGAGCGCTACCGCTTCGCGCACGGGCAGCCGGCCGCCCTTCTGCAATCGCTTCCAGAGGTCGATGCCGTGCAGGCGCTCCATGACGATGAAGGGCGCGCCGTTCGCGAGGTTGCCGACGTCGAGGACGCGCGTCACGTGCTCGCTCCGGAGTGCAAGTAGAGCACGCGCCTCTCGCACGAATCGCTCCCGCGCGTCGTCGTCCGCGGCCGCCGAGGGAAGCAGGAACTTGATCGCGACATCCTCGTCGTCCCGGGTGTCGCGCGCGGCTGCCACGACGCCCATTCCGCCGCGGCCGAGGATCGACTCGATCCGGTAGCGCCCCGCGACGAGGCCATCGATCATCGCTGGCTCGGCGCCCAGCGAGCGACCGCGCGCGTGCCGATCGGTGAGCTCGTCCGCGGCCTGTCGCGCGAGGATCGTGAGCGCCTCACGCTGCGGCTCGCTCAGCTCGCGAGCGACGCGGTCCATGACGCAGAGCGTACCGACGGGCGCGCCATCTTCGCCGACGAGCGGAACGCCCGCGTAGAATCGGATGAAGGGCTCGCCCGTCACGAGCGGGTTCGCGAGGAAGCGTGGGTCGGCGCGCGCGTCCGACACCACCATCGTCGTGCCCGCCTCGACGGCGTGGGCACAGAACGAGTGCTCGCGCGGCGTCTCCGCCAGCGCGAGGCCCACGCGCGCCTTGAACCACTGCCGGTTCGCGTCCACCAGCGTGACCAGCGCGGTCGGCACACCGCAGAGCGCAGCGGCCAGCCGCGCGATGTCGTCGAACGCTGGCTCGGGCGGCGTGTCGAGGATCTGAAGGGCGCGGAGCGACTCGAGGCGCGCACTCTCTTCCATCGCCCGTACCGGTGGAGCGTCCGCGCGGCGCCCGCGGCGCGTCTTCCCGGCGATCGTCGATGCGTTGGGTTCGGCGCGATTCAAGCGCGCCGATGCTACCCCACGCCATCGGCCCAATCGAGAGCAAGGCCGAACACGATGAAGGCTTTCCCGTGCTCGACGAGCGTCACGTCTGCTCGGAGTCGGACGTTCAGCCAGGCGCGTGAGCGGCGTCGCTGGGCTCATGTTTTTTTTCGGCGACGGTTCTTGACGGCACGACGACCGATGATCACCGCTGCCGATAGGCGCCCTTGCGCCGAGAGAGGGAGCACGATCATGCGTTGGGAATGCGGGGAGTGTGGAGAGTGCGTGGACAGGCTGCGCCCGCCCACGGTCTGTTCATCGTGCGGGATCGCGGGCGCCACCTTCGTTCTGGCCGATCGAGAGCCGGAGGACGCGAGCTCGGACGAGCCGAGGCTGCTCTGGACGCGGATGGGGCTGGAGGCCCGACGTCCGGTAGAAGCGCGATGGATGAAGTAGCTCGCTCGACACGCAAGGCGCATCGGCCCGAGCGCAGGCACCTCCGCCGCGAGGTTCGGACGGCGCTCGAGCTGGCGATCGTCGCGCTCGCTCCGCCCAAGCTGGTCGAAGAGCTCGCGATCGCGGCCGGGCTCCTCGAAGCCCTCGAGGACCTTCCCGGCGACAGCATTCCCGTCCGAGATCTCGGCGACGCGATCGCAGGCCGCGCAAACCAGGCGCTCGACGGGTGGTACGAGTGGCGCCCGAATCGAATCCCCGACCCTGCGTGACCACGCTCAGCAGGTCAGCCTGGACGCCTCGCGCGCGACGACGCGGACTCGGTCGGGGCCGGCCGGGTGCGTGGCGTCGCCCTTCGGCGCGCAGATCGGCTCGACGCTGGCGCGTACGAAGCGAGCGCGTGCACCGGCATCCGGTACGCTCTCGACCACCGACGCGAGGATGCGAGCGGCCCAGCGGTCGGCCTCGACCTCGGCCGCACGTTCGGCCCGTTCGTCGCTCGAGTGGGTGCCCGCGATGACGTGGCCGAGCTCGTGCGCGATCAGGAACGAGAGCCCCGCGCGAACGTTCCTCCCGTGCGCGCCGGCCACGAGGAGAAGGCCGGGACAGAGCACGACCTCGGACGCGCTCTTGTCGACCCATGCGTCGTCCACGAGCAGGTCACTGCCGCAGCCGCGATGAAGAGCGCGTTCATCCACGGGCCCGGGATCGCGGGGGTCGATCCATCGCAGTCGCACCGCACGCAGCCGCTCGATCGCTCCCACGGGTGCGGATGGTGTGTCACCCCCGACCGTCTCGACGGCATGCGCGACCACGTCTTCGAACACGGCATCGACTGGCGCTCGAAGCGGATCGAGACGACGCGCGAACTCGACGCGCCGCGCTCTCTCACGATCCATCACGTGCTCGTGCGCGGCGACGGCGGCATCGAGCTCGTGCACGATCGCCGCCAGACGTGCCCGACGCTGTACGTCGGCTTCCGCGTTCGCGCCGCACAGCGCTTCGTAGGTGAGCGGCGACCTTCCGGCCCGGGGTTCGCCGACGTGGTGGACCAGGGCGACGAGGCCGAGCGCCAATGCGAGCAGCGCGATGGTCGCAAGCGTCCGCATGTTCGCAGCGATAACCAGGCTGCCGCGTCCCGCAAGCTCCGCTCTTGACGTGACGCGACGCGCGATTATCGGTGCGATGGCTCCACAAGCGAAAGGAACCGGCCATGGTCGTCCTTCTCGGGGAACCTTCTCTCACGGGTGTGCTCGTTCGCGAGCTGCTGGCGCGCAACATCGACGTCACGGCGTCCCGCGGGGATCTCCTCGCGCGGCCCAGCGAGGGCGAGCGCACCATCATCGTCGCCGAAGGCGCGCGTGACGAGCGCGAGGTGCTCGAAGATGCGGTCCGATCGGTCGAGCTCTGGGGTGGCTCGGTCGTCTACGCGACGGGCCGCGATCTCGACGATCCGGTGATCGTCGGCCTTCGTCGGCGCGGCGTGCCGTACACGATCGTTCGCTCGGGTGGTCTCGTCGAGCTTCCGAGCACGACCTCGAGCAGCTTCGTGCTCGTTCCTTCGGACCTCGAACGCGTGCCCTTCTCCACGACGGACGACCTCGCACGTCCTGTCGCCGAGCTCATCCGACAAGGGCGCATCGGAAGCGGAGCCGTCGTCGACGTCACCAGCCACGCCGGCGCCGTCGACTGGGCCGTCGCTCTACGCGAGGCGGGCGCACGCAGCGTCGTCGTCCCACGCTGGATCGCGCGCATGGCGGGATGGATCGGCGTGTTGAGGCTCGACGTCGTCGGGCGGAAGGTGCAGTTCGTGTCGGGCCGCGGATCGGCGCGCATCGCCGGACGGCTGACGGCGCTGACCTCGTGACCGCGGCGCGCGGCGGGTGAGTCCGTAGGGGTTCTAGTCGAGCGCTTCTTTGGGAGTCTCGCCCTCGGGTGGCGCCACCACGTGACTGAGCGCGATCACCTCGACGAGCACCGCGCGGTACACGCGATCGAACGCCTCGAGGTCGGCCGCTTCGCCGGCCTGGTCGAGCGCTTGATCGAGGTGGTGCTGCACGAAGTGCAAGAGCGTCGGCTGCGTCATCGCGACCACGTCGTCGCTCTCCATCATCTCGGCGGGGTCGCCCTCGCGCAGCTCTTCGTCGGCGGCCAGCATCGCGCGCGCATCGTTCAGCTCGGCCTCCGTCACCTCGCCCAGGCGCGTCGGAAACGCTTCGCGGAACGACATGTACACGGTCACGATCAAGAAATAGCCCAGCGACTGCGCGAGATCGTCGCTTCGTCCCGAGACCTCGCTGCCGAGCCACGCGGCGAGCGCGGGCTGTCGCCGATCCATCTCGCGATACGACCCGTCGAGCGATCCTTGTAGCTCGTCGCTCTCGTCGCCGAGCGTGTGCTCGACGGCGCCCACCGCCACTTCGTCCACGACCGCCCACTTCGGGACCGGCCGGAGAGCGGCCTTCTTCACGAAGAGCACGTCAGCTCACCACTTGCGCTTGGGTGGCGGCGGCGCGGCGCTCGGTCGTGCACCGGGCGCAGGCGGCACCGCGAGAGGCGCCGAGAGGGGTGGAGGCGACGAGGGCATCATCGCGGCGACCTCGGCGGGCGGCAGGCTCTGCCGCGGCAAGAACGCCAGACCCGCGTACAGGTGCTGCGCCTCGGGCGGCAACGCCGCGACCATCTGAACGAGGTCGGCCTTGCGCAGATAGACTTCTTCGCGTCGTCCACCCTCGCGCTCGAGCTTGAGCGAGAGCTCGCTCTGGTTCGGACTGTGACGCGAGACTTCGGTCGCGACGGGCGAGAGACGATCGGCGATGCGCGCGAGGAGCACCTGCACCATGCCGCGCTCGAACACCTCGTGGCCGTCGAGCTGCGCGGAGAGGAGGCGCTTTCGGTACTGCAGGAGGTTCGCGCACTCGCGTCGCAGTACGGA
Organism: Deltaproteobacteria bacterium; assembly: GCA_043750095.1. GTDB lineage: Bacteria > Myxococcota_A > Polyangia > Polyangiales > Sandaracinaceae > JBBSAT01. Next base: position 5,441 of record JAYVCF010000022.1, read on the forward strand.
GTTGAGCTCGAGGATCCGCGCGGCCTCTTCACCTTGCGACTCGAAGGGCGCGTCGCTGTTGCCGCCGCCGCGCTCGTCCATGCGCGTGATCTTCACGATCGATCGCCCGTCTTCCGTGGGATCCACGGTGACGACGTACGCATCGCGTGGTGCGTCGATCTTCCGGCGGAGGTGGAGCTCCATCGAGTCGGGGCCGATCTCGAGCGAGCCGATGACGAGCTCGTCGAGCGTGACCACGTCGGGCTGCACCGAGCTGCGGAGGAACGCCTTCTTGAACCCGACCTGCATCGTGAGGCCGGGCGCGAGATCACCGATGCGGCGCGCGCGCGCCCACGCCGTGTCGCGCGTGAAGTCGACCGAGACGCTCGTCGCGAGATCCCCCGGATGCTCGAGCACCGCCTGCCCGTTCGGCGCCGTGCCCGAGAGGTTGAGCGAGAGCGCCCACGAGACGACGGGAAGCGGATCGCCGAGCAGGTACTCGCCCACGACCTTGCGGATCTCGGCGCGTCGGTCGCGGATGCGCGAGGTGACTTCGACCGATGCGCCATCGAGCTCTTTGGCGCGGGTGGCTCGCGCTTGTGTGCCCAGCGCCTCGATCTCCTCGGCGAGCGCGGTCGCGTAGGGACCGACGATCTGCGGCGCAGAGGAGCGCGTCGCGCGCTCGATGATCAGATCCGAGGCGCCCGAGAAGAACGTCTGGATCGCCTCGATGGCGTGCAGATGTTCTTGCGCGCGCTCGCCGAGCGATCGCTCGAGCTCGTCGGCCTCGTGCGCGAGCAAGAGCGCCTTGCTCGAGGCCTGCACGAACACGCGCAGCGCCGCGAGGAAATCGTATCCGCCCGGAAACGGCTCGGAATCACCGTAGAGATAGCGGCCAGCCATCGCGCGACGATACGCCAAGGCCCGGCGCGCCGTACAGCAAGCGGATGTCTGGGGTCACGGAGGCAGGGGAAAACCGAGCCGAGCCAGCGTGGCCTCGCTCGCGTCCCAGAGCCGATGGCCGGTGCGTGGGTCGGCGGCGCGCGCGTCGCGGTCCTTCTGCGTCTTCACGTGAACGTAGAGGCCGGTCTTGCCTTCGATCGTGCGCGACGTCGCCAGCCAGACGATGGGCGTCGCGCCCTCGTCCACGGGCTTGAAGAATCGCCGCATCGCCGGATCGAGCATGGGCTTCACCCAAGCGGGTGCCTCGCGTGCGATGTCGGTCGCCACCGCGCCCGGACACGCGGTGTGAACGGATACGCCTGGCGTTCGGCGCGCGAGCTCGGCCGCGAACGTCTCGAGCAGCAGCTTGGTGTGTCCGTACTCGGCCACCACCTCGCGCATGCCGTACGTGCCCGGGAGTGCGAAGCGCGGCCAGTCGATCGGGCGCGCGGTGCGATACGACTCGCTCGACACCATCACGATCCGCGGCGCGAAGGTCTCCGCGGGCCCATCGTCGACGTCGTCGTGGGTGCGCGCTCTGCCGATCACGCCCGCCGCCAAGAGCCGCCGCACGAAGAGGTAGTTGGCCAGGTAGTTCACCTGGAACATCTCGTCGAGCCCGTGACGCGACGTGCGCGCGCGATCGGGAACGATGGCGGCGTTGAGCACGGTGACGTCGAGCCAGACGCCGTCTTCGGCGAGCTCTTCGGCGAGCTTGTCGACGCTCGCGAGATCGCCGAGGTCGAGCTTCATCCCGGATGCCGTGCCGCCGCCTTCACCCGCTGCGCGTCGCACGGCCTCCATCGCCTCGGCGATTCCCGATCGACAGGCGAGGATCACGTGCCCACCGCGACGCGCGAGCTCCTTGCTGATCGCGAGCCCGAGCCCGCGGTTCGCGCCGGTCACGAGACAAGTGCGCCCCTCGAGTCGATCCGAAGGCGGCAGCGCGAGCGGAGGAGCGGCGTCACGGAACCGATCGGCGATGCCGTGGAGCGTCGCTGAGAAGATGCCGTCGAAGCGGCGCTGAAACGGCAGAGCCAAGCGCCGCGAGCCTAGCGCGATCCTGCCGCTTCAATCACCGAGGAAACGAGCGCGGTAGCCTGCGAGCGCGCTGTCGATGCCCGCCGCCGTGAGGCCGAAGTCCTCGGTGCGATAGACGTGATGGCCGAAGCGGTCCTTGCGCTGTCGGTGCACGAGATCCTTCATGCCGTCCTCGGTCTCGCGCTCGAAGGGCAGCTCGGCGGCGGCGTACACGCGCTTGGCTTGTCCGATGGGATCGCGGACGAGGTCTTCGTAGCGGATGTCGACGAAGTGCCGCTCCCCCGCCGCTTCGCGCGCCGCCATGCCGCGCTCGACCATGCGATAGATCTTCTTGGACCAGTGGTCGCCGACCTCGCGCGGGTCCACGCGGTCGCTGAACACGCCGCGTCCGTGCGCGACCATGCTGCAGAACGAGGGGATCGTCTCGCGCGGCTCGCGGTGGGTCCAGACCACGGTCGCATCCGGGAACACCGAGAAGAGGACATCCAGCCACTCGAGGTGGTGCGGCGTCTTGAGCACCCAGCGTGATCCGCCCACGGGCTGGCGCTGATGGAGCAAGAGCTTCATCGCGCGCTCGAGCGATCGATACGCGGGCGTCTGATCTTGGCCCTCGAGCCAGCGCGAGAACGTCGGCACGCGCAGCGTCGCCTCGGCGACCGTGCTCCGCAGCGAGAGGTCCAGGAGCAGCACGTCCTCCTCGGGCGCGTTCGCTTCTACGGGATGAATCGCGAAGAAGTCGGGGGCGAGATAGCCGAGGGCCATCTCGCTCTGCTCGGCGCGCGCGCGGCGTGCATCGGCACCGCCGTTGGGATCGAGCGGCGCAGGCGAGAGCGCCTCCCACGAGGAGAGCGCGCGCAGTCGTCGATCGCTGGCGAGCATGCGGTGCAGCAGCGTCGTGCCCGTGCGCTGCAGGCCCGCGATCACGATGGGGCGCGAAACGCTCTGCTCGTTGATCTCCGGGTGACGCCGGAACTGCTCTTCCATGCGTGCGCGATTCGCGAGCGTGGAGACGATCCGCGTGCGCGTGATCAAGCGGCCGAGCGGATGAAGGTTCGCCTCGCGCTCGATCGAGTCGACGAGCACCTTCAGCGGCTCGCGAAACGAAGGCTCGCCGAAGTCGAGCAGGCCGGTCGCCTCCTCCGCGGCCGCCATGAGCGAGGCCGGGTCGAGCGAGACACCGCGTCGACCGAAGCGCGACGTGAGCCCGAGCAGCCCGTTGAGCGCGCGGACGGGCAGCGGCCGATGCGGTCGGTCGTACTGCGTCGACGTGCGGCGCTCAGTTGGCTTCTTCAACCGAGACCTCGGACGTCGGTGACCTTGACCACGCGCGTCTGCGGCTCGGGCGGCGTCGCCGTCGTGGCGGGACGTACCCAGCGCCAGCACATCGCGCCGAACAAGTGACCGGCGGTCTCGATCCAGTTCGGCACGCCCGGATCATGACTCGCGACCACGACGCGCACCGAGCCGTCCGCGCGCGCCGTCGCGAGCTTGCTGTTCGTGTGCACGCGATGGAGGTGATAGTCGAGCGACTCCATCCAGTGGTTCTCGAGCTGGAAGTTCCAGTGATCGCAAGGAGGGGGCATCACGTCGATGACGAGCGCCTCGTCGTCGAGGAGCTTCCAGTACGAGTGGTAGTAGGCGATGTCGGGCACGCCGCCCATCGAGTCGCTCAGCGCCTGATCGAAGCGCGGCAGTCGGTTGAGGTGCTTGTCCTTGAATCCGTCGGCCCACATCGCGAACATCATCGAGGCGCCGAAGACGAGCATGCCGGTGCTGTTGAAGCCCTCGTCGAGCTTCTGCGCGGTGAGCGTCTGGTCGTGCTTGGTCGGGCCCGTCGTGCGCGCGAGGGCGAGCTCGGCGTGCGTCTCCGTCTTCGGATCGAGAAGGCTCTGACGAACGATGAGCGAGCCCGTGTCCGCCGCCATGCGGAGCCAGTTCAGCGCCGACGCGGGCCGCGCCTTCGACAGAACGATCTCGAAGTGCCCGTCCGCGTCGAGCACGAGATCCTTCGCGTCGAGATTTCCCGAGGGCGGCATGCCGCGCGACTGGCCGTAGTGTCCGACGACCGTCGCGAACTGCAGGTAGTGCACCGTGTTGCGTCGCCCGCGGATCACGTACTCGTAGTCGCCCGAGATCGACGCGTGGAAATAGTGATTGTCCGGGTTGTCGGCGCCCATCTTCACCGTCTCGTGCACGGGACGACGCAGCGTGGGCGCGAGCGGATCGGCGTGCTCGACGAACGCCTCGAGCCCGGCGCGCATCAAGCGCGAGAGATAGCGGTAGCCCTCGGCGCGCGTCAGCGGATCGCTCGGCCCGCTCTGGACGATCTTCCCGGCATCGCGAAGCCGATCGAGCATCTCGTTCCAGGCGGTTCCGTCGACGACACGCTGGGCTGAGCGATCTGAGGGTGAGCTCATGGCGAGAGCTGCGGTACCGGGCGCGGGCGCATGCTGTCAAGGGCGCTAGGTTGCGCGTCCATGCGCGTCCTCGGGATCGAGTCCTCGTGCGATGAGACGGCGGCCGCCGTCGTCGAGGATGGGCGTGTGCTCTCGGACGTGATCGCGAGCCAGATCGCGCTGCATGCGCCCTACGGCGGCGTGGTGCCGGAGCTGGCGTCGCGCGCGCATCTCGCCAACATCGTTCCCGTGATCGAGACGGCGCTGGCCGAGGCGGGCGGGCTCGAGTCGATCGATGCGATCGCCGTCACGCGCGGGCCCGGGCTCGTGGGTGCGCTCCTCGTCGGGATGTCGGCGGGCAAGGCGATCGCGTGGGCGCGCGATCTGCCACTCGTCGGTGTCGATCACTTGGTCGCGCATCTCTTCGCGGTCGATCTCGTGCGCGGCGAGGAGGTCGGTGCGCGACCGGAGCGGCCCTTCATCGGCTTGCTCGCGAGCGGCGGTCACAGCGCGATTTACGAGGTGCATGACGTCGATCGGGTGGAGCTCTTGGGCCAGACACGCGACGACGCCGCGGGCGAGGCGTTCGACAAGGCCGGTAAGCTGCTCGGACTCGGCTATCCGGGCGGGCCCATCGTCGATCGGCTCGCGGCGGGCGGAGATCCGACGCGCGTGAAGTTGCCGATCCCGATGCCGGCGCGGAACGACTCGCTCGACATGAGCTTCTCGGGACTGAAGACCGCGCTCGCGCGTCTCGTCGAGACGGAAGGAATCCCTGCGACGCCGCAGGGACTCGCCGATACGTGCGCAGCGTTTCAGCAGCGCGTGGTGGAGGCCCTGGCCTCGCGCGCGGTGCGTGCGTGTCGCGTGCGCGACGTGCCGCGCCTCGTGCTCGCGGGCGGAGTTGCCGCGAACCGAGGCCTCCGTGCGCGTACGGCCGAGCTCTGCGAGAAGCACGGGATCACGCTGTTCGTTCCTCCCGTCGCCTCGTGCACGGACAACGCGGCGATGATCGCGCACGCGGGCGCGCTGCTCCTCCAGAAGGGCCGTCGCGACGACGTCACGATGGCGCCGTACTCGCGCGCGGCGGATCTACGGCGCGGCAAGTTCACGACCCAAAAGCGTCGCGCTGGATGATCGTCAAGGGCCGCCCCACGTCACCGTGATCCCCCCGGCGTGATCGTCGGTGCAGGTAGCGCCCCCGGATGTGTCGGCGAAGCACGAGCAGTCGTTGGCGCAGGCTGCTGGGAATGGAGTGCAGTAGCGGCCCTCGGGTTCGGTATCGGTGATCGCGATCATCTGTCGACAGAGCTCCGACCAGCGGCTGCACCAGAGG
>JAYVCF010000023.1:0-14469 GCA_043750095.1 Deltaproteobacteria bacterium
CCGTCGATGCAGTGAGGTGGATGGGATAGGTCTGCTCGAACGCCACGCCGCCCACGCTGCCGTGCAGCACGACGTTCCCCGTGACGTCTGCACGATCCATGCGCGCCACGATCACGACCTCTTCGCCCGCACGGATCGTCGGGAGCTCCGACGGCGCCATCTCCGAGAGTCCTTCCGGAAGCGTCAGCGAGGGGTCGTGGAGCGACACGCCATAGGTCGTCTCGAGCACGGAGAGCGCGGTGCTGGACGCACGCTCGCCCGGGACGAAGCCGATGTAGTGGCCCCCGCCGGCGCGTGCGATCGCGCCCAGCGCCGTGCTGTCCGCCTCTTCGCCGATGCCCACCGTGGTGATCACCACGTGCTCGCCCGAGGCGATCATGTCCGCGGCCGAGCCCAGCGCGCCGACGCCGCGATGACCCATCGAGGCGAGACCGTCGCCCACGTAGACGACATGCACGTCGCGCGCGCCCTCACCCGAGGACGGAGCTCGGTCGCGGACGTGGCTGACCTGGCGGAGCGTACGCACGATGTCGCTCGCGCCCGCAGGCTCGATCGAGCCGAGCCAGCTACTGAGCGTGTGCACCTCGGCCGAGCTCGGCGTGCGGAAGGTGACCGTGCCGTTGCCTCCGCTCTCGCCCGTGTACTCCTCGCAGTCAAGGTCGCACGCGAGCACACGGAAGCGATCGCGACGATCCATCTCGGCGACGATGCCCGCGGCCACGGTGCTCGCACGCTGCCAGCGCTCGCCCACCATCGACTGCGAGGAATCGAGGACGAGCACGTAGTCGTGGGCGCGGCCTTCGGTACGCGCAGGCAGCCGTGGGCGTAGCGCGAACGCCACGTAGCCACGCGAGTCCGACGCGAGCGCGCGCTGTGCGTCCACCACTTCGGTGTCGTGCTCGCGTGCGTGATCCGGCGGAGGCGTCGCCGCGGCACCGGAGTAGGTCCAGTACGAGAGCTCGCCCGCGTCGTCGGCCTGCTGGTAGTCGATCATGAGATCGCCCGCCGGCAGGAAGTCGCGCGCCGCCGTGTGCATCACGCGCGCGCCATCGGCATCACTCGACTCGAGCGCGTAGCCCACCGCGTGCGCGTCGTGAGCGCCAGCGACGCGCACGTCGAGGTCGAGGTCACCGATGCGAAGCGAGCCATCGCGCGAGTGCGCGAGCGGATACACGTAGCGTCGGCCCTCGGGCGTCGCCTGGACGACCTGCGTATACGCGATGACCACGCGACGCGAGCCGTGCGCGGGGATCGGGAAGATGCGCAGCTCGAAGTTGCCACCGCGCTGCCACTCGAGGAGCGCCGGATCGCGCCAAGGCCCGGGCACCCAAACGTACTCTTCGTGCGGATCGCGGTGCGCGACCGGCGTCGCGTGACGGATCACCCCACGCCAGATCGCGGCCGCACGGTTCTGCGCGACGAACGCACCTTCTTGCAGGTGACCATCGACCTCGAGCGCGAGCCGTGAGATGCGCGCGTCGGACGGAAGCGGGAAGCGATAGGTGCCTTCCAGTTGATCGCCCGAGTCGTTCTGGAAGACCTGCTCGACCTCGGTGCGCGCCACGTTGCCCGCGATGCGCACGCGGACGTGCTGCGAGGCGACGAAGAGAGGCCGTTCGCGATCCTGGCTCTCGCCGGGACGACGCGCGCGGAGCGAGCCGATGCCGGGCACGGTCGACTCGGCCGCGCTCACGCTGCTGTTGTCCTCGTCGAGCGAAGCCCAGGAGACCGCGCGTGCGAGATCGATCGTCGGCGCGACCTCGGGCGCACGACCGATGCGGAGCAAGCCCTCTTCACCGACCTCGACGTCGGCCTCCGGCGCGCCGTCGCTGCCGACGCGAACCTTGCCGCGCGTGACGCGTACGCTCGACACGGCCGCCGAGGCCGAGAGCACGAACTCGGTGCCGACGACGCTCACGTGGCCCGTCGGGGTGGTGAACACGGCCTGCGGGCCCTCGTCGAGGTGGGCGACGTCGGCGACGATCTCTCCCCCACGCACGTCGAAGTGACGCGGACGCGCGGCGTCGATGAGCATCTCGGTCGTGTGGTTCAGCACGACCTCGGAGCCATCGGAGAGCGTGACGCGCGCGCGTGTGCGGCCGTCGGTGCGAATGGTCGAGCCGGCAGGGATGTCGGCGCCGAGCGCGAGCGCGGCGTAGCTGCCACCCGGAGGCATGATCTCGACGCCCGTGCCGGTCTCGCCAGCGGCCGCGCGAACGACCTGCGCGAGGGTGCCGTTGATCGCGCCGTCGATGGGCGAGGTCGTGCCGTCGTGCCCCGTCGGAGTGGTGGCCGGCCAGACGGCGATGCCGATCGCGGCCGCGACGCCGAGCGTAGCGAGCGTGGAGAAGAGGACGATGACGCGACCGAAGCCCCGCTTGCGCGGCCCGACGTTGGCGACGGGCTGTTCCTTGCGCGCCGCGCGAGCCTCGTCGAGCGAGATGACGGGAGCGGGGACTGCGGACTCGTTCTCGTTCTCGTTCTCGTTCTCGCTCTCGTTCTCGCTCTCGTTCTCGCTCTCGTTCTCGCTCTCGTTCTCGCTCTCGTTCTCGCTCTCGTTCGTCGTACTCGTCGTCGCGCTCGTCGTCGTGCTCGTGCTCGTCCTCGTGCTCGTGCTCGTGCTTGTCGCGGCCGCAAACCCCGGCTGCGTGGTCCGCTCCTCCGCGAAGCTCGGGGCGCCGGCCTTGGCATCTATCGCGGCGAGGATCTTCGCCTCGAAGTCCGCCGGCATCGCCCAGTCGTCGCCCGCATGCGCGAGCGCATCGGCCGCGGCCTCCGCGTCGTGGCGGATGTCGCGTGCCTTGTCGTCGTCCGCGAGGAAGTCAGCGTGGCGTGCGATCGCCGCTCGATCGCCGTCCACGATCGGGCCGAGCTCATCGAGGAATCGTTCCATCTTGTCCGTGCTGCTCATCGCTCGACCTCCGTCGACAGAAGTTCTTTCATTCGCGCGAGGCCGCGGCTCACACGCTTGCGCGCGGCCGGCTCGTCGATCCCACAGGCCACCGCGATCTCCGCGTACTCGAGGCCGGCCTGGTAGCGCATCACCACCACGTCGCGCTCGGACGGCTTCAGCTCCTCGAGCGCCCAGCGCACGCGCTCGGCGCGCCGCTTCTGCTCGAGCACTTCGTCCGGAAGCCGCGCTGCCTCGGCCGCGTCGAACACGAGCCTCAGTCGCCGCTCACGCCGCCCGCGCATCTCGAGACGACGCGCACACATGCGACGCGCGATCCCGAAGAGCCATGCGCGCACCGTTCCTTCGTGGCGGAACTCGCGGAAGCTCTCGTGCGCGGCGATGAGCACCTCCTGCACGCACTCGTCGGCTTCCGCCTGCGAGCCGAGCATCGCCATGCAGAGCCGTCCGAGAGAGGCGCCGTGGATCCGTACGCAGAGGCCGATCGCCTCCCGATACGCACCTTGGGTGATGGCGAGGAGCACCGGATCGTCCGGGGCCGGCAATGGAGCGGAGGCGGGTAGCATCACCGTGCATGTGACCGCGTCTGCACCTTCTGTGACCGACTTTTTTCTGCGGTATTTTCAGGGTGGATTCGACGCCAGCGGGCTGGCGTGACACACCCCGCCCCACATGAGATCGACTGTTCTCCTGGGCAAGACGCCGCTCTCGATCGAGGCCGTCTGCGCGATCGCCGAGGGACGCGCGACCGTGGCCGTCGACCCCGACGCCGAGCTGCGCGCGCGGATCGCTGCGGGCAGCAAGTTCATCGAGGACAGCCTCAAGAACGGTCGCACGATCTACGGCGTGACCACCGGCTTCGGCGCGTCGGTCGAGTTCCAGGTCTCGCCCGAGGTCGCCGAGGGGATGCCGCTGAACCTCGTCCGCTATCACGGGTGCGGAACGGGCGCGATCTTCGGCGCGGGCGAGGCCGCCGCGATCACGGCCGTGCGCGCGAGCTCGCTCTCACGCGGCTACTCCGGCGTGCGGCAGGCGCTGCTCGATCGGCTCTGCTTGTTCGTCGATCGAGGCCTGCTCCCCTGCATCCCGGAGGAAGGCTCGGTCGGCGCGAGCGGTGACCTCACACCTCTCTCTTATGTCGGTGCGCTCCTGGTCGGCGAGCGCGAGGCCTGGCTCGAGGGCAAGCAGATCGACGCAGCGGACGGTCATCGCCTGCTCGGCATCGAGCCGCTCACGCTGCGTCCGAAAGAGTCGCTCGCGATCATGAACGGGACGAGCGTGATGAGCGCGCTCGGATGTCTGTCGTGGATGCGCTCGCGCAAGCTCGCGCGCTTCACCGCAACGCTGACGGCGATGGCGTCCGACGTTCTGCATGGCGTGGCCGCGCACTTCGACGATCGGATCTACGAACTCAAGCCGCATCCGGGTCAGCGCGTGCTCGCGCGCTGGATCCGCGAGCGGGTGCATCAGGCGAACCCGCCGGCGCGCGTGCAAGACCGCTACTCGATCCGCTGCGCACCGCACGTCGCAGGCCTCGTGCTCGATTGCCTGCCCTGGACGCGGCAGATGCTCGAGACGGAGCTGCACGGCATCAACGACAACCCGATCATCGAAGGCATCGGGCCCGAGGCGCCCGAAGGCCGGGTGATGCACGGCGGCAACTTCTACGGCGGCCACGCCTGCCTCGTCACCGACACGCTGAAGAACGTCGTCGCGAACGTGGGCGACCTGCTCGATCGCCAGGTCGGCATGATGTGCAACCCCGCCACGAACGCGGGCCTACCGGCGAACCTCGTCGCTCGCACCGGCGCCGATCGCGCGACGCACCACGGCTTCAAGGCGATGGAGATCTCGGCGAGCGCGCTCGCGGCCGAGGCGCTCAAGATGAGCATGCCGGCCAGCGTCTTCTCGCGCAGCACCGAGAGCTACAACCAAGACAAGGTCTCGATGGGCACCATCAGCGCGCGCGAGTCGGTGCGCGTGCTCGACCTCGTGGAGACCATCGCGGTGATCCACCTGCTCACGGCGGTGCAGGCGGTCGATCTTCGCGGCGTGCGCTACTGCCACCCGAAGAGCGTCGAGCTGCGCGACGCCGTGCGCACGAAGATCCCGATGAACACCGCCGATCGCCGGATGGACGTCGACATCAAGGCCGTGCTCGCGATGTACCGAAACGACGAGCTTCCGATCGGCGAGATCGACTACGAGGTCGGCCATGACTGACGAAGAGCGAGCCGAGCCCGTGACCCGCGAGCTGCGCGAGCGCGCACCCGAGAGCGCGATCACCGTGGACCTGATGGTCCCGTTCCACGACTGCGATCCGCTCTTCGTCGCCTGGCATGGCTGGTACTACAAGTACTTCGAGATCGCGCGCTGCGCGCTCTTCGCGGCGCATCGCATCGACGTGCCCGATCTCATCCCGCTGAAGTACGGCTTCTACGTGATCGACTCGCGCGCGCGGCACGTCGGAGCGCTGCGCTACGGCGACAAGTTCCGCGTGGCCGCGTGGTTCACCGAGTGGGAGACGCGCGTCACGGTCGCCTACGAGATCCAGAACCTGACCACCGGCAAGCGTGCGGCGCGCGGCAAGACGGTGCTGGTGACGACGCACCGCGCGCATCACGGGCCAGGCGAGGACGAGATGCTCTTCGAGACGCCGAAGGTGCTCTTGGATCGCATCCTAGCGGCACCGATCGCGCGATGAAGATCCGAGCGCGCACGCACGTCGAAGCCCCCGTGGCTCGCCCTCTCGCTCTCGCTCTCGCTCTCGCTCTCGCTCTCGCTCTCGCTCTCCCCGCCCCGACCTCCGCGCAGACGCCCCCGACGCTCACCTCGGTGCTGGCTCGCTTCGCGCGCATCGAGGGCCTCACGCTCGACTTCCACGAGGAGAAGCACATCGCACTCCTCACGACGCCGCTGGTCACCGACGGAACGCTCGCCTACGTGCGCCCCGGTCGGCTCGCGCGGCGCGCGGGCACGCAGACGGTGGTGATCGACGGCAGCGCTCTGCGCATGTCGGACCGTGGGCACGAGCAGCACATCGACCTGGCGTCGCAGCCGATCGTGCGCAGCTTCGTGGACTCGTTCCGCGCCTTTCTCGCCGGGGATCGCGCCGCGCTCGAGCAGAGCTATGCGGTGACGTTCACGAACACCGCGAGCCACTGGACGATCACGCTCACGCCGCGCGGCGCGCCGCTGAATCAGTTCATGTCCAGCATCGTGTTCGACGGAGAGGGCGACGCCCTCCTCTCGATGACGATGAGCGAGGTCAGCGGCGACACGACCACGACGACGTTCTCACACGTCGACGATCATCATCGCTTCTCGGCCGAAGAGTCAGTGCGCCTGTTCGCGACGCACTGACTCGATCGCTCTCGGGTCGGAGTCGTCCGCGGAGCGGACGCGACACAATTGCGTCGGCCCGGCGAGCCGGGCACTCCGGTCGAGATCAGGTGGCCGCATCGGGCGCGGGCACGGCCCCGTACGCGGGCGCTGGGCCGCCGCCGTCTTGGCCTGCGTCGAACGCGGGCGCGCCGTACAAGGGACCCGGGCCGCCGGTGTCCTGTCCCGCGTCGGGCGGCGGGCCGCCGTACATCGCGAGCATCCCGGAGTCGATGCCGCTGTCGGCGGGAGCGCCATACGCGGGCGCGATGCCCGAGTCGTTACCCGGCGTCGTTCCGCCGCCGCACGCGGCGACGCTGGTGGCGATCGCCGCGCCGAACGCGAACGTGGCCGCGCGACCGAGGCGCTGCGTCGGCATCGTGCGCTGCGCCGCATCGGCGAGCGCGAGCGCCGAGCCACAGAACGGACAGCCGCTCTCGGTCTGGCGAACGTGACGCGCACAGCTGGGACAAGGAAGCAGTTGGCTCATGGGTCTCTCCTCCGAGAAAAAGAAAAACTACACACCGGTATCGGGCGGAGGCGCTGGCGTGCGCACACCCGCGGAGCTCTCGAAGCGCACGCTGGATCCGCAGAACGGGCAGACACGCTCGTCACGACGAACGTGACGCGCGCACGCGGAGCAAGGTTCGAGGCCGCTCACGGATGCGGCTCCGGCGGAGGAGGAGGTGCACCGTAGAGCGCTGCGCCCCACACATCCGGCTGGTCTGCGTCGACCGAAGATCCTCCGTCGGCCGCGACGGTCGCCGCGTCGTTCCCCGCGTCGATGGGCGGGCCACCATACGCAGCGATGAGCCCGGCGTCGGTGCCCACGTCCGCCGTGGCGACGAACGCGTCCGTCTGAGCGCCGCTGTCGCCGCCGGGGTTGGTGGCCGTGCCACAGCCGACGACGCTGGTCGCCATCGCCGCGCCGAACGCGAACGTGGCCGCGCGACCGAGGCGCTGCGTGGGCATCGCGCGCGCGGGCGCGTCGGTGAGCGAGAGCGCATCGCCACAGAACGGACACGCCGTTTCGATCGCACGGACGTGGCGGCTGCACGAAGGACACGGAAAGAGTGCGCTCATGGAAAGCCCCTCAGGAAGAAGTAGCGCAAGAATGCGCGTCGAACGGAGAACGAATCAAGCGTCAGTGCCCTGCATCGAACGGAGGCGCGCCATAGGCACCGGCGAGGCCGCCATCGTGGCCGCCGTGTCGAGTGCAAGAGGGACAGGGATGGAGCGACATCGTTCCTCGCGAGGTGCGTGGGTCTCGGCTCAGGGAGACGGCGGCGCGCCGTAGTCCGCGCTGCAACATCCTAGATCGGCATCGACGCCCGCATCAGGGCTCAGCTCCGGCCCGCCGTAGAGCACGGAGACGGCGCCCGCGTCCTCGTCGAACGCTGCGTCGTTCCCGATTGCCGCGTCGATCGTGTGTGGCGGCCCGCCGTAGTGCGCGAACGTGGCGCCCGCGTCGTGCCCGCCGTCGTGCTCCGCGGACGGTGCGGGCTCGACCAGCTGGCTCCTCGCACCGCAGCCCGCGACGTTCGTGATCGCGGCGGCGCCGAGCGAGAAGATCGCCGCGCGACCGAGCCGCTCCGTCACCGTGCGCCTCGCGGGCGCCGCGTCGAGCGCGAGCGCGACCCCGCAGAACGGACACGCCTGCTCCGTGCGTCGCACGTGCCTCGAGCACGAGGTGCACGGAGCGAGGCTCACGGGGATTTCGCTTCCATCGGTTCCACCACGATCGCGAACAGGCCGTGATCGAAGGGCTCGCCGGGGGCTTCCTGCTGCTTCACCACGCGCTCGCGCAGGCCCTGCTTCTCGAACTCGAGCGCGCGGTGATGACAGTACGGGTTGTTGCCGGGCTTGCCGAAGAGCACGAAGCTCGTCCACGTGCAGCCCGCGCGGCACTCGTCGGCGTAGTAGCAAGTGCGGCAGTAGCCGTGGAGATCTTCGACGGTGCGATCGCGCGTGTAGCGCAGTGGGGCCGAGCGCTCCCAGATGTCCTTCAGGCTGTTGTCGCGGATGTTGCCGCCCGTCCACGCCTCGGTCGGACGCGAGGGGCAGCCCTTGATCGCGCCATCGGCCTCGATGCCGAGCGTGGAGCGGCCCGCGCCGCACGAGTACATGTGCCCGCGCGGCATGCGACCGCGCAGCGTGGACTCGTAGGGACCGAAGTAGCCGATGTTGTTGCCGGGCCACAAGCGCACCTTGAGCTCGTCGCAGCGCTCCTTGAGCTTGCCGAGACGCGGGAAGAGATCGAGCAAGTCGTAGGGCTGCAGCAGAACGTCCGGCTCGTCGGCGGCGCGGCCCATCGCGACGGTGAGCTGGATCTGCCAGCTGTGGAGGCCGAGCGCGCCGATCGTCTCGAGCACGCCCTCGAGGTGCGGGATCGACAAGCGATTGATCTGCGTGTTGCACGAGACCGGAATGCCGACCTCGCGCAGGTTCGCGATCGACTCGAGCGCCGACTTGTAGCTGCCCTGCACGCCGCGCAGGCGATCGTGCGTGGCCTCGTCTCCGTCGAGCGAGATGCTGGCCGTCCGCAGCCCCGCGTCCTTGGCGGCGCGCGCGCGCTCCTTGGTGATGCCGCGGCCGCCGCTGGTGAGCAGCGGGATCATCCCGTGCTTGACGATGCGTTCGATGATCAGCGTCCAGTCATCGCGCAGGTACGCCTCGCCGCCGATGAGCGAGACCTCTTTCACTTGCATGCCCGCCATCTGATCGACGAGGTCGAGGCACTCCTCGGTCGAGAGCTCTCCGGGCCGCGCCTTGCCTGCGCGCGAGCCGCAATGACGACAGGCGAGATCGCACGCGAGGGTGATCTCCCACACCGCGTAGATCGGCCGCACCTTCTCGTCGATCGCGCGCACGTCGTCGGCCAGCGGAAGCTTTCGCTTGCCGGGCTTGGCGATCGGCACGAGCGGCAGATGACGCGGACGCGGCGCCTTCTCGAGGCGCTCGCGCTCTTCGGGGCTGATCGGGCTGGTGCTCATGATCCGACCATCGTACGTCAGAATCGGTAGCCGACCGCGACGCGCGCCTCGGGGACGAACCCGTAGCGGGTGATCCCGTCGGCAATCTGATGCTCCACGGAGACGACCGCGGTGGACGCCTCGCGCATCGCGTCGGGCACGTCGAGGTGCGCGCTCGACGCGAGCGTGAACGTGCCGCCGACGCCGATGCGCAAGACGACGTGATCCGCGATGACGAAGCGCCAGCCGAGCTCGCCCGACATGCCGTGAATCGCGACCGTCAAGTGCGTCGAGTCGAAGCCGCTGTACGCGAACGACTGTCCGGTCGCGGCTTCCAGCGTCGCGCGCGTGACCGTGGGCGTCGAGTACATCAGCGTGTAGCCCGCGAGGAGCTCGAGGCCCGCGTCGGGTGAGGGACGAATGCCGACTTGAAGTCGGAGCACGCCCGCACTTCCGCCGATGGCGCTCACGAGCGTGTGGGCCGGGACGCCGCCGCCGTACGCCTCGACGAGACTACCGAGGCCGTCCGCGTAGGGGTTGCCGCCCGCCATCACGTCGAGGAGAAACCGGCCAGGCGTCTCGATTCGGACGTTCGCGCCGACCGCAGTCGGAATGGCCGTCGCGACCATCACGTCCACGGCCCACTCGCTCGGCGATCGAGTCGGCGAGGCGAGCCGATCCGCACGATCTCGACCGGAGTGCCCGGCTCGCCGGGCCGACCCATTTGTGTCGCGTCCGCTCCGCGGACGACTCCCGTCGAGATCGGAGCGCTGCGCGGAGGCCATGGCGGGCAATAACAGCGCGATCGTGAGGGCGAGCCCCCCGAGACATCGTGCCGAACCGCGCCATCCCCTCATCGCCGGGCGCAATGAGCAGCCGCCGTGCCACGCCGCGATTCCGCAAGTGCCTCTGAAATACCGTCTTGGCCTCACACGTAGATGGTTGCGAAAGCTCATGCGCGCGTTCGCTTGGCCCTCACCGCTCGTCCCCCTACCCTCGCTCACCCTGCCCTCGTTCGATGGCGGCAGCGGGGGAAAGACGCGCGTGCCCAGCCTCGAAGAACGCGCCGCGAGCGGTGACCGAGGAGCGCTCGAGCCGCTCGTTCGGCAGCACGCGCGGGCGATCGCCGAGCTCTGTCGCTGCTTGGTGGGCCCCGACGACGGCCGTGATGCCGCGCAAGAAGCGCTCGAGAAGATCGTCGTGTCGATCACGCGCTACGATCCGTTGAAGGGCACGTTCCGCGCGTGGGCGCTCGCGGTGGCGCGCAACACGTGTCGTGATCGGCTGCGTCGGCGCGGGCTCGAGCGGCGCTTGTTCATGCCGGAGACCGAAGAGCCGATGGAGCTGCCGGGTGACCAGCCCGACGTGGAGCGCACGGCGCTCGCGCGCATCGAGTCGGTGCGTCTCGCGGCGGCGCTCGAGACCTTGCCCGCGCCGATGCGAGCGGCGATCGTGCTCTTCCACGTGCACGAGTCGAGCTACGAAGAGATCGCGGCCGCCCTCGAGGTGCCGATGGGCACGGTGATGACATGGCTCCATCGCGGCCGAAAGCGCCTGCGCGTGATGCTCGACGGTGACGCGATCGCAGGGAGCGCCTTGTGAAGCCCATGGCCCCGCACGTGATCGAAGCGCTCGCGCACGATCGCCTCGATGCGCTCACGGAGAGCGAGCGCGCCGAGATCGAAGCGCTGCGCGCCGAAGATCCAGAGGCGCTCGATCGCTGGATCGCGGGCGCGCGAGAGCGATCGCATGCCTTCACCCGTGCGCTGCCGCGGGCGGTGGACGAGCTCGACGTCGATGCGATGGTGCGAACCGCGATCGCACGTGCGGAGTACGCGACCGAGCGGGCCTCGGCGCGAACGCTGGCGATCGGCGCGACCCTCGGCGTGCTCTTCACGGCGGTGAGCGGATCGCTCGCGCTGGCGACGAACGAGGGCGGCACGCTCGAGCCGATCCGTCGCGCAGCCTCGCTCGCCCGCGTGGGCCTGACGCTCTCGCTCGTCACGACGCGCGCGCTCCATGCGATCCCGGGCGGGGCGGCCAGCGTCGCGCTGGTGCTGCTCGCGGCGGTGAGCGGGGCCGTCTGGCTGGCGCGGCGCTTCGACGGACCGCTGCGCGCGGCACTTCCCTTCGTGCTGATCGCAGCGTTCATCCCGACGTACGCGCATGCGTACGACCTCGAGGGGGTGCTTCCCGCGGACGCGATCGTGCACGTCGATGCAGACCACACGCCGCGCTCGGTCGCGCTCACGGAAGCGGCGCGGAGCGCGGGCCTCGGCCTTGTGTACACGCTCGCCGATGATCCGCCCGTGACGTTGCACATCGAGAGCGCGCCTCTGTCCGAGGTGCTCGACGCGCTCTTGCCGCCCGATGCCGGCGTGCACGCCACGGCGCACCTGCTCACGATTCAGCCCGCTCGTTCGGTGCTCGCCGTCCCCGCAGCGCCTCCGGTGCCGACGGTCGCCGCGCCCGACGCGCCGACGCGCAGCGTGGAGCTCCACGACGTGCTGACCTTCGGTGGCGATGCGCACGTGGCGCGTGACCAAGAAGTGCGCGACGTGATCACGATGGGGGGCGACGCGACCATCGACGGACGCTCGTACGGCAGCGTCGTCACGATGGGCGGTGATGCGGTCGTGTCGGGCGTGGTCGTCGGCGACGTCGTCACGATGGGCGGCGACATCCGCGTGCGCGATCGCGGCGTCGTTCACGGCCGGATCGACTCGCTCGGGGGCGAGGTGCAGGTCGACTCGCCCAACGGCGCGAGCACGTTCAGCTCCACCACGCCCTCGATGGCGATCGGCGCGCGATCCGTGGATCTCGATCGAGCGATGCACGAAGAAGAGGGCGACGTGGTCTGGGCCGTCCTGCGCTACTCGCTGTTGTTCCTGGCCGCCATCTTGTTCCTGGCCATCGCCCCCGAGCGCTTCGGTCGCGTTCAGCGTGCGATCGTGGAGCGCCCGGTGCGCACGCTCGCCACAGGCACGCTCGGCATGATCGTCAGCGGCGTCGTCATGGTCGCGCTCTGCGTGAGCCTCATCGGCATCCCCATCGCGCTCGTGCTCGCGATCGCGGCACCGGTGGTGACCGCAGCCGCGCTCGCGTCCGTCGTTCCGGTGATCGGAGCGATGCTGCCCACGCGCCATCTCGAAGGACGTCCCGTCGCGCGTCTGGCCGCGGGGGCCTGCGCACTCTTCATCGTCACGCGCATCCCCTTCATCGGCGGTCTCGCGCTCGCGCTGGCGCTCCTCGCGGGCCTCGGTGCGCTCGTGCTCACGCGCTTCGGTGTGCGCGAAGCGGGTGAACGAGGGCTCTGAGCGTCGCTTCGCGGTAGCCTCCGCCGCGATGCTCCACGTCTACCCGGAGAGTGACCTCGCGACCGCCACGTGGATCGATCTGGTCTCGCCGACCGAGGACGAGGTCGCGCGCGTGCAAGAGGCCACCGGCCTTCGGGCTCCGGCCGAGAGTGAGGTCAGCGAGATCGAGACCTCGAGCCGGCTCGCCTTCGCTTCCGGCGTCTACACGCTGTCCACACCGGTGATCACCCGCGACGACGACGGCCCCGCGCTCGCGTCCGTGGGCTTCGTGCTCGGCGCGCGCGTTCTTCTCACCGTCCGCTTCGCGGCCATCCCGACCTTCGATGAAGCGCGCAAGCAGTGCAAGGCGCACGGTGCGACCACGGCCGACGAAGCGTTCCTGCACCTGCTCGAGGTCGTGGTCGACAAGTCGGCAGACGGGCTCGAGCATTGCGGCGCCGAGTGTGACGCGCTCTCACGTGGAGCGTTCCGCGACCGCAAGGCGGACTCCGGCGCTCTGCGCGCGGCCTTGCGACGGATCGGAGTCATCGCCGACAAGCTCTCGTCATTACGCGACGGCCTGCTCGGGATCGGCCGCATCGCTTCCTTCGTCACGCAGAGCGGGCACGAGGGTGCGCCACCGGTGAACGTCCGACGCCTGCACGCCATCCACGCGGACGTCGTCTCGCTCACGGACTACGAGGCACACCTTTCGAACAAGCTTCAGTTCTTGCTCGACGCAACACTGGGCTTCATCAACATCGAGCAGAACGAGATCGTCAAGACGCTGACCGTCGCGTCCGTCGTAGGCATTCCGCCGGTCATCGTGGCCGGCATCTACGGCATGAACTTTCACGTGATGCCCGAGCTCGACTGGCCCTTCGGCTATCCGCTCGCGCTCGGCCTGATGGTCGTGACCGGCTTGCTCCCGCTGATCTGGTTCAAGCGCCGCGGCTGGCTCTAGCGCTCACTTCGGGAGCGAGGCCACGATCTCTTCGGAGCGCGCCCAGAGCTTCTTCGCGAGCTCGGGCTCACGCGCATCCGCGCGACACTTGGCGACGTTGCAGTCGGACCAGTACTCGCCGGTGATGCCAGCCGCCCCCGGGTTCGCCGCCACGTAGGTCTGCGTCGCCGCGCCCTCGGGGATCGACTTCATCGCGAGCGGTCCGGCCACGGTGAGCGCGACGCGCGCGAACGGGTTCATGTGACGACCGAGGTTGGTCTTGATGACGCCCGGGTGGACCGCGTTCGCCGTCTTCTTCGTCCCACCGAGCTTCTTACCGAGCTCCTTGGCGAAGAGGATGTTCGCCATCTTCGACTGTCCGTACGCCGTCCAGGCCGAGTAGCTCTTCTTGCCGTCGAGGTTGTCGAACTGGATGCCGCCCTCGGGAGCGTTGCTGTGCGCGCCGCTCGAGAGCATCACCACACGCGCGTCGTCGGCGAGCGAGTCGAGCAGGCCGGTGACGAGAATGAAGTGGCCGATGTGGTTCGTGAAGAACTGCAGCTCGTAGCCGTGCGCCGTCTCGAGCGTAGGCAGCGCCATGATCCCCGCGTTCGCGACGATGGCGTCGATCTTCAGGCCCTTGTCCGCGATCGTCTTCACCGCGGCGCGCACCGACTTCGGATCGGAGAGCTCGCACGCCACGCCCGTCGTCTTGCCGCCCACCGCGCGGCCGGCCTCGCTGGCCTTCGTCTCGGTCCGCGCCGTCCCGATCACGTGCGCGCCCCGCATCGCGAGCACGCGCATCGTCTCGAGGCCGAGGCCCGAGTTGCAGCCCGTCACGACCATGGTCTTGCCCGCGAGCGACACGCCCTGCGTGACGTCCTCGGCCGTCGAGCCGTAGCCGAACCCGTTCGCACCCTTGCCCGCGAGCATCGAATAGAGCGACATGCAGCGCCTCCCAGCATG
>JAYVCF010000024.1:0-6007 GCA_043750095.1 Deltaproteobacteria bacterium
CGCTGTCGCTCTGGCGCTCGTCGTCACGGCGAGCATGCCGCCGCCCGTTCGATCACGGCCTGCTCCCGGAGCTCGCGCATCATCGTCGGCTCGAGCTGCTGGATCGCGGACTCCCGCATCTGCCGAAGCAGATCATCGTGCAAGCTCTCGAAGCTCGGGGGGGTCCCAGGCTGGGTCAATCGACCGACGATCTCATCGTAATGACGCCGGACCTCCTCCTCGCTGATCGTCACGCGTGGTCCCATGCGCGCAACGCCAACGCGGAATCGAAGCACCATGCGCCGCACGTTCGCGCGGAACTCGGCGTCGATGACGGGCGGGGGCTGGCCCTGCTGCTCGTGCACCGTCGAAATCGCCGCCTCGACCTCGGCGTCCGTAACCTCGACGCCGAGAGCGAGCGCCACCTGCTCGATCAACAGCGCCTCGATGAGGCCGTCGAGCGCGCGCGCAAGGAACGGCGCACGCTCCGCGGGCGTGGCGTAGACAGACTCGTGTGCGAGCGCGGAGGCAGCCGCCGCCTCGACCGCGGCCATCGCGATCGGCTCGCCGTTGACGAGCGCCGCGACGTCCGCGGGTAGCGCGGTGGGCGACTCGCGGGTCACGACCGATGCGCCGCACGCGACGAGCAGGGCGCCGGCGGCTGCGACGTGGGCGCCGTTCATGGCCCCACCAACCCGCGAATCGCCTCCCCCGTCGCCGTCCCCGCCTTCACGATCTCCCTCGGCGTCCCGCTCGCGAGCACGCGCCCGCCGCCCTCGCCGCCCTCGGGTCCGAGATCGATCACGTGATCCGCGCGCGCGATCATCAGCGGGTCGTGCTCGATCACGACCACCGCATGTCCTTCATCGGCGAGTCGATCGAGCACGCCGAGCAAGAGCTCGACATCCGTCGCGTGCAGCCCGGTCGTCGGCTCGTCGAGCACGTACAGGGTGGGCTCGCTCGAGCGCCGCGAGAGCTCACGCGCGAGCGCGAGGCGCTGCGCCTCTCCGCCCGACAAGGTCGTCGCCGCTTGGCCGAGCCGCAGATAGCCGAGGCCGAGCTCGCGCATGGTGTCGAGCCGCACGGCGATGTGTCGCTGCACCGCGAACAGCGGCAGCGCGTCCTCGACCGCCAGCGCGAGGACATCCGCGATGGACATGCCCTTCCAGCGAACCTCGAGCGTCTCGCGGTTGTAGCGGCGTCCGGAGCACTCGGGACACGTGATCGCGAGATCGGGCAAGAGCTGCATCTCGACGGAGAGCACGCCCTCGCCCTTGCACGTCTCGCAGCGGCCACCCTTCACGTTGGAGGAGAAGCGCGTGGGGCCGTAGCCGCGCGCGCGCGCGTCCGGCAGCGAGCCGAAGAGGTCACGAAGCGGAGTGAGCAGCCCGACGTAGGTCGCGGGCGTCGATCGCGAGGTGCGACCGATCGCGACCTCGTCCACGGCGACGACACGCGCGATGCGATCCATGTGCGTGAGCACGCCGTGCGCCGCGCTCTCGCCGCGATGCAGCTGCGCGCGAACGAGCGGCAGCAGCGTGCCCATCACGAGCGAGGACTTGCCCGCACCCGAGACGCCCGTGACGGCGGTGAGCGCGCCGACGGGAAAGCGCGCGCTCACGTCCTTCAGGTTGTGTGTGCGTGCGTGCTCGAGCGAGACCGCGCCGCTGCCGAGCCGCGCTCTGCGCGCGACGCGTGCGAGACCTCGAAGGAAGGGCCCCGTGACGCTGGTCGGGCTCGCGGCGAGGTCGGCGGCCTTGCCCGACGCGACGATGCGTCCGCCGAGCACGCCCGCGCCGGGGCCCATGTCCACGACGTGATCGGCGGCGCGCACCACGTCGAGGTCGTGCTCGACCACCAGCACCGTGTTGCCCTGATCGCGGAGGCGCTCGAGCGAGCGGATCAAGCGCGCGGTGTCGCGCGGGTGCAAGCCGAGCGTCGGCTCGTCGAGCACGTAGAGCACGCCCACGAGCGGACCGCCGAGCCGCGTCGCGAGCCGCAGCCGCTGCGCCTCACCCGAGCTGAGCGTGTTGCTCGCACGACCGAGAGAGAGGTAGCCCACGCCGACCTCGTCGAGAAACGCGAGCCGCGTCTCGATCTCGGAGAGCAACGGCGTAGCGATCTGGCGGTCCACGCCCTCGATCGCGAGCGAGGCGAGCCGCCCGCGAAGCACCGAGGTCGCCAGGCGATCGAGCTCGGGCAGCGTGACCCCACCGACCGTCACATGCCGCGCCGTCTCGTTCAGCCGCGACCCGAGGCAGCTCGGACACTCGCTCTCGCTCTCGCTCTCGCTCTCGCTCTCGCTCTCGCTCTCGCTCTCGCTCTCGCTCTCGCTCTCGCCCTCGCTCTCGCTCTCTTTCTTCCGCTTCCGCTTCCTCGAGATCGCCCCAATCCCATCACACCTCGGGCAGGCGCCTTCCGGCGTCGAGAACGAGAACGTGCGCGGCGTGATCGCCGGCAGCACGATCCCGTCGATCGTGCACATCGGTCGCTCGGACAGGAGCTCGCTCTCGCCCTCGGCGGGCACCAGGCGCACGAGCCCGCCGCTCTTCTTCAGCGCCAGCTCGATCGCATCGGCGAGCCGGCTTCGCGCGTCGTCACGCACCACGATCCGATCGATCACCACGTCGAGGTCGTGCTTCTTCTTCGCGTTGACGTGCCCGTCCTCGCCGAGATCGATGGGCTTACCGTCGAGCAGCGCGCGCACGAATCCGTCCCTGCGCAGGGCCGTGATCTCCGCCTTCAGATCGGACTTCACGCCCCGCGCGATCGGTGCCGCGATCGAGAGCTTCGCGCCCGCCCCGAGCGCGAGACCGCGGCCGATCATCTGCTCGGCGGTGTGGGCACGGATGGCGCGGCCACACTTCGGGCAGTGCGGCTGCCCGGTGCGCGCGAAGAGAACGCGGAGTCGATCGTGCACCTCGGTGATCGTCCCCACCGTGGATCGCGGGCTCGGCCGCAGCGGTTCCTGCCGTACGGCGATGGCGGGCGAGAGTCCGGTGATCGACTCGACCTCGGGCTTGTCGAGCTGCTCGAGAAATTGTCGCGCGTAGCCGTGGAGCGACTCGACGTAGCGACGCTGCCCCTCGGCGTAGATGGTGTCGAACGCGAGCGAGCTCTTGCCCGAGCCGCTCGGCCCGGTGATCACGACCAGCGCGTCGCGCGGGAGATCGACGTCGACGTTCTTCAGGTTGTGCTGGCGCGCGCCGCGGACCGAGAGGACGCCCGCCACTCAAGAACCGATCGAGGCGGAAGTCGCCGCAGGCGCGTTGATCAGCACGAGCGCGAGCTCGGCAGCCGCGATCATCCCGGTCGACTCGATCACGCCGCTGCGCGCCGCCTCGTATCCCACGCCGTGATCGACGCTGGTGCGCACGAACGGAAGCCCCCAGGTCACGTTCACGGCGTGCCCCCAGTCCAGCAGCTTGCTCGCGATGGTGGCCTGGTCGTGCATCATCGCGACGACGCCCACCACGCGCGCGTCGGCGGCGAAGCGAAACGCGGCCTCGGCGGGGGTCGGGCCCTCGAGCAGCAGCGCGCCGCTCGCGAACGGCTCTTCCGAGCGCAGCCGTGCGAGCGCTGGCCCGATCGCGCGTGGCTCCTCGTCACCGAACAAGCCGTCTTCTCCCGCGTGCGGGTTCAGGCCCGTCACGACGAGCTTCGAGCCGCGCGGAACGCCGATGCGCATGAGCGCCGCGGCGAGATGGAGCGTCGCGCGTGCCACGCGTGCCTCGGTGATCTCGTGCGGGACATCGCGCACGGCGAGGTGCGTCGTGACGAGCGCGACGTTGAGCCGCGGCCCGAGGAACATCATGGTGACGGCGTCATCGGCCAGCTTGCACCGCCGCGCGAGGTGCTCGGTCTGGCCGACGAACGCCGTGCCCGTCCGCGTGATCGCCGCCTTGTTCACCGGCCCCGTCACGATCGCGTCCGCACGCCCGGCCATCACCTCGTCGATCGCGCGATCGAGCGCTGCGATCTGCGCGCGACCTCCCTCTTCCGTGGCCGCGTGCGCCGCGATCGCGCCCTCGGATACGGCGCCCACGTCGATCACGTCGAGCTCGGGCGCGAGCGCCCGAAGCTGCCGCGCGTCACCGATCAGCCTCACGCTCGCGCGATCGCCCACGGCGCGTGCCGCCGCGATCGACACCCAAGGGCCGACGCCGGCGGGATCGCCGACGGGAACGACGAGGCGCCTCTTCGCGCTCACGGTGCGCCGCGCATCTTGTAGCCGACGCCGCGGACGGTCTCGAGCGAGTCCGCGCCCTGCGCGAGCTTCATGCGCAGACGGCGCACGTGGATGTCCACCGTGCGCGAGCCGCCGTAGTAGTCGACGCCCCAGACGCGCTCGAGGAGCTGCTGACGCGAGAAGACGCGGCCGCGGTTGCGCGCGAGGAACTCGAGCAGCGCGTACTCCTGATGCGTCAGCACGACCGCGCGTCCGTCGACCTTCACCTCGTGCGCGGCGCAATCGACGACCAGTGGACCCAGCTTCAGCGTGTCGGCGTCGGTGAACTCGCTCGTGCGCCACTCGGCGCGACGGATGCGGACGTAGAGCTCGACGGGCACGTAGGGGACGAGCACGAGATCGTCGAACGAGTCTTCGGGCGCGACGCGCTGGAGCGCCGGCACCGTGACCGCCGCGAGCATCGGCACCTCGGCGAGCGCCGGAGCTCGACGCAGGCGCGCCAGCGCGGCTCGGCCTGCCTCGATCTGGTCGAGCACCTCGATCAGCACGGCGGCAGGCGGCTCTTTGGCGAGGGCCTCGTCGGACTCGAGCGGATCCCACAGGTCTGCGGCCCGCACACGGCAGCCGAGCTCGCGAAGGGTTGCGAGCCCGCCCTCCGGGCGGTCGACGAGCTGGGGACTGGCGACGACGAGGATCCACATGGGATCGGGGCGGCCATCTAGCGATGCCGGAGGCCGCGCGCAACGTGCGGCGGTCTGTGAACCGGTCTGCCCTACCTGTACAGGGCTCTTGACGCACCTGGACCCGCGCCCGTAGAAGGAGGGCCTACGTGGGAATCGCGCGCCCGTGAGCCAAAAACGCTGGAAGCTCGTCGTCACTGAGCTCGGCCGGGCCACCGCGCTCCACGAAGTGCTCGTGGAGGCGGGTGACTGGATGACGGCCCTCACGCGCGCGCGCGCACAGATCGGCGAGCGCGGCGGCGTGCCGCCGGGCGCGAGCTGCCAGATCGCTCCCGACGGGACCGCCTCGATCACCGATGCTGTCGCGCGGCGGAAGTACCTCATCGCGCCGACGAACGAGTCGAAGGCGCCGCCCGCACCCACAGCGGCGCCCACACCGGCTGCACCGGTGCCGGTGCCGTCGCCCGTGTCGGTGCCTGCGCCGGTCGTCGCCGCGCCGCTCACCAAGAAACAGAAGCAGCAGACGATGGCGTACATGCCGTCGCAGCACGGTCCTGCTGCCGGCGCGCCTGCGCCGGTCGCCGTGGGAGCAGCGCCCTCGCCGGCCGCACCAGCTGCCGCCGTCGCAGCCGCGCAGCCTCCCGCGGCGGCGCACAAGACGGTCTCGTACTCGACCGCCGAGGTCCGGGCGGCCGCGCAAGCGTACGGTGCGACGCCCGGTGCACCCGGCGGGGTCGCGCCCGCACGCCCGGCTTCGGTGCCGCCCCCCGCGGCGGTGATGCCCGCGCCGACGCCTTCGAAGAAGGTCGCCAAGCAGACGATGGCGTACATGCCACCCGAAGCGATGAAGGCGATCCAGCAAGCGGTGAGCGCGGCCCAGGCACCCGCCGCGGCGCCCGTCGCAGTCGCGGCGCCGATCGCGGAGCCCGTCGCAGTCGCGCCACCGATCGCGGCACCCGTCGCAGCCGCGGCGCCGATCGCGGCACCGACTCCGGTCCTCGCGCAGGCTCCGCTGCCGCCGAACGGCAACCCCGCCGACACGCTGCGCACGCCGGCCCTGATGTTCGACGACGGCCTCGAGCTGCTCCACGGGCGCGACGCGGAGCCGAGCAAAGAGTCACCGCTCGTCTATCGCGAGCGCCACTACCTTCTACCTCCG
>JAYVCF010000025.1:0-9974 GCA_043750095.1 Deltaproteobacteria bacterium
GGCGCGGGCGAACGAAGCACGCGCGAGCACCCAGCCGAGCCGCGGTCCGACGGCGATGATGAGGACGGCCACACCGGCCCAGGCCAGGTCCTGCCAAGCGAGGCGGCGGAGCAACGTCGCGACGAGCACCACCAAGAAGGAGAGCCCGATGAGCGGCAACGCGAGACACGACATGCACCCGGCGACGTCGCGCGCGACGACCAACAGGGCGTCGTTCACGAACCTGGGCACCATGGTGATCGCGGCGACGATCGCGAGCGTCACTCCAACGCCGCGTCCTTTCCACGCGGGCTTGGGCGCGTTCACCGGGTCGTCAGTCCCGCATCCAAGGGCGTAGGAACGTGCTCGCGCACGGGGCAACGGGCATGGGCGACGCGAGCGTCGTGCCGCGTATCTACGCGCGCCATTCTTCCGAGCCGACGTTCGTCATGAGACATGGGCGCAGGGGTGTAGATCTTACGCCCGTCTCGGGCACCCCCGGGAACGAAAGTGGGAACCATCTAGCGCGTCGCGCTCGACGGTAGACGGAACGAGCCGTTCGCATCGAGGGGCGTGCCTACTCGCGCGGCCGCGCGAGCGAATGCGCGCGGCAGCGCGAGCTCGCGCGGGTCGGTGTCGTCCTGGGGAGCTTCGGCATCGAGATGACCTCGGTCGCTGCCTCATGAAAGAGAGGTCGGTCAGTCCCGGAATCTCTTGCAAAGAATTCGAAAAATGATCCGATCGCGGCCAGGCGCTTCGACGAAGCCGTTCGGCAACCGTGAGGTTGGATCGGGGTTGTTGAACAACGACCCGCTACCGTGTGGTTGTTCTTCCGTTGTTCAACAACCCCAGGACGAACCCGGAGGTTGATCTTCCGTTGTTCAACAACCCCCAGGCGAACCCGGAGGTTGATCTTCCGTTGTTCAACAACCCCGGACGAACCCGGAGGTTGATCTTCCGTTGTTCAACAACCCCAGGACGAACCCGGGGGTTGGTTTGGGGTTGTTGAACAACGGCAAGCGCAACCGAGCCGCGCGCCGAGCGAACGTGCTCGAGCCAGCGCGATCCGCAGCCGGACATCGTCAGCGTGCCACCGCGCCCGGGCGTCGCGCCCGCCCCAATCGCTTCTGGCGCGCTCGCGGGTCAGCCGTCGTGCGCGCTGCTGAGCCGGAGACCCGGAACGCGGCCGAAGTGCTTCACGTTGCGGGTCAGCAACGTCCCCCGCTGTAGGAGACAGATGGCAGCGACCATGTAGTCGGCCATGCCGATCGGTGCTCCGTCCGCCTCGAGGTGCTGCCTGACCTCGGCGGCCTTCTTGGCCTCCTCGGGGCCGAAGCTCAAGATGGTCATCGCGCCGAGCAGGGCCTCGACTCCATCGCGCTGCTTCTTGCTGCGCGCGCCGGAGCGGAGCTCGAACGCCGTCACTGCCGTGGTTGCGAAGCTGCGCGTCGTCAGCTCGATCCCGACACGCGCCGCCGCGCCGCGATCGTGGAGGTAGTCGATCAGCACGTCGCTGTCGGCGATGATCATCGCCAGCGGCCCCTCAGCTCCCGCACCGATGTCGCGAGCTCCGCGGCCTCACCATCGGAGAGGATCCCGCGCACCGCCTGAGCCTTGCGAACCGCCTCGCCGCGTGACCGAAACTGCGCGAGGTAGAGATCGATGGCCTCGCCGACGAGTGCCGAGAAGCCC
The DNA here is from genome assembly GCA_043750095.1 of Deltaproteobacteria bacterium. Classification (GTDB taxonomy): domain Bacteria; phylum Myxococcota_A; class Polyangia; order Polyangiales; family Sandaracinaceae; genus JBBSAT01. Next base: position 1,672 of record JAYVCF010000025.1, read on the forward strand.
TTCTCACCGCGCTGCGCGGCGAGCTTCAAGAGCTCGGCGCGCTGCGTCTCCTTCATCTCGATCGTCGTGCGCATCGAGCCAATATGCATGCACATGCATGTGGCGACAAGGTCGATCCGGTCGAGCTCGTCACGCACGCATCGCAGAGGAGGCGTGCAGCGACGCGCGCGATCGATCAGGCACAGCGCGCGGTCGCGGGATCGCAGCTCAGTCCCGGCGCGCACACCAGCACCGGCGCCGAGCACGGCCCGCCGCGCTGCACGTACGGCCGGCAGAGGATGCCGTCGCAGTAGCCGGGCCGGCACTCGCCCTCCACGGTCGGGCCACAGACCGCGCCGAGCGCTAGCGGTGGCCCGCACACGAGGTTGTACGCGGTGCATATGAGACCCGCGACACAGTCCGTGTCGTACCGACATCGGCCCTGCCCGTCGGCGAAGAGCTCGCACCGCCCTGCAACGCACTGCGCGCCGTAGCAGGGCGGCCCACTCGCCACGCACGGATCGCCCGCGAACGGCCGCAGCGTACAGACACCCTGGTAGCAGCGCGCGATGTCTATCGGGCACTCTTCGTCGTGGCGACACGTGCAACCGACGTGGTGCTCCAACATCGGCCCGATCGTGCCGAACGACCCGAGGCACGCGACCCCTGACCCCTCGATGCACCTACCATCGATGCAATCGACGAGACCGAAGCACGGATGCGCCGCATCGCAGCTGGCACCGACTGGCCCCGGCGTCGCGCATGTCGCGTTCACGCATACGAGATCGAAGCTGCATGCGCCCGTGCACGGATCACCCTGGCTCGAGAAGCCGGTGCCCGTGCGGTCGTGGATGGTGTGGCACTGGATGGCGACGTCGAGCGCGTCGTAGCAGTCGGGCGCAGCTAGCAGTTGCTCGACGCAGGTCCTCGCGGCTCGCACGTCGAACGGCGCCGTACCGCTTTGGCGAACGGCGTCGAGGGCCGCGAACGACGGATGGCAGAAGGGATCTCCTGACGGGCCCCAGCCACAACGCAGACTCAGTTCGCAGATCGCGAGGCTCGCCTGCGCCCGGAAGCTCGCGAGATCGACGATGGCCGTCGGATCGATGGTGGCCGGGCGATCGCACGCGGGCACGACGAGCCCGAGGTCGGGTGGACATGCCGCATCCACCGCGGGGAAGGGTTCGGCATGCGAACAGCCTGGTGTGCAGCAAACGCTGAGGCCGCACGCCGTCACGAACGACACGGCGAGATCGCTCAGGCAGCGCATCGATGACGCTAGCACGCGCGCGCGAGCGCCGCGTCGCCGCGGAGTGGTCGTCCATCACATTCCCCTCACTCGCGCACGGGCGAAGATCCCCCGCTTTCGCGGACACCCCGGATAGCGTGACGATGCGCGAGGAGTGTTCGATGAAGCAGAAGTCCGATAGGCGAGCGCGACGGTCGTTCTCGCCGGAGTTCAAGGCCGACGCGTCCGCTGGGCGCACGGACAGGCGAGCCCGGCTCATCCAGTCGCGCACCACGAGGGATTCTTCGGGCGCTGGATGCCTCATCTCACCGCCTGTTCGGAGACGACGGAGAATGAGGTGTATTCAAGGCCGGCGATCGTGCGGCTCTCTGGCGAGCGCCTCGGCGACCTCGAGCGCGGCATACGTGAGCACCGCGTCCGCGCCCGCGCGCTTGAATCCCACCAGCGTCTCCACGATCACCTTCGGCCAGTCGAGCCATCCGCGCTCGGCGCTCGCGCGCAACATCGCGTACTCGCCGGACACTTGATAGACGAAGGTCGGCAGGCCGAAGGCCTCTTTCACGCGCCAGACGAGATCGAGATAGGGCATGCCCGGCTTGATCATCACCATGTCGGCGCCCTCGGCCACGTCGAGCGCGACCTCGCGCAGCGCCTCGTCGCCGTTCGCGGCGTCCATCTGGTAGGTGCGCTTGTCTCCCTGGCCGAGCGCGGTCTTGCTCCCGACCGCCTCACGGAACGGGCCGTAGAACGCGGACGCGTACTTCGCCGCGTACGAGAGGATGCGAACGCGATCGAAGCCCTCGCGATCGAGCGCCTCGCGAACGGCGCGGACGCGACCGTCCATCATGTCGGACGGCGCGATCACGTCGCAGCCCGCGCGCGCCTGCACGATCGCCTGGTGCGCGAGCACGGCGACGGTCTCGTCGTTCACGACATAGCCCTCGCGCACGAGCCCGTCCTGCCCGTGCGACGTGAAGGGATCGAGCGCGACGTCGCAGATCACGCCCAGCTCGGGGCAGGCCTTCTTCACCTCGCGCACGGCGCGGCACACGAGGTTGTCGGGATCGGTCGCGAGCTCGCCGTCGGGCGTCTTCAGCGACGGATCGATCACGGGAAACACCGCCACCGCGGGGATGCCCGCGGCCTCGGCGGCGCGAGCGTGCTCGACGAGCCGCGGGATGGAGAGACGGTTCACGCCGGGCATCGACGCGATGGGCGTGTCGTCGCCTCCCCCTTCGCGAACGAAGAGCGGCCAGATCAGATCCGACGGCGTGAGCACGTTCTCGCGCCCGAGCCGCCGACTCCATGCATCGCGCCGCATGCGCCGCATCCGCGTTCCGGGGAACGAGCCGAGCCACGTCGTCATCGCACGCCTCCATCGAAGGGCAGAACGCCCAGCTCGTCGAGCAGCACGCGTACCACGTCGCGCTGCATCTCGATCCGACGCGCCTCGGGAAATCCCATCCACGTCTCGACGCAGATGCCGACGCAGCCGATCGCCTCGACGATCACCTCGGTCGACGAGGTCGCGACCGGATAGAACTGCGGCGCCCACTTTTCGTCGTCGGTCTTCCGGAGCACGTTCATCCGATCGACGGCGCGAGCGATCACGGGCGGCATCGGATCGACACCGTACACGAGCGTCTGCCCGAACGAGGGCACGACCGCCGGATCGAAGCGCTTCGTCGACTCGTGCAGAGTGCAGACGAGCGCCGGGCGCTCGTCGAGCACGAGATCCATGAACACGCGCGCGAGCCGCCGCTCACGCTCGGGCGCGCTCGCGTCGCCGGGAAAGGAGCGGTTGAGGTCGAGCCCGCCCGGCGCCGCCCGCTGTCGAGCGCGATAGGCAGGCGCGTTCATGACGGGCACCACGAGCAAGCGACCGCGCCGCGGCGCGAGACCGTCTTCGAGCATCTCCGAGAGCGCGTGCACACCGGCGATCTCGTCGCCATGGATCCCCGCCTGCATCAGCACGGTCGGCCCGGGCTCGTTCGCTTCGAGCACGTGCAGCACGACGGTGGGCGTGAGCCAGTGGGCACCAGGGGCTCGCGGCATCGAGCGAGATGGTAGCGGAACGTTCTCTACCGCGCCCGCGCCGAGCCCCGCGGGCTGTGTCAGCCCGTGCGTCGCTCGATCGCGCTCAGCCGTTGCTCGTGATCGTCGACCGTCCGCCGCAGATCGCGATCCGCGAGCACCGCGTCGCGGAGCGAGTGGACTGCGCCCACGACGGCGGTGAGCTCGGTCGCCAGGCGGATCTCGCTCTCGGTGTGCCGGCGCGACAGCTCCTCGCGGGTCTGGTCGAGGCGCTGGTTGGTCTGGTCGAGGCGCTGCGACAGCTCCTCACGGGTCTGGTCGAGGCGCTGGTTGGTCTGGTCGAGGCGCTGGTTCGTCTGCGTGACCGCATCGCGAATCTGCTTCAGGACGGCGAGGGTGTGATCGGTGGGCTTGGTCATACGCGACATGACGACGGTACGTCCGGGTGACTGACGCTAGTGCTAGTGTGCCACGCGAGCGCGGGGCCCGCCTCACGCGACGTCGCGACCTTCTTCGCAAGAGATCCCGGGAGCGACCGACCTCTCTTTCATGAGCCAGCGATCAAGGGTGGCGGAGCCGGCGCTCAGCAAACCGAGAGAGAGAGAAGTAGCGCGAGCTCATTTCTCGTCGTGCACGACGTTTCCGAGGAGACGACGCGGCGACGAGCGGCACGGCGTTCGCCCATCCGCTTGCGCGAGCGCGAGGCGGCCGCCAAACCGAGGTGAGATGGCGCGGCGGTCTCCCTTCACGCTCAATACGCTCGGCATCGACGTGGACGTCGGCTCGTCGCCCACGATCGAGGCGGCGCGCGACGCGCTCGGCGGACGCGTGCTGACCGAGCGTGGCGCGGGCGAGATCGTGAGCGTGTCGATGAAGCGCGGCGGAGACGCGGAGGGCGTGGTGGTCTGCGTGAGCGGCGAGACGCGCGACGTCTGGATCGGCGAGGGCCGCTTCGTTCGCACGAGCGCCGAGCGCATTCGCTCGCTGCCTGCGCACCGCGAGGAGCTCGTCGCGGTGGCGGTCGACGCACGACGATTCGCCGCGCTGCGCGAGGGCGATCCGGTGCGCGCCATCAAGCGCGACGGATCGGCCGTCGACGGAACGCTCGCCGAGAAGTGCCGCTATGGGGCGCTGGTGGTGAAGGATGACGCCGTGCTCGCGGTCAGCTTTCGGCGCGTGATGACGGCACCCTCGTAGCGTCTACACACCAGTCAGGAGCCGAGCCTCGCCGAGGTGTGGCGTGGCGTTCATCGACATGAGCGAGAGCCGCCCGTCGCGCACGGCGATCTCGGTGATCGAGGCGTTGCGCAGATGCCACATCACGTCGAGCAGTTGCTCGGTCGAGAGGCCGTGCACGGCCGCGACGACGGCCGAGATGGCGCCGCCCGAGGTGAACGCGATCGTCGTGCCTTCGCTCTCGCGGATGCGATCGACGAAGCGATCGATGCGCGCGCGGAACGCCGCGAAGGGCTCGACGTCGGGATGGACGAGCTCGCCCTTGGCCCACGCGGGAATGACCGCCGCGAAGACACGCGTGAGGGCCTTGCGCATCGACGCGTGGTCGCCACCGAACGCCTCGCGCGCGAGCTCGCCGAGCTCGTCTTGTCGCGCACCGAGGGCAGGACCGAGCGCGACCAGCAGCTGGACCGCGTGGTGCTCGTCGAGCTCGTCGATGCGCTCGGGCTCCTTCCACGAGGAGAGGCGCGCCTCGGCGTGCGTCTGCGCGTGGCGCTTTCGCGGACCGACGAACACGCGATCCGGCACGAGGCCGAAGCGCTCGAAGTGCGCGGCGAGCAGGCGCGATTGCTCGCGACCGAGCTCGGAGAGCTGGTCGTAGTCGCTCGAGATCGCCGAGGCCTGACCGTGCCGCACGAGCACGACGCGCGCGGTTCGCGACACTCGGGACATACCGGGGGCTCAGGCCTTCGCGATCGCGAGCACGCCGTCGACGACGGGCACGAGCCCGAACCAGAAGTACGCAGCCGACGCGATCACGAGCCCGCCGAGCTGCAGCGCGCTCAGCCCGAGGAACTGCGGATCGCGCCAGCTCGCCGCCGGCATCCGCATGAGACGCGTCACCTCGACGCCCTGCCCCGACGGCACGAGATAGGCAAGCGCTCGCTGGCCACCCCGGAGCGCCTGACTCGCAGCCGAGATCATGCTCGGCCCGAGCCTCACGCGGAGCGGCGTTCCTCCGGCGACGAGCGCGAGGCCCGTAGCGACGCGCTGCACCTCGACCGCGATCCAGCCCGCGCTTCGACCGAGCTCGAGAGCCTCGCGCGGCGTGACCGGCGGAAGCTCGAAACCGAGCGGCAGCTTCGGACAGAGCGGTAGGACCCCTCCCGTGCCGCGCCCGCCCGCACCGAGCATCGCGACGCAGTGCACCAGCCCGAGTGAGAGCATCCCGACGCTCACGAGGCCGACCGAGAGCATGCCCACCGCGAAGACGCCGCGCGCGAGCTGACCGATGGCGATCACGCCGGTGGCCATCTGACCGATGGCGATCACGCCCGTCGCTTCTTGGCCGATGGCGATGAAGCCCTCGGCTTGCTGCCCGATGGAGAAGAACTGCATCGGCGCGCATCGTACCGCGGTTGACGCGCGATGGAACGCGTTCAACATCGCGGCGATGGCGAACGCGCGAACCGTGATGATCACTGGGGCCACCGGGTTCGTCGGCACCGCCCTCGTTCGAGCGCTCACTGCGCGCGGAGATCGCGTGGTGGTCGTGTCGCGGAACCTCGCGACGGCGAAGCGCGCCCTTCCCGAGGCGACCGAGCTCGCGAAGATCGTCGATGCATCGTCACTTCGCGGGGTGGACGCGGTCGTGAACCTCGCGGGCGAGCCCGTGTCGGGTCGCTGGAACGCGGCGAAGAAGGCCGCCATCGAGGCGAGCCGCGTGAACGGGACGAACGCGATCATCGCCGCGATGCGAGCGTTGCCCGCGAGCGAGCGGCCGCGTGTGCTCGTGTCGGCGAGCGCGATCGGGTTCTACGGTGATCGCGGCGACGAGATCCTCGACGAGTCGAGCGGAGCCGGAGGCGACTTCCTCTCGCACGTGTGCGTGAAGTGGGAGGCCGCGGCGACCGAAGCGCGCGATCTCGGCGTGCGCGTGGTCCTCACGCGGCTCGGCCTGGTGATGGGCGACGGCGGCGCGCTCGCCGCGATGCGACCGCTCTTCGCGATGGGCTTCGGCGGACCCCTCGGCACGGGCAAGCAGTGGTGGGCGTGGATTCACCTCGAGGACACGATCGGGCTCTTGCTCATGGCGCTCGATCGCGACGATCTCGAGGGCGCGATGAACACCACGGCCCCGACGCCCGTGCCGCAGGCCGAGCACGCGCGTGCGCTCGGGCGTGCGATGCATCGGCCCTCGTTCCTGCCCGCGCCCGCTTTCGCGATCCGCGCGGCGACGGGAGACTTCTCGGTCGAGCTGCTCGCGAGCCGACGCGTCGTGCCCACGCGCGCCCTCGCGCTCGGCTACGCATTCCGACATCCGGAGCTCGACGCGGCGCTGGCGTCGATCTTCCAGAAGCAGCGCTGAGCGATCTCGACAGAACTGCCCGGCTCGCCGTGGACGGCATGTCGGCATTGAACGTGCACGGTCGCCTCTCGGCGACCGCGACGGCACAGGTCGGCATGCGGCGCGGAGGTGGATCATGGAAGCACGCTGGGATCGGTGGCTCGTGCTCGCGGCTCTGGTCGTCGTGCTCGGTGGTGCGGAGCACGCGTCGGCGTGCGGCGGGCTCTACTGCGACCGTCCCCCGTCCATGCCGATGGCGCCGGACGCGTTCGGCAACTTGCCGCCGGTGCAGGCGGGCGAACAGATCGTGTACGGCGTGGAGAGCGACGGCTCGCTCGTGATGAGCGTGCGCATCCTCTACAACGGCGCCGCGGCGAACTTCGCGTGGATCTTGCCCGTGCCGGCCGTGCCGCAGATCTCGCTCGGGACCGACGCGCTCTTCTCGGCGCTCGATCAGGCGACCACGCCGACGTTCGCCGTCACGGGCGACCGGACGGAGGGCACCTGCGCGCCCGATCCGGGCTGCGTGTACGACGGACCAAGCTACTCGGGTGGATGTGGAATCGGATGCTCGAGCCCCAGCAGCGCCGCGGCGACCGATGCCGGGCAGTCCGCTTCCGATAGCGCTGTCGCCGCGTCCGACAGCGGCCCCGGCCTGCACGTCGAGCAGATGGGCACCGTCGGTCCCTTCGAGACGGTCGTGCTGAGCGGCGGCACGGGCAGCGAGGTGGTCACCTGGCTCATGAGCCATGGCTACACGATCACCGCTGCGTCGGCGCCGCTCCTCGATGCCTACGCGAGCCAGGGCAGCCACTTCGTCGCGCTGCGCCTCCACGGCGACGCGAGCGTCAACCAGATCCAGCCAATCACGCTCACGATGACGGCCACCTCGCCCTGCCTGCCCATCCGCCTGACGGCGCTCGCGACCGCGCCCGATCTGCCCATCACCGCGTTCTTCCTCGGCGACGGGCGCGCGGTGAGCACGAACTACTCGATGCTCGCGCCCGGCTACGACGACGACGGGCTCTATGCGTACTCGGGCACTGGGCACTATCACCCGACGACCACCTCCTACTCGTCGTACGTGACACGGCAGGTCGGCGCCGCGGGCGGCCACGCCTTCGTGACCGACTTCGCTGGCGCGACGCCCTCGATCCCCGCGCTCGCGCTACCGAGCGTGCTCGACCTCACCCTCGACACCCCGAACGAGCTGCTCTCCGCCCTTCAAGCGCGCGGCTACCTCGCCGACCCGCAGATCATCGCGGTCCTCCTCCCCTTCGTCGTGCCGCCGAGCAGCATGACCGCGCGCATGTTCTACAGCTGCCTCGCCGCCCGCTTCGTCTCGTGCGGCAGCCCGACGTCGTACGACCCCGCGGGCGCGGTGATGGCGATCGATCAGACGATCACGCAGCCGCGCGTCGCAGCCGCCGCACTCGTCGCGCGCCATCCGTACCTCAGCCGCCTCTTCACCACGATGAGCGCGCCCGACATGACGCTCGACCCCGAGTTCCGCCTCGA
>JAYVCF010000026.1:0-18029 GCA_043750095.1 Deltaproteobacteria bacterium
AAATTCCTGCATTCCTGCCTTCCTCAGCGGCAAAATCTCCTGACTTCCTGCTGCCTCAGACGCTCTCGAAGTCCTTACAGAACACCACGAGCTTCTCGCTCACGCGCCTCCGGTGCTGCTCCGTCGGATAGCCGTGCGCGCAGGCTTCGTGATGGTCGTCGAAGAGCGCGCAGTCCTCGCAGTGACGAACGAGCCCGAAGCGCGCGGCCTCTTCGTCGAGCCGGGCGTCGCGCTCAATTTCCACGGAGACGATCCACGCGGGTCAGGCGGCTTCGATCTTGTCGACGCGGCGCTGGTGGCGGCCACCCTCGAAGCTCTGCTCGAGGAACGCTTCGAGGATCTCGCGGCCGAGGCCGCCGCCGACCACGCGCGCGCCGAGGCAGAGGACATTGGCGTCGTTATGGCGACGCGCCATCGCGGCGCTGTACGACTCGCTACAGACCACCGCGCGAATCCCGTGATGGCGATTCGCCGCGAGCGACATGCCGACGCCGGTGCCGCAGCAGAGCAGGCCGAGCTTGAAGCGACCCGCGAGGATCGCCTTGGCCACGTCGTGCGCGTAGTCGGGATAGTCGACGGATGCGAGGTCGTGTGTGCCGAGGTCCTCGACCGTCCAGCCCATCTCGGCGAGCGCGACGGCGAGCTCGATCTTGAGCGGAAGGCCCGCGTGATCGGCGGCGATGACGATGGATCCGGGGCTCACGGGGCTGTCGGTATCGTTGCGGGTGTCGGTCGTCACGTTCATTCCCTCACGAGGCGCGAACGAACACGAGGGTCACGTTCGTGCCGCCGAAGCCGAATGCGTTGCTGATCGCGACATCGATCTTTCGCTGTCGCGCTTCGTGCGCGACCAGCTCGAAGTCCAGCGCGTCGTCGTCCGGATCGTCCAGGTTGATCGTCGGCGGAATGACGCCGTGCTGGATCGACAGCGCGGTGAACGCCGCCTCGATACCGCCAGCCGCGCCGAGCAAGTGCCCGGTCATGCTCTTGGTCGCGCTGACCCAGAGGCCCTTGCCGCCGTGCTTCTTCGCCAGCGCGTGCTCGCCGAACACACCGCGCATCGCGAGCTGCTCCTGGCGATCGCCGATCGGCGTCGAGGTCGCGTGCGCGTTCACGTAGTCGACGCGCGGCAGATCGATCTTGCCGTCTTTGAGCGCGAGCTTCATCGCACGCTGCGCGCCCTCCCCTTCCGGCGCGGGCTGCGTGAGGTGGTAGGCGTCGCTCGTCGCGCCGTAGCCGACGATCTCGCACAGGATCGGCGCGCCGCGCTTCATCGCGTGGTCGCGCTCCTCGAGCGTGATGACGCCGGCGCCTTCCGAGCACACGAAGCCGTCACGCCCCTTGTCGAACGGACGCGACGCCTTCTCGGGCGCTTCGTTGTTCTCGGAGAGCGCGCGCATCGCGTTGAACCCGCCGACGCCCAGCGGCGTGATGGTCGCTTCCGCTCCGCCCGCCACCGCCGCGTCGAGATCGCCGCGCTGGATCCAGCGGAACGCTTCGCCGATCGCGTGCGCGCCGCTCGAGCAGGCAGACGTCGTCGTGTAGTTCGGGCCCTTGAAGCCGAAGCGCATCGAGACCTGGCCCGGCGCCAGGTTCGCGATGGCCGCCGGGATGAAGTAAGGCGTGATGCGGCGCGGGCCCTTTTCGAGCAGCGTCTCTTTCACGCGCTCGAGCAGCTCGAGCCCGCAGAAGCCGGTGCCCATGAACGTGCCGACACGCTCTTTCTGTTCGTCGGAGAACGTCTCGAGCCCGACGGAGCGAACGGCCTGGTCGCTCGCACCGATCGCGAGATGGATGAAGCGGTCGCCCTCGCGGACGCGCTTCTTCTCGATGTACTTCTCCGGATCGAAGCCGGTGCACTCGCCCGCGATCTTCGTCGGGAACTGCGTGCAGTCGAAGCGCGTGATCGGTCCGATCCCGCTCTTGCCCGCGACGAGTCCCTTCCAGGTCGAGTCGACGTCCACCCCCAGCGGGCTGACCATCCCCACGCCGGTCACCACCACCCTGCGAGCACCGTTCATCGATCTCTCCGCGCGTGACTAGAGCGCCACGGGGTTACCACCGCACGCGCCACGCGTGAGCGTCCTCAGTGCGAAACGCCGGTGGCGCGCCTCTGCCATCGAAGCCGACCCTCGAAGCCGAGCCTCTCCCGAGGAGAGGTGCCTACTTCTTGCGCGACGAGATGTACGTGACGGCGTCACCGACGGTGCGGATCTTCTCGGTGTCCTCGTCCGGGATGTCGATCTCGAACTGCTCTTCGAAGGCGAGCACGAGCTCGACGATCGCGAGCGAGTCGGCGCCGAGGTCGTCGATGAATTGCGACTCGGGCTTGATCTGCGCGACATCCACGTCGAGCTGCTGGGAGACGATCTCCTTCACCTTATCCGCGATTTCCATGCGCTCTCCGTGTTCTCTCTTCTCTGAACCGTCGCTAGTAGCCATAGGCCTGGGCCTACACGTACATCCCGCCGTTGACGCGAATCACTTGCCCCGTCACGTACGCGGCCTCGTCGCTGGCCAGGTACACCACGGCGGCCGCGACCTCCTCGGCCGTGCCCATCCGCCCCGCGGGCGTCTGAGCGATGATGCCGTCCTTCGCCTGGGGAGGAAGGCCCGACGTCATGTCCGTCGCGATGAAGCCGGGCGCCACGGCGTTCACCGTGATGCCGCGCGAGGCGTACTCCTTCGCGAGCGTTTTCGTCAACCCGATCAGCGCTGCTTTCGATGCGGAGTACACGGCTTGTCCGGGATTCCCCGACTCGGCCACGACGCTCGAGAGGTTGACGATGCGGCCGGTCTTCTTGCGCATCATGTGGCGGATGGCTGCCTTGCTCGCCCACATCGCCCCGCCGAAGTTCGTGCGGAACGTCTGATCCAGCTCCTCCTGCTTCACGCGGAGCAGCAGCTGATCCATGGCGATCCCGGCGTTGTTCACCAGGATGTCGAGGCGCCCCTTGGCCTTCACGACCTCGCCGATGGCCGTGTCGCATGCCTCGGCATCCCCCACGTCGAACCGCCGGATCTCGCCGTCGCTGCCGGTCGCGCGCACGAGCTCGAGGGCCTCGATGGCCGCCGCTTCGTTGCCCGCGTAGCTGATGACGACGTACGCGCCCTGACGCGCCAGCGCGACGGCAATCGCGCGACCGATGCCGCGCGAGCCCCCCGTCACCAGCGCGACCTTATCCTTGAGCGAGAACATCGGCGCCCCCAGCGAACGATCAGCTCTTGGTCTCGGCGTCGTCGGTGCCGACCTTCTTGATCTGGCGGCCGTCGTAGAAGCCGCAGGCCCCGCAGACGCGGTGCGGGATGGTCATCGCCGCACAGTTCGGGCACGGCACGATCGTCGGCGCAGCGACCTTGTCGTGGTTGGCGCGGCGCATGTTGCGCTTCATTCGGGTGGTTCGACGCTTGGGAAGTGCCACGGCGGGGTTCTCCTGGAAGGCAGACTCTAGATTCAGGAACGGTGAGCTACGAAGACGCCTTCTTGGCGCCGGTGAAGGCGAGCAGAGGCGCGAGACGCGGATCGATGTCGGGAGCGCCGGGAGGCGTCTCGAGGTGCTTCGGCCCGCGCACCGACTCGGGAACGGGAATGCCCGGGCAGTCGGGCCGACAGAGCGGCTGCATGGGGATCTCGAGGACGAGATGCTCACGCACGAGGTCGTCGAGGCGGATCTCGTCGCCCGTGAACGTCTCGTGATCCTCGGCGTCGATGGCGGCGTCCTCGTCGTCGTCTTCGCTGGCGGGCGGCCGGATCGTGTCGCCGCGGCGGCTCAAGAGGACCGCGATGGCCGCATCACACGTCACGCATGCGGGCCCGAGACAGCGTCCGCAGGGCACCCAGAGCGTCGCGCGCGCGTTGCCACGGACGAGCACGTCTTCGCCGGTCTTGTCGGCGATGATGTGGAGCGTTCCGTCGGTCTCTGCGAGCGCGTGCTGGTCAGCAGGGAGATCGGGAAGCTCGGCGATCAGCCACGCCGCACGGATCGGGAAGTCGTACTCCCGCGACCCGGCATCCAGCTCGGCAATCTTGATCTCGAATTCCGCCATGGCGACCAGGCCTATAGCCAATTGGGCTGAGGCCCTGAAAGAGAGCCCTCGGAACGCGCGAACCGTGCGCCGGAGGCCGAAAAAGGGCGCTATGGATAGACGCGGCCCCCACCCGAGTCAAGGCGTAGCGCTCAGCGCGCTGGAACGTCGACGAGGCCGGTGCCGGACACCTCTACCAGCCGTACCCCGGGACCGATCCGTGATCCGTCGGCCAGCAGCGCGGGCGGACCGGCGAGAGGCGGAACGAGCATCGGCGTCGGCACATCGGGCCACGCGAAGAGCCCGGCGCGCGCGCCCGTACGTGTGGCCAGGGCCGCGACGAGTGCGCTGCCTGCCTCCCCGCCTTCGATCCCCGCGAGCGGTGACGGCGCTGCATAGCCGACCAGGTAGCGTGCATGTTCTCCGCGCTCGCCGAGGTCGCTCACCATCGCATCGATGTCCGCGGCGCCGAGACCGCACGACTGGTCGTCGCGCGCGTAGCGACCCTCCGGTGCACCCGAGACGGGAACGAGCGCGACACCGCCGATGGCGATCGTGCGGAAGCCACTCGCGTCGATGATCCTCTCGCGTGCGTCCTCGGGCAGCGCCGCCATCGCCGCCACGAGATCGGCGGGATGATCGCGCCCGCCCATCACCACGATCGAAGGCGTCGTGAGCGTCGCGAGCGCACGGAGCAGCGTCTCGACGTGCGCTTCGTCATCGCCGAGGCTGCCCAGCACGAGCTGCATCGCGGGCGCCCCGCTCTCGATCGCGTCGAGCGCAGGCTCGAGCGGCTCCTCCGCGAGCGCGGCACCGCGAAACGCAGCGAGCCGCACGGGATCGGGCGCACCTTCGATCGTGAGCACACGTCCTTCGCTGTGAAGATGCAGCGCGCCGAGGTGGGCCTCGATCGCGGGCGGCTCGCGCATCGCGCAGCGCACGTAGGGCGTCGCACCGCCGGCCCTGGGACCCGCGCCGGCGCAGTCACAAGCGGCGAGCAGCGACGCGCCGAGGACGGTGAAGATCGAGAGCCGAGTCACAAGAGATCGAGCTGCCCGGCTAGCACACGTTGGCCATCCACGCGCACGCCCTCGAGCGCGAGCAAGACGACCTTGCGCGGGAGCCCGTCCGAGTAGCCGCCGAGCGCGGAGCCCTCCGCGATCACGCGATGACAGGGCACGACGAGCGGGAGCGGATTGCGCGCCATCGCGGTTCCGACGGCGCGGGTCGCGCGGGGAGAGCCGACGTCGCGGGCGAGGCCCCCGTAGGTTCGAACGTGTCCGCGCTTGACGTTGCGCAGCGCACGCCACACGGCGACGAAGAACGGCGGGCCCTCGAGCACCACGGGCAGCTCGGCGAGATCGATCGGCTCGCCGCGATCGAACGCCTCGAACGGCTCGGCCAGCGCGGGCGGCACGTCGCGCTCCTCGCGTCCCAGCGCTCGCTGCTCGACACGTCGCGCTGCGCTCGCGCGCGCAGCGAACTGATCGAGCGCGACGAGCCCTGCGTCGTCCCATGCGAGCCACAACGCGCCGAGGCGCGGGAGCGCGACGACTCCCTGTCCCCTGCCGAGTCCGGTGGTAGCCTGCGGGTCCATGGGCGCGCGCCCGCTCCTCTTCGCTCTCGCGGCTTCCGTGCTGATCGCAGCCTGTGGTCCGAGCTTACGCCGGTCGCATCGCGCGAGCGCGTACTTCGAGCAGTGCTACGCGGCGGATCTCGACCCCGCCGTCTCGGATGGCGATCGACGCTCGTGCTGGCAGGCCTGGTCGCGCGGCTATCGGGTCGGGGCGAGCCCCGAGCGGCTCGACTACGTGCACGAGCGCCTCGCGATGCTCGACCCGGATCGCGCCGCGGCCATCGCGCTCGCGACCGGCGACGATGGCTCGGTCGAGACGCTCGACGAGATGGCCGATCCCGTCGACGACGCGAGCACGACGGTGGACACCGAGCCCGTCGATCCACCGATCGACGACACGGGCGCCGTCGCGCTCGTCGATGACCCAGCGCCGCCGCGGACGCCTTTGCCGAGCGAGGCGACGCCGCCCGATCGTACCGAAGCGCAGAGGTCCGCCGACGCGCGCCACGCACGCGCACGCGAGCGCCACCTCCGCCGCGGCATCGTGGCGCCGAGCTCCCCGACGGCCAGCTGTCCGTGCGAAGGCGAATGGCAGCTCTGCTCCAGCACTTGCCTCGCGGACGAACGCGGTTGTATCGGTGCGTGTAGACGCGCGTTCACACTCTGTTCGCGAAGTTGTTATTGATCGGCCCGGCCCAGGCCGGGCACTCCTTGCCGAGAATTGAAGTGCAGGCACCCACCCGAGAGCCGTTCCGAGTCGAGCCCAAGCACGCGGCGGCCATCGCGGCGCTGCTCGTCGTCACGATCACGATCCTGCGCTCGTACGGGCGCGTCTGGTGGTGCGCCTGCGGAAGCTGGGTGCCCTGGTCGCTCGACGTCAACGGGCCGCACAACTCGCAGCACTTCGTCGATCCGTACTCGGTCAGTCACTTCGAGCACGGCCTCTTCTTCTTCGTGTTCCTCTATCTGTTCCGCGCGCGCCTCTCCCTCGCGTGGCGGCTCGTCGGTGCCGTGGCCATCGAGTGCAGCTGGGAGCTCCTCGAGAACTCGAGCCTGATCATCGACCGCTATCGCACGGCCACCATCTCGCTCGATTACTACGGCGACAGCGTGCTGAACTCCGTGTCGGACGTGCTCTTCGCTTCGCTCGGCTTCGTCGCCGCGTCGCTCTTCCCCGCGAGGCCGCGCTTCTGGCTCGTCTGGATCGTGGTCGTGATCGCGTGCGAGCTCGGGCTGGTGCTCACCATCCGCGACAGCCTCGCGATCAACGTACTGATGTTGATCCACCCGATCGACGCCGTTCGCATGTGGCAGTCGGGTACCTGAGAGCCCGAGGCGAAACGCGCCCGAGCGGCTTTGACCGTGACGCTAATGTCGCGGTGGATAGTCGAGCTTTCATGGCCACCGCGGTCGCCGTCTCGACTGGCGCGGTGTGAGCCGGGTTCACGAAGCACGACGCGCGGGCCATGGCACGACCTGGTCGCGCGAACAGATCAGGCCATAACCCGGCCGCCCGGCGCTTGGCAGATGAATTGCCTTGTGGGGGCTGGCCCAAGTTGCGTACCCCTTCTCTTCGGCAGGTCGTCCCGTTCGCGCTGCTCGTGACGGTCGGCACCTCCCACGCAAGTGCGCAAGAAGATGCGCGTACGCCGCACTGTCGGCGTGTCCGCGCTCAGGCGGAGTCCCAGGCGTATCTTCTCTTTTCGCCGAGGGTGACCGCCGAGGCCGGCCACGTTCCCGTCGGTGGCACGACCGGCGTCGGAGGCGGCAGCGGCTATCAGGTCCGCGCCGGCGTGGCGTGGTCACCGCTCGACTTCGCGCATGGCGTGATGGCCCTCGATGCGTCCGCGACGGAGTGCGCGGAGCTGGCAGCACTCGCGCGTGCGCGACGCACCATCGAGCTCGGCTCGGAGATCGGTGAGCTTCCCGCGCGCCGCGCCGAGCAGAACGCGCTGGTGACGTCGCGATCGCGATGGGCCGAGATCGTCGCGCGCGCGCAAGCTCGGGTGGCCCAGGGCCTGGACTCCGAGCCGCAGCTGAGCGCGATGCATGCCGAGGTGGAGCGCCTCGAGCGCCGCATCGATCAGCTCGACGGCGAGATCACGCGCCTGGTCGCGGCCGGGCACGAGGACATCGACGGCACGACGTTGCGGAGCGACCTCGAGGCCTACGAGCAGAACGCCATCGCCCTCGAGCGTCAGCAGTCGTCCATCCGACGTCTGGCCCCGTGGAACGTCACGCTCTTGGGCAGCGTCGTGCCCGTCGATCAAGGCATGGGGGGCTGGAACGTCGACTGGTTCGGCTGGGTCACGCTGAGCTACAACCTCGGCGGGATCGCTCAGCAGTTCGCCGAGGACGCGACCGTGGAGGCTCGGGCCGCGGAGCTCGGCGCCGACGCGAACGAGCTGAGGCATGCCTTCGAGCGCTTCGAGCGCGTCCTGGCCGACAGCCTCCGCGCGCTGCGGCTCGAGCTCGCCCACGTCGACCGCCAGATCGAGATCCAGCTGCACCAGAGGGAGCTGCTCGGGCAGCTCGAAACTTCCGAGGTGGAGAACCTCCGGGCCATGATCGATCTGGGCGTGATCGGGCTCCGCGCGGAGCGAGCCCATCTCGCCAGTCTCATCGAAGTGCGGTCCGCGCTCGGCGCGGCCGGTCACGGGGGTCGAGGAACGGACGATGTCAGAAGCCAGTGAACCCACCGCGCTGCCGGGCCGCAAAGAAGCGGGCCGCAACCAGGCGCGCGAAGAAGCGCCCGGTCTGGGCGGGCGTGCGCTCGCCCTGGGCGCGCTCGTCGGCACGGCCGGATCGCTGCTCTGGCTGGTCGTCGCCATCGCGCGCGTCTTCACCGACTCGTGGATCGCCCCCATCGCGCTCTCGCCCGAGAGCGACGCCGTACTCTCCATGAACCTCGAGCTCACGCGCCAGCGCGCCGAGATCGAGCGGGCGCAGGCCGAGATGGCCCGCATCGACGCCGAGATCGAGGCGGTCGACGGTGGACTCACGCGGCTTCGCGCCCTGCGTGATCAGAGCGCCGCGATGTTCGCGTACTCCGCCGAGGCCTCCGGAGCGGAAGAGGGAGCGAGCGCCCGAACCCTCGAGGATCTCCGCGAGGCGAGCGTGATCCTCGATCGCCTCATCACGCGCCAAGAGGCCGAGACCGAGCGCGCGCGCACCCAGCTCGCGGCGGGTCTCATCGAGCGCCGGCAGCTCGAGGCGCAGGAACAGACGCTCGACTCGCTCCGCCTCCAGCGCGTGGCGAACTCGGGCGCGACCGAAGAGGCCGAGCACCGTCGTCGGCGCGCGCACACGTCGGCGGGCGAGTTCCGATCGACGATCGGCGGCGACGTCCCGGCGCGCATGCCCGAGATCGTGGCGCGCAACGAGGCCGACGCGCGCCTCGAAGTGGAAGTGCTGCGGCTCGAGGGCGAGCGGCGCGGCCTGGTCGCGCTCCACGACGTAGCGGAGCACAGCGTCGACAACCTCCAGGCCGTCATGGATCAGATCGAGCTGCGCCCGGTCTATCTCGCGACGCGCCACCCGATGGACGTCGCGTTCGTGCCCTACCAGCAGCTCGATGGCGTCCACGCGGGCAGCAACATTCTGCGCTGCCAGGCGGGCATCTTCTTCTGTCACGAGGTCGGCCACGTCCGGAGCGTGCTCCCGGGTGAGGTCGTCACGCAGGATCCCTGGGGCGAGCTCGCGCGGGGCCGCTACGCGGTGTTGGATCTCGACGAGGCCGAGGCAGTGCAGGAGCGAATCCTGCGGGTGCGATGAGGCCGTGATCGAAAAGCTCATCTGGTTCTTCACGAACTTCGACGCGGCGCGCGTGCTCGGGCTCTCGCTCGTGCCGATCGTCGTGGGCATCTGCATCTACCAGTCGCAGTACCCCTACGTGCTCTTGCGCGCGCTCTGGGTGCGCGTGTTCGGTGATGGCTTCCGGCCCTTCACGAAGGACGAGGCGCCCGGGATCGGGATGACCATCCCGACGCTGCTGCGAAACCGCGAAGACCTCGCCGGGCTAGAGCTCGCCGTCGCCAGCGCGATCGCCAGCGGATATCCGGGGCACCTCACGGCGCTCGCGATCATCGATGGTGCGGACGCCGCCCCGGAGCTGGTGCGCGAGCTGATCGACTGGGTCGCCGAGCAGGAGCTGCCGTCGAACGTCGTGGTCGAGGTGGTCGGGACCGAGAAGCGCGTCGGCAAGGCCTACGCGGGCGACGTCGGTGTGCGGCGCATCGCCGAGATGGCGCAGCTCGGCCTGATCCCGAGGCCACGCATCTACTTCAACATGGACGCCGACTGCGAGATGGGACCGTACGCGCTCGAGCGCATGGTGCGCGCGCTCGAGCGGCGCTCGCGCATCAGCGGCCAGCCCGGCATGGTCGTCACCTCGCACGTCGCGATCCGCGAGCGCGATTACCTCCCGAACCTGCGGCAGTTCTTCACGCTGCGAGGTCAGATCGCGCTCAACGTCGCCCGCGAGTACCTCGTGGCGATCGGCGTGGGCCGCCACAACTTGTTCCGGATCCTCCCGCAGAACGGCGCATCGGGCGCGCTCTACTGCACGTGGTTCGAGATCATGGAGGCGGCGCCGCACTGGGCGCACTTCCTCAGGACGCTGCGCCTCCGCGACTGGTTCCGTTGGTGGCTCGGCGCAGCGCCGCCGCGCTTCGACGTCAGCACGATCGCCCCCGTGCCCGAGGCGATGACCGGCATGGGCGAGGACACCTGGATCTCGTGGCTCGCCCTCACGGGCCGCATGATCGACGGCCGCGTCTCGCTCGCGCTCCCAGCCACGCCCGCGCACGCGCTCTGGTACGCGCTGGTGAGCTTCTTCGCGCGCCCCTTCCGCTACGACCCGCGCGCCAAGATCTACACGACCACGCCCACCACGATGCGCGCGCTGTTTCTGCAGCGCATGCGCTGGAACGTGACGCGCATCTGGACCGTGCAGTGCTGGGGGACGGGGCTGCTCTATCACCTGACCATCGGCATCCCGGCCATCTTCGACGTCGTCGTCTCCACGGCGTTCCAGGCGATGATCGTCATCGGGGTCGTGATCGCGCCCTTCCTCGGAGGCCACACCTCGGCGATGGCACCGGCGATCTTTCTGACCATCGAGCTGGGCTACTTCATCGAGCGCACGGTCTCGACCTGCATCGGCCTGGTCCAGGATCGCGACGAGAAGGGCGGCTGGAAGAAGCTGCTCGCGCTCCCCTTCGCGGGCTGGTTCCACCTCGCGTTCAACGTCGCATCGACGCTCGTCGGCTTCGCGCGGCAGGTCTTCGGCAACGGCTACAACGACCGCTTCGCGCCCGAAGAGTCGCTCGTGGTCGGTGGCACCAGCCGCATCGCGCTCGGCTATCGCATCCGCCGCTTCTACGCGCTCGCGTGGCGCTCCGTGATCCACGGGGACGTGCCGCTCGGCTGGTTCTGGCTCGGCTGGCACGCGACGCAGTGGACGCCCAACGGCTACGAGGGCTGGTCCACCGGCGTGACGCCGCCCATCGTGAAGCCGTTCGAGCCCGCCCTGCCCGCGATCGGCGAGCCCACGCCCGCGATCGTGCTCTTCTCGCCCCGGCCCAGGCTCGCGCTGGTGAGCTCCGAGGGCGAGGACGACGAGGGGGATCTGCCCGACTCCGGGATCCGCCGGCGCGTCCGGCTCACGGGCGCCCGTGCGGACGAGACCGCCCAGACTCCGCCCAGCGCCGTCGCCTGAGCGTCCGCACATCCGTCGAATTGCCCATGCCGCGGGGCAGGTGACATAGTCCGCCCCGCTCGGCATGGAACCAGTGCTCGCCCACCTCCCGAGTGTCGTCCTCGGAGCCGCCGCCTTCGCGCTGGGCGTCTATTTCTTCGGCGTCTGCGCGCTCGCCTGGCACACGCGCAGGCGCGTGATCGCGACGCCCGCCGAGCTCCCGCCGGTGTCGATCCTCAAGCCCCTCAAGGGCGACGAGGACCGCCTCGCGGAGAACCTCCGGACGTTCTTCGAGCAGGACTATCCGCGCTTCGAGATCGTGTTCGCGTCCACCGAGCAGGATGATCCCGCGCTGGTCGTCGCGCGGCGCGTCGCGGCCGAGTTTCCCGACGTGCCCGTTCGGTACGCGCACTCCGATGCCGCGTTCGGGCTGAACCCGAAGGTCTGCAACCTGCGCGGAGCGATGCGCGCCGCGGAGCACGACTTGGTGCTGCAGTCGGACGCCAACGTGCGCGCGCGTCCCGACTACCTCCGGCGCGTCGTCTCCGAGCTCATCGCCGAGCGAGCGTCGCTGCTCTCCAGCATCGTCGTCGGCGTGGGCGAGTCGTCGCTCGGAGGCGCGATGGAGAACTTCCAGCTCACCGGGATGATCGCGCCCTCGGTCTGCTTCGCGCTCTATTACTTCAATACGACGTGCGTGATCGGCAAGTCGATGCTCCTACGGCGCAGCGAGCTCGCCGAGATGGGCGGCCTCGAGAGCGTGAAGGACATGCTCGCCGAGGACTACATGCTCGGCCGCGCGTTCGAGACGGCGGGGCGCAAGGTGATCCTCTCGACGACGGTCGCCGAGAACGTGAACATCGATCCCTCGATCGAGCGCTTCATGGCCCGCCACGCGCGCTGGCTGAAGATGCGCGCCGTGATCCACGTCCCCGCGTTCATCGCCGACTTGCTCGCGAACCCGGTGGGACTGTCGGTGTTCGCCATTGCGACCTCCGGATTCGATCCGCAGATCGCGTTGCTCGCTCTGCCGCTGGTGGTGAGCAAGCTAGCGCTCGACGCCTGGGTCGTGCGGCGCACGCGCGGCGAAGCGATGCCTCTCCGCTATCTCTGGGTCGCCCCGCTGAAGGACATCCTCCTCTTCGCGGTCTGGCCCTACGCGGCGATCTCGCGCTCGATCGAGTGGCGTGGCGCGCGCTTGCGGCTCGGCTGGCGGAGCGTGCTGCGGCCTGACGAGGGACCGCTGCCGGTTCGCGCATTCCGCCGCGTGATCCGCGCGCTCGCCTGACGGACCGCCGTCAGCGCTTGTAGGCGTCACCGCGCGGTGCGATCCGCTCGACGGTCAGCACACGCACGGCGTCGTCACGCGTGAAGATCACGCGCCAGTCGCCGACTCGGAGACGGTAGAGGTCATCGCCGCCGACGAGCCTCTTCACGTCTCCGGCGCCGCTCGTCGCCAAGCGCTGAACCGCACGGAGGATGCGCGCGCTCGTGAGTCGATCGATGCGCTGGAGCGTCTTCTGCGCCTCCTTGGACCAGGCGACCGAGTAGGTCACCGCGCGAGTCTGCGCCGTACTTCGTCGGTGGAAACGTAGGGCCCGCGGCGCGCTCGCGCGATGGCGCGCCGGTCGGACGCGGAGAGCGGCTCGTCATCGTCGGGCGCCGCGTCGAGGGCACGACGCACCACATCGCTCTGATCCGGCTTTCGCACCGGTCCCTTCGCCTTGTTCGCGGCGCGCGTCATGAAGCAACCATGCGGTCACCGCGGCTCGCCCGCAAGGCAGGACGCGCGAAGAAGACCGTGCGAGAGGCTGGCTCCCGCGCGAGCACGTCTGCCGACGCGAGCAGCCCTGCTCGGGACGACAAGAGCACGTCTGCGAAAAAACGCAGCGCGGCTCGCGAGCCTCCGACCCCGTCTGCAGACGACAACAGACCTACTCGCGACGTCGCGGGCACGTCTGCGGGCGCCGACTCTGGGCCTCGGCGCCGCGCGAGCAGCCCTGCCGGGCCTTGCAGACCTACTTGCGCGGGACGGAGGCCAATCCCGGCGTCACGCCGTGGCCTTGGTCGTGTGCGAGCGCCCTTTTCGGAACGGGCGGCGCGCCCAGTCCGCAGCCATGTGATTGGCGACCGCGTAGCTCAACAGCCCGCCGTACGTAGAGAGCCGCAGCGCGTTGGCATCGTCGAAGTACGCCTGGATGACCCGCACGCGCTGATCGGCGCGCGCGCCGGCAGCGGTCACGCGCAGAGTGAGGGCCGCCTGCCCCGCGGTCTGAGCGGCCGCGACCGCGTCGGCGGCGGCAGCCATGTTCGGCGAGCCGGCGCTGCGCAGCGACGCGGGCCAGTCCGCCGTGCGCGCGATCTGGCTCTCGAGCCCGAGGCGCTGCACCGCCTTGACGGTGTCGGTCCCGAGGTAGCGCGCGTGGGTGGCGCTGCCCTTCGGGTGGCCGTCCGCGAGGATCGCGGCGTCGGTCGCGGGCATCGCGTCATCGAGGTCGTCGTCCGCGTTCGCCACGGCCACGTCGGCGGCGTCCTCGCCGTCCCACGCCGCGAGCTGTCCGTCGCGGACCGAGGACCAGCGCGCGAGCAGCGTCGTGAACGCGGCCGCGTAGCTGCGCGTCGCATCGCGCGAGAGCAGGCGCAGCTCGGTGTACTTGAGCTCGGACCGCAGCGCGTCGAGGCCTTCGTTGATGTCGATCGACCGGATGTCCGTCATGCGTCGCGAGATCGCATGAGAGCCTCGGGCTCGTCAAGGGCGGGCGCGCAGCGGGCCTCGCCCATGCATTTCTGGCTTGCTAGGTGCAGGGGGGGGCCTGTTACCTTGCGTAGGTGCAGGGGGGGCCTGTTACCTTGCGGTGGACGGCTCGCGGACATCCTGCGCGTCGAAGAGGAGTGCCCACATGTCCGGCATCGACATCATCGTCCAGCGCATGAGCGATCACGACTACACGAGCATCGCGGCGGGAACCGCGAAGACGCTCGGGCCGATCGTGCTCGCGGAACTCGACACGTCTCAGTATCGAGAGGGCACGCTCGAGGTTTACTACAAGCAGTCGGCGATCCCGACCGGCTGCTCCATCACCATCGACGTCTTGGCGCTCGGCCGCACGGACGACGATCCCGGCAAGAACTACTACGACACCAACAGCAACTCGCGAGTCGCCAGGGTCACGATCGATGGGACGACGGGCAGCAACCCGATCCTACTCCGCTGCTCCTTTGCCGCGAACTTCGGCGCGATGGTCGGCGTCGCGATCACGGCCAACTCCTCGACGACGGCTGGCACGTTCACGAGCACGTTCCAGACCAACGTCTGTCTGAAGAACTGAGCCGATGAGACCCACGACGGGTCTTCGGCGCGGAGCCCCGGCCCGGGCGCGGCGGGGCTGACGTGTCTAGCGTCGATCTCGTCGTCCAGCGAGAGACGGACCACGACTTCAGCGCGCTGCTCGGGGGCTTCTTCATCGGAACGCGCACGTTCGGCCCGATCGTCATCGAGGAGATCGAGACCGCGAGCTTCCGGGAGGGGACGCTCGAGGTCTTGGTGGGGAGCGCAACGGTCCCGAGCAGCTGCTCGATCACCATCGATGCGTTCGCGGTCGCCCGGACGCGCGACGACCCCGGGACGCTCTACACCGACGCTCAGTCGCTCGCGACGGTAGCAATCAGCGCGAGCGCGACCGAGGCGACTCTGGTGCGTGCCGCGTTCGCCGCCAACTTCGGCGCGCGGATCGCCGTGATGATCACTGCGTCGGTGGACGGCTTCGCCATCGGCGGCACGCTCAAGAGCACCTTCCAGATCAACGTCTCGTTGAAGAACACAGCGAGGCGCGTCGAGCGGGGAGTAGACCCCCGGCGCCGTCTCGTTCATCGTAGGAGTGAGGGCCCGATGGCAATGAAGCCCCGGATCGTGAACGTCGCCGCGCTGGTTCACGGGCCTCGGCCCGTCGCGAACAACGTCGCTGCTCTGCTCAGCGGCGGCCAGCCGCAGAAGGTGACGAACGTCGCGGCGCTGCTGAACGGCGGCAAGCCTCAGACGATCCAGCAATCGAACGTCGCTGCGCTCGTCCGACGGCCGGGGATGCCCGAGCCGTTGACGGCCAGCAAGTCGAGCAAGCCGTGCTGCGAGGATTGCGCTGACGCGGCGCCCGGAACGAAGCCGTGTGCTGGCGGTCGGCGGGCCGTGGTGCCTCAGACGCTACAGACCAACCAACGAGTGCAGCCTGCCTCTCAGTTCCTTCGACCAGGTCAGTGGGGCCGCTCCGGGCCTCCCGGGTACCGCCCGAGCTTGCAGGCGCCCGGCATCCTCCGCCCTCTTACGCTCACGTGTCCGCGGACGTTCAACGCCCGGCAGCAGGCCTGCGTACAGCAGGCCTGGATCGAGGCGAATAGAATGCCGGTCAACGAATACTACCGGACGATGCCGCCGACCATCAACTGCAATGCACCGCCCGTAATCGACATCACTGGCCCGCCTTGGAAGAATCGATTTCGCGGCTACTTTGGTCCATTCGCGCATGGCTGTTCCACCGTCGTGGGGGACGCGTTCGGGCCTCCTGACTTCGCTGACGCCGATATCATCGCCTTCCGTGAGATCATGGACGAGGTTGCAGACCAGACCGTTGGCGACTGGGCGGCCGTCCCATGTCGAGGGCTCGATGCCCACGGCAACCCTTCCTCCGGCACGGTTGACTTCCTCGGGTATGGCCCCGTGACGCTCGACGCTCCAACGACGTATCTGTCTCGGAACTGCGGACCGGTGCTTCGTGCCCAGCGCATTCCGAACCCCCGCGCGGAAACTCCGCGGTACGTGCAGAGGATCCTGTCTCCTGAACAGATCGTCAACGTGCAGTTGTTCGGCGGCAGCCGCTTTCGTCAACAACGCGGAGTCCCGGGGTGCATGCGATTCAGCACGATGATGCCATTCAGCCCCAGCGCGCGTTGCGAGCCCTTCTCGCTCAGCGAAGCGATGGAGATGTTCAACGTGCTGCGGGACCTGGCCATTCACGGGGCGGCTGATGCGATGAGTCTCTGCGCGGCGTTCAGCGCCACGCTCACGACGAGGCTCACTGGGCGACTACCAGGGCTGTTGGGTACCATGCCTAATTGCAACATCTGTCAACTCGTGCTCACGCTCGCATCGAGCGGCCCGAGCACCGCGAGCCCGGGCGCATTTGACGTGAGCTTCGCGTTTCCGCCCACCGACGGGTTCGAGTTCTGCCTCTGCGACGTGCCACCCCTTCCGATCCCATGTTGAGGTTCTCCGCGACCGCTCGTTCCGCAGTGCTCTTCAGCGCGCTGAGTGCGAGCTGCGCCACGAGCCACCTCGGAGACGAGTCGGCTACGCAGCGGGTGGTCTCGCTCGACGTTCAGCGGTTCGGCTCGGTGGTGGCGCTGGATGACGGATCGGTCTACCGCTGGGGCGACGAGCCGTACGCGATCCTGCCCCCTTCACCGATCGAACTATCTGCGCTACGGGGCGCCACTAGCGTCGTCACTGGACCCGTCGACGTTTGTGGCATCCTGGAAGGCCGTGTCGTTTGCGTGCAATCGCGGCGAGGGTCCGAGAGCCAGGTTATCGAAGGCATCGACGCCGCCACCTCACTGCAATCGAGCAGCCTAGGGGTGTTCGCGAGAGATCGTGCAGATCACTACTCGATGATCGTGTCCTACAGCTGTCGTGGCGACCGGGCGCTCGCCTGGTGCGAGCCCGTGGTGCAGATGCGTCTCTCGTCGAGCAGCGCAATCGGCCCGGCCGCGGGGAATGTGCTCGTCCAAGGCGGGTACGTCGTGCTGGCCAGACCGGCCGACCTCTGGCGCGCGTCCGCGCTACCCGGCCCAGACCGCTTGTTCCCGGAGCTCGCGACGGCGGTGGCGATCACCCACGTACAGGAGAGCGGCTGTGTCGTCCTCGCGGACGCGAGCGCACTATGCTGGCCGGGTTGCCGGCTCGGCGATATGTTCGGGAACGACCATTCGCTCGCTTGCTGGCACTCCGACCAACCGGCGGGCCAGGGCTGGCAGGTCACCGATCCGGAGACAGTCTTCCGCGACCCGGGCCTGCGGGACGTGGTGGAGGTGGCTCACACCCAGGACGACGTACGTGATCCGAGCCCGCTCTACTGTGCGCGTCAGACAGATGGCGCGGTTTGGTGCTGGGGCAGCAACGGTTGCGGCCTGACGGAGCCGCGCGACTGGCGGACTGACGTGATCCCGCCGAGCCCCTGCCACGACGAATGGAGCGATGTGCCGCGCCGCATCCCCCTCCCAGGTCCGGCGACATCGATTGGTTCGGGCGACCGACACGCATGCGCGCTCGTCGATGGCGCGGTCTACTGCTGGGGCGGCAACTATCACGGTCAGCTCGGTGATGGCACACGTGTCGACTCGGCGGAGCCGGTTCGCGTCGCGCTGCCGGCGCGCGAGTAGTGCAATCTCCTGATCGGCCTCACCGAACCGTTCGCTGCCATGGTTGACGATCGGTCATTATGCTCTCTCCTATCTGTCGGTCGGCCCGGTCAAGCAGATCCTCCTGTTCGCCGTCTGGCCCTACGCGGCGATCTCGCGCTCGATCGAGTGGCGCGGCGCGCGCTTGCGGCTCGGCCGGCGGAGCTTGCTGCGGCCGGACGAAGGCCCGCTCCCTGTCCGGGCCTTCCGCCGTGTGATCCGCGCGCTCGCCTGACGCTGTCGGAAGCACTTACACAAGTCCGGGTCATGAGCAGTTTGTGA
>JAYVCF010000027.1:0-7965 GCA_043750095.1 Deltaproteobacteria bacterium
GAGAAGCTCAGCCGCACGCGCGTGCCGATGGGGAGCGGTCGATCGCTGCGCACGAACACGCCGAGCTCGTGCAGGTTCGCGACGTACGCGAAGAGGAACGTCTCGCCCTCGCCCGTCTCGACCGTCAGGTCGAGGGGCGCCGTGTCGAGCCGTTCCGCCGGCAGGCCCATCATGTTCTGGCCTACCACGGCCTGCACCTCGCGCTCAACGGGGTGCTCATCGCGCACCCGCGTCAGCGCACGTGGATCGTGCCGGCGATGCACCGGTTCACGTCGTCCTCGCGCCCCTCGAGGATCTCCAGGCGCGCTTCGCCGCTGTAGAAGCCGATGAAGTACTGATACTCGCCGGCCGGAAAATTCGCCGGCACGCGCAGCTCTTGGCGATCGACGACGATGTCGCCCGTGTCCCAGAGGCGCACCGGGTAGTGACCCTGCACCGGCTCGTGATCGCCGTTCAAGCGCTGCCCGTAGCCGTCGACGTGCAGGAAGATCTGATAGCCCGAGGGCACCGGTGCGATCGATCGCCAGTACCAGGTGATCGTGAAGGCCTGGCCGGGGCCTGCCGTGTCGGGGCGCGGTGACTCGAGATCGTAGCCGACGAGCTCCACGCGCTGATCGAAGTTGCAGTGAACTTCGTGCTGCATGGTGCTGGGCACCGCGTCGAGGATCGCCCCGTCGAGATAGTTCTCGTCGGCGCGCCCTTCGATGGGCGAGTTGGTCGCGAGGAGCACGCGTGCGCTGCGTGCGTCGGCCACGAAGACGTGACGCCCGGGGTGACCCTCGGTCGCGGTGCGGCGGCGGTACGCACGATCGAGCGCCGAGAGATCGTCGGCGCGGAACGCGAGCCAGACGCGGCCCTCGCGCATCAAGAAGTCGATCGCCGCACCCTCGTCGGCGACCTCTTCGACGGGGCCTTGCGCGTAGTACTCGGCCGCGCGGCCGCTGACCCGATACTCGCCCAGCGGCTCGTCGTCGTGCGCGAGCGCGTTGTACGTGTCGTAGACCTCGCGCGGCGAGAAGTGCTGCGAGAGATCCGGCTCGAAGCCGAGCGAGACGTAGCCGCCGACCGCGAGCGAGGCCGCCATCATCGGTGCGAGCGCCTGCTCGCCGAGCTTGTAGAAACCGAAGCGCAGTGCGCGGACCAGCGCGAAGGCCACGAGCACGCCGAGCGGCACGAAGGCCAGCACACGACCCACCCGAACGCCGAGGCTCGAGATCGCCGGAGACGCGAGGATCAGGCATCCGATCGCGAAGCCCGACGCGGCCCAGGCGAGCAGCCAGGTCCAGCGTGCGAAGCGACGCCGCGTCCCCATCCGCTCCATCGAGAGCACGAACGAGGCGATCAGGCCCACGACGGCCACACCGCCGAGGATCGCACCCGCGATCGCGAGCGCAGCATAGGGTCGCTCATCGCCGACGGCCCAGGACAGCACGCCGAAGCCGATGCAGCCCGACGCGAGGATCGCGAGGATCACCATCCAGCCGGCCGTCGTCTTGTTGCGGCCCCACTGCTCGCGCCAGAGCCGAGGCGGGGCGCCCAGCTCCTCGCCGATCGCCGCGAAGGACTCGGTGCGATCGGTCGCGAGACCGAGGAACGCGAGGCCGCCGAACACGCAGAGAACGATGGCCCAGCGCGAGCGCGGGTTGAACGGCTCGGGCGCGACGAGATCCGTCAGCGCGAGCCCCGAGGCCGGAGTGCCGGGGTACTCGGCGAAGTCGCGGACGAGCAAGAGCGCGAGCAGGAGCGTGACGAGCCCCGCCGCCCACGAGCCTCGGCCATCGCGCTCGACGGTGCGCAGGTAAACCGCGACGATGATCGCGAGCCCCATCGCGGGAAGAAACGGCGCGCTCCCATAGCGCGACTCGAAGACCGTCTCGGCCGCGAAGCCTGCGGCGGCCCACATCACGGCGGCCGCACCGAGGGCGCTCTCCTCGTCACGCGCGGGCGCCTCGTCGGCGCTCGCGGTGCTTCGCGTCATGAGGCTGCCGATGGCGATGGGCAGCACGGCGCTCCACGGCGCGAACGAGTGGAACACGCGCTCGATGTCGACCTCGAACGTCGGCGGCGTTCCGGCGTGCGGGATGCTGCCGATCCACGCGTTGTAGTCTTCGGCGTTCTGTCCGATGGCGCGGATGACCATCCACGTCGCGCCCACGGCAGCCACCGTCACCACCGCGGCGGCGGCGCGCAGAGCGGGGCCACCGCGCGTCAGCTCCTCGCGCCGGGCGACCACGACCGCGGCCACGCCGAGCAAGGGCGGCACCAGCCCGAGGAGCGCACCGCTGGTCGCGACGGCGAGCGCACCTGAGGCAGCGGCGCCCACGAGCGCGAGACCTCGAACGGTCTCCTTGCGAGGAGCTGCCGGCGGGAACACGGCCAGGAAGGCGCCGGCGAACACGAGCGTGCTCGCGAGCATGCCGGGCGCGCAGCCGACCATCTGCCGCGCGTTGAGCAAGAAGAGCGGAGAGCTCGCCGCGACGATCACCGCGTACACGCCCGCCCGGCGATCGACGATGCGCGAAACCAAGACATACGCGGCGAGCAGCGCGAGGAGTCCCGCGAGCGCGATGGGCAGGCGCCCCGACCACTCGTGGACGTCGAAGAGCGCGAACCCGCCGGCCACGAGCGCTGTCGCGACCTGCGGCGTCACCTGATCACCGACCGCATCGCCCGCGAGTCGGTGCCGCGCCGCGTCCGCCGCGGTGAGCTCCCAGGGATCCCAGATGCCGAAGCTCGAGAGCCGCCCCAGAACGAGCACGAGCACCGCGAGCAGGACGACGGCGAGCGAGATGCGCGAGAGCAGCGCGGCGCGGGGCGAAGGATCGTTCATGGGGCGAAGGCGCGGCAGACTAGACTGGTGCCGCGCGTCCGTCCATCGTGGCCGCCGGACGTGACGAGCGCCTTGCCCAGCACCGAGGGGTCACGACCGATGGTGCGAGCGCGCTGGGCGCTGCTCGGTCTCGCGTTCGTCCTGCGGATCGCCTTTCTTCTGGACTCGAGCGCGCTGCCTTTCATGGACGGGCCGCTCTTCGACTCGCCGGTCTACCTGCGGCAGGCCGAGGCCATCCGCGCCGGGCAGTTCGGCGATCCGACGCTGCTGGCGTTCGGCCCACTCTACGGGTGGTTCCTCGCGGCGTTCGGGCGCTTGGCGATCGTCGTACAGCTCGGGCTCGGGCTCGCGACGACCTACCTCCTCGAGCGCGCGGCCGCGCGACGCTCGGAGGCCTCTGGCGTCGCATGTCTCGTGCTCTGGATCGGCTTCGCCGTACCTCTCTTCTACGAGACGCTCGTGATGAGCGAGACACTCGGCCTCTTCCTCGCGACGTGCGCGCTCACACTCTTTGTGGGCGAGCGATTCGAGCGAGGCGAGCGAGGCGCTGCGATCGCCGTCGGCCTCCTGCTCGGCCTCGCGACGCTGACGCGCGCGAACCTGCTCTTCGCGCTGCCCTTCTTCGTGATCTTCGCTCCGCTCGCGCGCGCGACGGAGCCACGAGCCGCGCAGATCCAGCGAAGCGCGCTCCTGGTCGGCGGCATCGCGATCGTTCTGACGCTGAACGGCGCGTGGAACTGGACGCACGTGGGCCGGTTCGTCCCAGTCATCCTCACCTCACGAACGGCGAGCTTGGCCTCGGCGCATGGCGCGTGGACGGGCTCGCTCGCACCGCTCGGCTCGGGCGCATCGCCCCCGAGCGCCTGGGACGTCGTGCACCAAGCCGAGGCGACGCTCGCCTCGTCCGACCCGGCGCCCGTGCCCGCGATCGATCTCGCGGGCTGGCTGACGTCCGCTCCCGACAAGCTCGCGCGCACCTTCTCGGACGTCGAGACGACCTTCGACTACGGGTTCTACGGCGAGCGGACCGAGCTGCCCTCGCTCGCGTGGCAGCCCGTCTCGATGGGCACGTTGCTGGTGCTCGGCGCGCTCGGTGCCGTGCTCGGCGCGCGTCGCCGAGGTCTTCGATGGCTGCTGCCCTACCTTCCGCTGATCTTCGGGACCATCGTGGTGACCACGCTCTTTCATCCGAGCGGACGCTACCGACTCTCGATGGCGCTGCCGCTCGTGCTGCTCGCGGCGGAGGGGCTCGTCGAGCTCGTGGCCATCGCGGACCCACGGCGGCGGCGCTTCGCGATCACGGGCACCGCGCTCGTCGTGCTCGTTCTCGCCTGGCGGCACCTCACGCACCCCCTCGCGAGCCCGGGCATGTGGGAGCTGCGCGTCGCCGAGAGCGAGGCCGCACGTGGCGACGCGACGGCGGCGCGTGAACGGATCGAACGCGCGCATGCGCTGGGCGGCGACGGTGTGGAGGAGCGCATCGCGATGCTCCGGTCGTTGCACGCGCTCCCACCTCCGCCCCCGTGACGCCACCTCACTCGGGCGACGAAGCGATGAGCGCCTCGTACTCGGCGAGCCGGCGCTCGTAGCGTGGGCGATCGTCCGTGACCTCGACGGCACGGCGAAACGCGGCGAGCGCCTCGTCGCGACGCCCGAGCTGATGAAGCAGGATCCCGCGCCCCACCTGCGCGGCGGCGAAGCGGGGCCAGCGCGCGACGATCGCGTCGTACGCGGCGAGCGCCTCGTCGAAGCGATGTCCGTTGACGAGGAGCGCGGCGAGGCCGACGCGCGCGCCGAGGAACTCCGGATCGCTGGCGATCGCCGCGCGAAAGTCGCGCTCGGCGCCCTCGGCGTCGCCCGCTTGCGCCCGCGCCATCGCCAGCGCGTTGCGCGTCTCGCGGTGATCCGGATCGATGGCGAGCGCACGCTCGAGAAAGGGGATGGCCTCTTCGGCGTGACCCCAGCGCAAGAGGCGCGTCCCGATCACGCGAAACGCATGCGGACTCGCGGGCGCGGCCTCGCAGGCAGCGTGGTAGGCGACGAGCGCCTCGTCGTAGCGCCGCTCGAGCTCGTACGTCTCGCCGACGCGGATGCGCGGCGTGGCGCTCGCGGGTCGCAGGGTGACGACGTGCTCGAATGCCTCCCGCGCGCGTGCGTATCGCTCCGCCGCCATCTCCGCCTCGCCGAGCGCCATCCACGGGGCGGGCTCGTCCGCGTGCTGTTCGGCCACGCCACGAAACAGGGTCGCCGCCCGCTCGAAGTCGCCGCGATCCATCGCACGACGAGCGTCTGCCATCGGGCCGAACGCACAGCCCATCGCCATCGACGTGGTCAACGCGAAGCTGAGCGCGATAAGCTGCGTCCCGTGCACGACGCGTCTTTGTACCGCGTCCGTCCTGACGGAGCCTGAGTCTGATGCCCGCCCGCGTCTTGGTGTGTGATGACGAAGCGGGGCTGCGCGAGATGCTCGGCGTGCTGCTCCGGCGCGCGGGATACCAAGTGACTCTGGTCGAGGCCGTCGAGCCCGCGCTCGTGGCGCTGCGCGACTCGGCTCCCTTCGACGCGGTGATCACCGACCTCGCCCTCCCCGACGGCACGGGCATGGACGTCCTGACCGCAGCGCGCGATCGCGACGACGGAACGCAGGTCGTGATGATCACCGCCTACGCGACCACCGAGCAGGCCGTGACGGCGATGCGGCTCGGCGCGTACGACTACATCCAGAAGCCTTTTCGCAACCACGAGATGCTCGCGCTGCTCGACAAGGCACTCGAGAAGCGCGCCATCGTCGACGAGAACCGCATCCTGCGGGAGACCGCGCTCGGCAAAGAGCACGCACGCCGACTCGTCGCGCGCTCGGCGTCGATGGAGCGCGTGCTCGATCTCGTTCGCCGCATCGCGAGCGCTCGCACGAGCGTGCTGATCACCGGCGAGAGCGGCACCGGCAAGGAGATGATCGCGCGCGCGCTTCACGACGAGGGCGACCGAAAGGGCGCGCCCTTCGTGGTGGTGAACTGCGGCGCGATCCCCGAGACGCTGATGGAGAGCGAGCTCTTCGGCCACGAGAAGGGCGCCTTCACCGGCGCGACCGGCAAGAAGGAAGGCCTCTTCCTCGCCGCGCACGGGGGTACGCTGCTGCTCGACGAGATCGGTGAGCTCCCCGCGTCGCTCCAGGTGAAGCTGCTGCGCGCGCTGCAAGAGCGGCTCGTTCGTCCCGTGGGCGCGGCGAAGGAGATCGAGATCGACGTGCGCGTCGTGGCGGCGACGAACCGCGACATGGAAGCCGACGTTCAGAGCGGCGCCTTCCGACAGGACCTCTTCTATCGGCTGAACGTGATCCGGATCCATCTGCCGCCACTGCGCGATCGAACCGAGGACATCCCGCTGCTCGCCGAGCACTTCCTGCGCAAGCACGGTGCGCTCGCGAACAAGCGCCTCTCGTTCTCGGCGGAGGCGATGCGGTGGATCCTCGCGCAGCCCTTCCCCGGCAACGTGCGCGAGCTCGAGAACGTCGTGGAGCGCGCGGTGACGCTCGCGCTCGGGTCTCGCGTCATGCCGGAGGACCTCCTCCTCCGCGCGCCGGAGCCGGGGCAGGTCGCGGCGCCGATGCAGGAGGTGCCCATCGACGCCGACTTCGACATCGACGCGTGGCTCGCCGACCAGGAGAAGAGCCTCTTGGTTCGAGCGCTGTCTCACACCGGGGGCAACCAGACTGCGGCCGCCAAGCTCCTCGGGACGACCTTCCGCTCGTTCCGGTATCGCCTCCAGAAATACGGGCTCGCCGATACCGAGGCCCCCGACGATTCGCGGGGTCCTGCCAAGGAGTGATATCGTCGACTTCACTGCGCGCGGTTCTTGCGTGCGCGCGCCCTTGCGGAGGTACTAGCAGTATGGCGACGAGGCGGGCTTCGAAGACAGGCCAGCGGCGAGCTGGCTTCACCCTCATCGAGCTCATGATCGTGGTCGCGATCATCGGCATCTTGGCGGCCATCGCCATCCCTGCGTTTCGCAACTACGTCATGCGCTCGCGGACGATCGAGGCGTTCGACTTCCTCGGCGAGATCCACCTGCGCCAGGAGGGCTACCGCGCCGAGTTCGGCCAGTACGCCAACGTCCCGACTTGGTCGCCCGCAGCCTATGCGGCGCCGAGCACGACGTCTCCGTTCGACGCCACGCTCGGCAGTTGGCGCCAGCTCGGCGCGATGCCGGATACGAACGTGCGCTTCCAGTACCAGGTGCTCGCGGGCCCGCCAGGTCAGGCGACGTCGGTGCCGGGCTATCCGAGCACGGACTTCTGGTTCGTGTCGCACGCGCAGGCCGATCTGGATGGCGACGGAATCGTGATGGCGATCGAGGGCTACGCGGCGACGTCCCGCGTCTACGTCTCGCGCGGCATCGGCGGCCCCTACCTCACGACGGGCTGGGAGTGACGGTTCTCGTCACCTCTCCGGGCTCGCTTGGACGTTTCTCGTCACAAACAGACCACGCATGGCAGCGAGGCTGTACTCCGACGCTGGCATGCGCAGTGCACGAGGAGGACATCACCCCAACCGGAGGATCGCAATGATGAGGATGGTCAAGAACCGCAAGTCTGGCTTCACGCTGATCGAGCTCATGATCGTCGTTGCGATCATCGGTATCTTGGCGGCCATCGCCATCCCGGCCTTCGTGAACTACACCCGCCGAGCCAAGACCTCTGAGGCGAGCAGCAACCTCGCGGTCCTCTTCACCGGCGCGGCCTCCTACTACCAGGCGGAGCACTGGGCGGTCCGAGCGGTGACGCGCGCCGCTTCCCAGGCATCCACCGCGTGCACCGTCTCGCCCGTGTGCAGCACCAACACGGTCACCGGCGCGGCGGGTCTCACCAAGCAGACGGTCGACTTCTCGCAGGCGACGCTCGCCCCGTTCGTGTCGCTCAACTTCAACCTGGCCGACCCGATCTACTATCAGTACTGCATCAACAACTCGACCGACTCCTGCGGCCACGCAGCAGGTGATGCGCTCTACTCGTTCGACGCGATCGGCAACCTCGACGGCGACGGCATTCTTTCGACCTTCGAGATCGCCGCCGGCGCGGACCCACAGAACGACATGTACCGAACCCCGGGCATCTACGTGGTGAACGAGCTCGAGTA
>JAYVCF010000028.1:0-7124 GCA_043750095.1 Deltaproteobacteria bacterium
CCGCGGCGCGCCTCCAGGCACCGCGCTCGCTCTGGGACGCGAGCTACGTCGAGACCAGCTGGATCACGTCCTGCTGCTCGGGCGGCGCGATCCGCTTGATCCCCCGCCTGCGGGAGCAGATCGCCGCGCACTATCCGGGCACCCGTCTGGCGTTCAGCGAGTACAACTACGGCGGCGCCACGCACATCTCCGGCGGCATCGCCGAGGCCGACGTGCTCGGCATCTTCGGACGCGAGGGTGTGTTCATGGCCACCGAGTGGCCGATGGCGGGCAGCGAGCCCTTCATCGTGGGGGGCCTGCGCATGTACCGGAACTACGACGGCGCCGGCGGCACGTTCGGCGACACGTCGATCGCCGCGACCACGAGCGACGCGGTGCAGTCCTCGGTGTACGCGAGCGTGGATGCGGGCCATCCCGAGCGCATGATCGTCGTGGCGATCAACAAGTCGGATGCGATGCACACCGCCGGCATCGCGGTCACGCACACGCGCCGGTTCAGCGTCGCGCACGTGTACACGCTCACGGCCACCGGATCGATGCCGGTGCACGCCGCGGACGCGCCCATCAGCGCGCGCAACGCGTTCGTGTACGCGATGCCCGCGATGAGCGTGACGACGCTCGTGCTCGAGTGATCTTCCCTTCGACGGCCTCGCGCCGGGTGAGGTCAGCTCGAGCTCGGAGTGCCGTCGCGTACCTGGTAGCGCCACACTCCGGGCGTTCCGACGTTCGACGTCGCGCAGAGGGTGCTGATCGGTGCACGCGATCGAGGTCCCGCACTGCATGCGATCGAGCCCGTCCGTGGTGCCGCAGAGCGACTCGTACCAGGGAAGGCAGTCGTCGCGCGTCTCGCACGGCGCGGGCACGCACTGCCCGCGCGACTCTCCGATGGTCCCGGGCGGACAGGTGTCGATGCGCGCGGCCGCGGGCGCGAGCGCGCTCAGCGTCCACATCGCGAGCATGCCCCGCGAGGCGCTCATGCGTGCCGCGGAGTGTACCCGCCTCGCGGGCGCAGCGGTTCGGACAGCGTCGCGGGCTCACGCTAGAATGACGCGTGGCCTGTCACCGACTCGCCGAGGAGCGAAGCCTCGCGTATCACCGCGCGATCGCGCTGGCGATCGACCGGGACGAGACGATCGTCGCGCGGGCGCGAGCTCGCGTCGCCGACTGGGAGCGGAGCGCGCCGATGTCCGCGTCCTACGTCGCCGCGTGGCGCGCCGCGCTCGACGGGCCCGGCGCGGCGCTCCTCGCGCTGATGCGCGATCCCTCCGAGCACGCGCGCGCGATGCGACAGACCACCCCGTTCGCGGGAGCGCTCTCGCCGCGGGAGCGATGGCGGATCTTCCGAGAGGTCGCCGAGCCCGAGCCCGAGCCGTGACCCGCGCGCAGCTCGAGCACATCCTGCGCGCTGCGGCGACGATCGCCGAAGACGACGAGATCGTGGTCCTCGGGAGCCAGTCGATCCTGGGACAATTCCCGGACGCACCGGCGGAGCTGCTCGTCTCGAACGAAGCCGACATCTACCCGCGCAATCACGAGGAGCGCGCCGACCTCATCGACGGATCGATCGGCGAGCTCTCTCCGTTCCACGACACGTACGGCTACTACGCGCAGGGCGTCGGGCCGACGACCGCGGTGCTTCCCGACGGCTGGCAGACGCGCCTCGTTCGCGTGAACAACGAGAACACGCGCGGAGCGACCGGCCTCTGCCTCGAGGTCCACGACCTGCTCGTCTCGAAGCTGGTCGCGGGCCGCGCCAAGGATCTGAGCTACGCGCGCGTCGCGCTCGCTCGTGGCCTGGCCACGCCGGATGTCCTGCGCGAGCGGATCACACGAACCGCGCTCGACGCGCGGCTGCGCGACGCCGTCCATGACCGCCTGACGATCGCGCTACGCCCCGCGGACTAGCGCGAGCCATCGACGACTGCGACGAACGCGGAACGCCGCGACGTTCTGCCCAGACGGCGCGTTCATGCGGTGCGGACGCGTCGATATCGCGCCGCGACGAGCGCGGGCACGGAGGCGACGAGGACGAAGAGTGCGGAGCGCATCGGCGCGGCGATCGTACCATCCGACGTCGCGCGCGTTTGCGGCCGGAGCTCGCACTCGTTTATCTTGGCCGCATGTCGTTTCTCCGCGCGCTCGTCCAAGGCCTCGGCTTCGGCACCGGCATCGAGGTCGTGCGCGAGGCCGTCCGCGCGGCGAAGGACGAGGCGCCCGCGCCCGAGGAGACGCTCGAGCAGCGCACTGCGCGCCTCGAGCGCGAGCTCCGCGCAGCCGAGGCCGCGCACGCGGAGGCCGAGCGTCAGCGCGAGGTCGCGAAGAGGGCGCGCGGAGAGAAGAAGGAGCGCGACGCGCGCGACGTCGACCAGGAGCTCGCGGAGCTGAAGAAGAAGCTCGGCCGCTGAGCGGGTCGGCGACCGGTACGTTCGCGAGCAGCTTGCGAACGGGCTCGTGGTTCTCATCGAGGGGGAAGCTCGGACCGCGCTCGCCCCGCGGCTTCCGTGGCAGCCAGAGGACGAGGAACCAGCTCCACGATGCGCTTGATCCGGTCGCGCTCGTCGGTTCGGCCACGCCACCGCTCGGCCACGACGGGGGTGATCGTGACGAGCCGAGCGCGGTGTTCTTGCGCCGTGCGAAGCAGCATCATGCCGCGTGGCTTGCGCCGCTCGATCGCAATCAGCGCGCCCGTGTCGAGCGTGACCGCGATCATGCGACCGCGCGGCCTCGCGCGGGGCTCACGCGGCCTTCGACCGGCGCCGCCGTGGAGTCGTCATCTCCTTCAAGAACGCCTCGTACTCACGCTCGTCGATCGGCGGCGCCCTGTGCAGAAACCACGCGAGCGACTCGTGACGCTCGGCTTCCACGGCGATCGCTTCGATGAGCGCCGAGACGTTGCCCCCGTGAGCACGATCGGCCGCCCGACGCAGCCGTGCCCTGGTCTCTGGCGACACGGAGACCGAGAACGTCTCCGTCTTGCCCTTTCGCTTCTTGCGTTCCACCGCGAGATTGTTGAGCGTCAGCACAATCCGTCAACTGCGCTCACGGCGTCTGCGCGCGGTGAGTCAGGTCGTTCGACGGGCTCTGCCGCGCAGCGCACCGAACAACAGGAAGGGCGCGATGAAGCCGAAGCACACCATCCCCTGGATCGGGCCGGCGATCAGGGCGACGTAGGGGATGGGCGTCCGCGCTCCCGACGGTTCCACGCACGTCCACGCGGCGCTCACGTAAGTCGTTCCCGGCCGCGGGCTCTGGAAGGACTGCTGGGCGACCATCTGGCCGCCGGGACAGACGAACGGCTGTGCGACGAGGTTGATCGGCGGGTACGCCGCGCCGACGCCCATGGAGATCGCAGTGACGCCCATGAAGAGACAGAAGAAGAGCACGACGCCCAGCGTGATCAGCAATCTCATCGTGGTGGGACCCGTCGGCGAGCGTGCGGGGAAGACCGAGCGGAACGCAAGGCCGATGGTGTCGCTTGGCGGGGTGATGTGGCCCGAGCGCCGTCGTGAGATGGTGACCCTCGGGAGTCACGCGCGGACTTGTCCAAGGACCAAGAGGATCGAACTGCGCTGCCGCAGGGCGTGTACGACGCGCCCATCACGCGCGGGCTCGACGCGCGGCTCTCGCGGCACGACATCGCGCTTCGTGAGATCGAGCTGCTCGATCCTTCCGAGAGCCCGCGCGCGCTCGCGCGGCTCGTGCACACGCGGCTCGTGCACGCTCTCGCTTCGTTTCCCACGTCCACGAAGGGCGACGAAGAGAACGACGCGATGCATCGGCAGATCGCGCTGACCAACGCGCTGCTCACGCTGCTCGAAGAGACGAAGCACTCGGGCGCGACTCAGGACGATCGCATCGCGCTGCCCGGCAGGAGGCTGCTCGCCGTGCGCAAGCCCGCCGTCGGACTCGGCGCGCCCGTCTCGCCGCTGCGTCCCGAGCTGCCGCTGTCCTCGAGCGATCTGCTCGTGAACGGCCGACACGACGTCTCGCTCGGCAGGGGGTGAAGCGCGAGATCGCGTCGGCCGATCGGGTGGACCTGCTCTGCTCGTTCCTCAAGTGGTCGGGCTTCAGGCTCGTCGAGGATGCCCTCGCCGATCTCGTGCGCCGCCATCCCGGCTCTCTCCGCGTGCTCACGACCGCGTACATGAGCGCGACCGACCGCCGCGCGCTCGACGCGCTCCGCGATCTCGGGGCAGAGGTGCGCGTCTCCTACGACACCACGCGCACGCGCCTGCACGCCAAGGCCTGGCTCTTCCACCGCGAGAGCGGCTTCAGCACCGCATGCGTCGGCAGCTCGAACCTCTCGGCCGCCGCCATGCTCGATGGCCTCGAGTTGAACGTGCGCCTCTCCGAGATCGACAACAGCCCCATCCTCCAGAAGTTCCGCACGACCTTCGAGCAGTACTGGGACGACCCCGAGTTCCGCCCCTACGTGGCTGAGGAGTTCGACAAGGCGATCGACGCGCAGCGCGCCACGACCAAGCAGTACCTCTTTCTCTTCGACGTGGAGCCGCGCCCACACCAGCGCGAGATCCTCGCCGACCTCGCCGCCGAGCGCGAGGCGGGCCACTTCAAGAACCTCGTCGTCGCCGCGACCGGGACCGGCAAGACCGTCGTCGCTGCGCTGGACTACAAGCGCCTTCGCGCGACGCTACCGCGCGCACGCTTGCTCTTCGTCGCGCACCGACGCGAGATCCTCGAGCAGTCGGTCGCCACCTTCGACGTCGTGGTGCGCGACCCGAGCTGGCACGGTGAGCTGCACGTGGGCGACGAGCGCCCCGTGCGCGGCGAGCACGTGTTCGCGAGCATCCAGAGTCTCTCTCTAGATCGCATCGCCGCGCTGCCGCCGGACGCGTTCGACGTGGTCATCGTGGACGAGCTCCACCACGCCGCCGCCGAGAGCTACGCGCGCCTGCTCTCGCACCTACACCCGCGTGTGCTCCTCGGCCTCACGGCCACGCCCGAGCGCGCCGACGGCAAGAGCATCCTGCCATACTTCGACGGCCGCATCGCGTCGGAGCTGCGCCTGTGGAAGGCGCTCGATCAGGACCTACTCTCGCCGTTCCACTACTTCGGAGTTGGTGGCGCGCCCGATCTCGCCGCCATCCCGTGGTCGGGTGGCCGATACGACACCGCGCGCCTCAGTAACCTCTACACCGCGGACGACTACTTCGCCCGCATGGTCCTACGCGAAACGTCGCGGCGGGTGCGCGATGTGGCATCCATGCGCGCACTCGGGTTCTGCGTTGACATCGCGCACGCGACGTTCATGGCGCGCAAGTTCACCGAGGCGCAGCTTCCCGCCTCCGTCGTGTCCGCGCTGACGCCGCGTGCCGAGCGCGAACGCGCGCTGGGCGAGCTCCGAGCCGGCACGCTGCGCGCGATCTTCAGCGTGGACCTCTTCAACGAAGGCGTGGACGTGCCGGATGTGGACACGGTGCTCTTTCTTCGCCCGACAGAGAGCGCCACCGTGTTCCTGCAGCTGCTCGGCCGCGGCCTTCGCAAGAGCCCGACGAAGGACTGCCTGACCGTCCTCGACTTCATCGGCGACGCGAACCGCAAGTTCCGCTTCGACCTGCGCTATCGCGCGATCGTCGGCGGCACGCGGCGCGGCATCAAGACGGAGATCGAGCGCGGCTTCCCCTCGCTCCCGAGCGGCTGCGTGATCGAGCTCGATCGCCAGTCGCAAGAGAGCGTGCTGAAGAACATCGACGCGGCGCTAGGCCTCGGCAAGCGGGCGCTCGTCGACGACCTGAAGCACTTCGCCGCGCGGGTAGGGGAGGTCACGCTCGCATCGTTCCTCCGCGAGACCGCGACCGAGCCCGACGATCTCTACGGCAAGGACTGGTGCTGGTCGCGCCTACGAAGAGAGGCGGGCCTCGACCCCGACACAAGAGCGAAGCCAGATGATCTCGACCTCCAAGTCGAGCGCGCGTTCTCGCGCATGCTCCACATCGACGACGCACGCCGCCTCGCCGGCATGCGCGCCTTCGTCGCCCAAGACACCGCGCCCTCCGCCGACGCGGGCGATCCGATCCAGCGCGCCTTGTTCGTCCTACTCGGCTGGGTCCGCTCGCCGTACACCGAGATGCCGCGCGCCTGGGCGCACCTCTGGTCCCGCCCCGGCCTCCGCAGCGAGCTCGCACAGCTGCTCGCGGTGCTGACCGATCGATCGAGGTGGCTGGGCTCGCCCCTCGGCGGCTCGCTCGCGGACGTGCCGCTCTTGGTGCACGCGACCTACACGCTGGACGAGATCTTCGCTGCCTTCGACGAGCGCAACTCGAAGGGCGGCGTCAGCCGCGTCCAGATCGGCGCAGTGCACATCAAGCCGCGCCAGACGGATGTGCTGTTGGTGACGCTCGAGAAGAGCGAGAAGCACTACACGCCCACGACGCTCTACGACGACTACCCGATCAGCCCGGCGCGTTTTCACTGGGAGAGCCAGAGCACCTGCCACGTGGACGCGCCGGCGGGGCGGAGATACATGGCCGCGCGTCGCGACGGCGAGGCGAACGTCGTCCTCTTCGTCCGCCAGCGAAGGAGCGACGACCGCGGCGAGACGAGCCCGTACCTCAACCTCGGCCGCGTATTCTATCGTGGACACCGCGGCGCGAGACCGATGCAGGTGGAGTGGGAGCTGGAGACGAGCATGCCGGCGTGGTGGTACCAGGAGACGAAGAGGGCAGCGGGATAGCAGCCAAGACATTGCCCACGAGAACGTGCTTGCGCGGCTTCCCCGGCGCCACGTCGCCATCAAATCACGGGCATTCGACGCGCCCCACGCAGCGTGGTCGTCCGGTCGCCGGCCACCGACGACCCGGAGCTCTCCAGCGTCGCCGGATCGCCAACCACCGACGCCGCGACGCCTCGAGAGTCGCCACACTCGTCAGCCCTCGACGTCCAGCCGCCTCCGAAGCCGCACCGATCGCCAACCGCCGACGACCCGACGCCTCGGTCGTCGCCGGGATCGTCGGTGGTCGACGATCCGCCGCCTCGAGAGCCATCGGGATCGTCGACCACTGACGATCCGACGCCTCCGGAGCCATTGGGATCGCCGGTGGTCGACGAACCGACGCCTCCGGAGCCGTACGATCGTCAGTGGTCGACGATCCGCCGCCACGAGA